>JANQQZ010000098.1 GCA_028284805.1 Phycisphaerales bacterium
CTATCCCTGCTCTCGACCAATCTGTCCCACAGCTGGTGTGTGCGCTTTGCGCCGCCCGCGCTGAAGACTCAAATAAGTACCCCCCGAAGGACTCGAACCTTCAACCCGCTGATTAAGAGTCAGCTGCTCTACCGATTGAGCTAGGGAGGCATCAGCCTGGCTGTGCCGGCGAGAGCAAGTCTAGGCCGACGATCACTCTGGGAGCGACGCCGGACGGCACTCGTCGATGGGTGCGTTCCGAGCCGCTTTGATCTGGCGGGACGCGAGAATACGGGCGTTGACGCCGGCCGGCATGACAAGCCTGTCGAGTGTCCCCGCTCAGCTGCTGTCACCCTCGATGACAACGAACTCTCGCCTGTTCTCGTGCCCCTTTGCGGCGCAGCCCGGCGGCATTCCAGCGCGGTGTACCGGGCTTCCTGACGCACGGGTCCCAGAGCACAGCCCGGCCCGGGTCGCCCAGATCAAACAATGCAGAGCCTGGTCTCGCAACCGTGGAGTTCGCCCGACCGATCGGATTTTGTATGGACTTTGCCCCGCCCGTACCGGATTGACCAATCTTCGCCGGAGACCTAGGGTTGTCGTCTCAACGAGCTACGCCGCGTGGTGGCGGCACTCGCTGAAGAACCGCGTCAGGAGAGTCTCCGTGCTTCCAGCCCAGCGTCAGTCGTATGGTCGAACTCGCCGTCGTCGGACGCACGATGCGCTCTCGATGATCAAGCCCGGCGTCTGCCCTGTCAGCGGCATGCCCAAGCGGCATCACCGAGCCTGCGCCGAGTCCGGGTACGTTCGGGCCGGGCTCACCATCCGCGTGCCCAAGCTGGGCATCGGCACGAAGGGCTGAGCCCGATGCGGCTCGCCGTCGACGTCATGGGCGGCGATCACGCCCCCGATGCAATCCTCAAAGGCTGTGTCAAGGGTCTCGAGTTCCTCGGGGACGACGATCGCCTCGTGCTGGTTGGGCGCGAGAAGGACATCACAGAGGTCCTGGGCGAACTCGGTGTCAGCGATCCGCGCCTGGATGTCCACCACTGCGACGACGTGATCGAGATGGCCGAGTCGCCCGCCAAGGCGGTCCGCGGCAAGCCCGACTCCTCGATCGTCCAGATGTCTCGCATCGGCTCACCCAAGGTCGCCGGCCCGGATCACTGCGACGCGGTCATCAGCGCCGGCAACACCGGCGCGTGCGTCTCGGCGGGCATCATGCACATGAAGCGGCTCAAGGGCATCCACCGCCCCGGTATCGCCGTGACCATGCCCGCGCTGCACGGGACCGTCGTGCTCTGCGACGCCGGGGCGAACCCCGAGCCCACCGCGCAGCACCTCTGGCAGTACGCCGTCATGAGCGACGTGCTCGCGAAGCAGCTCCTCGGCATCGAGAAGCCCCGCGTGGCGCTCATGAACATCGGTTCGGAAGAGGGCAAGGGCACCGACACGATCAAGAACGCCCGTGATCTGATCAAGTCGACCCCGGGCATGAACTACATCGGGTTCATCGAGGGGCGTGACTTCTTCGACGACGTCGCCGACGTGGTTATCACCGATGGGCTCATGGGCAACACCATGCTCAAGACCGCGGAAGGCCTCGCCAAGAGCCTGTTCCAGGCGATCGTGAACGAGATCATCGAGATCGATCCGGATCTGCTGAATCGGTTCGAGCCGGTCGCCCGGTCGATCAAGGCCAAAAACGACTACCACGAGTACGGCGGCGCCCCGCTGCTCGGCGTCAACGGGTGCCTGTTCATCGCCCACGGCTCCAGCGAGCCGCGTACCATCGCCAACGCGATTCGGAGCTGCCGAGACTACGTGTCGGCGGGCGTGAACGAGGCCATCGTGGCGCGGATCGCTGAGGTCGAGGCGGCGGTACACCCCTCCGCAACGACCGCCTGATCCCCCGAGTCGGCCGCTCATCACGGCCCGGGTCGGAGCGAAAGAGAGGCTCGCGCGTGTCGCACTATCAGACCGGTCCCGTAGGGGTCGAGATCGCCGGCATCGGCACCGCGGTGCCCGACAACGTCGTCACCAACGCAGACCTCGAGAAGGTGATGGACACCTCGGATGAGTGGATCCGCCAGCGCACAGGAATCGAGCAGCGCCACCGCATCCGATCCGATCAGGGCGAGAGCGTCAAGCACCTCGCGCACGACGCCGTGCTCCGCGCCCTCGACGCCGCGGGGATGAAGGCCGACGAGCTGGATCTGATCGTGCTCAGCACGATGTCCAGTGAGATGACCTGCCCCCCCACCGCGTGCCGGCTCGCGGCGGAGATCGGCACCAAGAACGCCGGCGCGTTCGACCTCTCCGCAGCCTGCTGCGGGTTCGTCTTCGGGCTCAACACCGCCTACGGGCTCATGCAGACCGGGCAGTACAAGAACGTCGCCCTCATCGGCGCTGACACGCTGACGAACATCGTCGAGTACTCGACCAAAGGCCGGAACGGCGCCATTCTCTTCGGTGATGCCGCGGGCGCTGTCATTCTGCGCAAGACCCCTGATTCCGACAAGGGCCTCATCGCCCAGACCATGCACTCCGACGGCGAACGATGGAACGACCTCTACATCCCCGAAACGAAGTTTGATTTCCACGAGGGTGACACGTTCGACGAGTGGCAGCTCGGCAAGCTTCACATGAACGGGCACTCGGTCTTCAAGTTCGCGGTCGGCACCTTCCCGCTCGTGATCGAGCAGACGCTCGAGCGAGCGGGCCTGAGCGCCGACGACGTCGACCACTTCATCTGCCACCAGTCGAACCGTCGGATCCTCGACGCCGCACGCAACCGCTTCGGGCTCGCCGAAGAGAAGTTCCACATCAACATTCAACGCTACGCGAACACCGTCGCGGCGAGCGTGCCCCTCGTGCTCAACGACCTGGTGACCGCCGACCGCGTCAAGCCCGGGCAACGGGTGATGTTCGTGGGCTTCGGGGGTGGGCTGACCTGGGGCACGAGCCTCTGGCAGCTGTGACGTGCCCCGGACCGGGTGGATCGCCGGCCCGGTGCGCCCCGAGTCGGCGGTGCACCCCGAGCGGACCGACCTGGGCGGGTTCGGCGCGTTCACCTTCCCGACCCGCTGGCCTCGGACGCACCGCCTGCTGACCGGTGAGTTCCAGCTCTCGCGTGAGCAGGCGTGGTCGGTCGCCTGGATCGCTCGCAGTCACCCAGGCCTGTGGCGCAGACGTCTCTGGCTCTACGTGCGGGCCTCGCTGGTCGCTCTGCTCGTGTCACCCGCGTTTGTCGTGTTCGCCCTGATACCGTTGTGGGAGGCATTCCTGGCCTCAACAATCCGCACCACCGACTCGGACCGCCTGGCAGCGTGGTTCGGGGGAATCGCGATCGCGATCGCCCTCTGTGTCGTACTGGGCTGGGTGCTCTACGAACGCTACGCGATGGACCGCTTGATCGACCGCGCGATCCGCAGGTGCTGGCGAGACCGGGTGTGCCTGTGGTGCGGGCAGGACATGGACGACGCAACGCCCGGCGGAGATCGCTGGGCGGTCTGCCCCGAGTGCGGCATGCGGTCGCCCGTCGCGGTGCGGACGCCGTAGGATCGTCCCATGGGGAACGCAACAGAACTCGTCGTGATCTGCCCGGGCCAGGGCGCCCAGGCGATCGGCATGGGCCGCGCCTGGGCCGAGGCCAGCGCCGAGGCCCGAGCGGTCTTCGACACCGCCGACGCGGCGCTGGGCGATCAGCTCGGTGCCCCGATCAGCTCGCTGTGTTTCGAAGGACCCGAGGAAACACTGAGCCGCACCGACGTGAGCCAGCCCGCGCTGTACGTCGCGGGCGTGGCCTGCTGGCGCGGACTCGCCGCAACGCTCGGCTTCGCGGAAGGCGAGGCGCCGCTCGCGGCTGCCGCAGGGCTCAGCCTGGGCGAGTACACAGCCCTGCACGTCGCCGGCGCGATGTCGTTCGAAGACGGGCTGCGTCTCGTCACGCTCCGGGGGCGCGCCATGCAGGACGCCGCAACCGCCGCCCCCAGCGGCATGGTCGCGCTCATCGGCGTGGACGAAGCACAAGCTCAGGCGATCGTCGACGAAGCCCGCCAGGGCGGCGTGCTCGTGTGCGCCAACTTCAACGCCCCGGGACAGGTCGTGATCTCGGGCGACGCCGAGGCCTGCGACCGGGCCGAGAGCGTCGCGAAGGGCAACAAGGTTCGCGCAACGCGTCTCGCCGTCGCGGGCGCGTTCCACTCCCCGCTCATGCAGCCCGCCGCCGACCGCCTGGGCGAGGCGCTCGCATCGACGACGATCGAGCCGCCCCGCTGCCCGGTGTGGTCGAACGTGACCGCAGAGCCGCACGAGGCCGACGCGGGCTCGATCCGTGTCAGACTGGCGGAGCAGCTGACCAGCCCGGTGCGCTGGGCGGCGTGCTTCGGCGCGATGGGATCGCGGTTCGCGAATGCCGCGTTCCACGAGGTCGCGCCTGGCAAGACGCTCTCGGGCATGGCGCGCCGCATCGACAAGTCCATCGCCGTCGCGAGCCACGACGGACCGGAGCTCTGAACATGAAGACGCGGATCTTGAGGCTTCTTGGTGTGCTGGCCGCGGGCTCAGCCATGACATGCGGGCTCGCAGGGTGCAAGGAGGAACCTCCTCCCCCACCTCCCCCGCCGCCCCCGCCCCCGCCGCCTCCCCCACCACCAGAGCCGGTGGAGGTCGAGGGCCTGCTCGCGTCGCTCGGGGCCGACCCCCGTCTGCAGTTCCCGCAGGATCTCGCGCCAATCAGCGAGCCGCTGGCCTCAGCGGTGATCCGGTTCGGCGATGCGCTCGTTCAGGGCGACGACACGGGCCTCCGTCCGCTGCTCGACGTCACGGCACGCGCCACCCTCGAACGCCTGCTCGTCACGGGCGGGTGGTACGAC
Organism: Phycisphaerales bacterium; assembly: GCA_028284805.1. Lineage (GTDB taxonomy): Bacteria > Planctomycetota > Phycisphaerae > Phycisphaerales > UBA1924 > JANQQZ01. The sequence goes on from JANQQZ010000098.1 coordinate 4,857, forward strand.
GCGACCGACGCCCTCGAGGCGGTGCGCGTCATCGAGCTAAACGCCAACGGCGACAGCGGACGCGTGACCTACGCCCTCCAGCAGCCGGGCGAGGCCTACACGATGACCTGGGACGTCATCGAAGCCCCCGACGGCGGGCTGGCATTCAGCGCCGTCTGGACACCCGACGACACCCGCTCGCGCGCGATCGAGTTCGCGGGGGGCGGATTCGAAGAAGCCCCACCCGCCGAGAGTGTCAACACACAAGAGGTCCTCGCTGCCTTCTACTTCCTCGAGCTCAACAAGGCGATCCAGCGTGATCTCGGTGTCCCTGAAGCACCCGACGAGGCAGTGCTCCAGCTCATGGCCCAGCAGACCGGCCTCCCGCTCGAAGAGATCCGCGAGGGCATCGAGATCGGTCGCCAAGCGCATGAGGACGGGGAATCGCTGGACGCGCCAGGCGTGACACAGCTCATCGGCACCTTCCAGATGATCACACAGGCGCAGGGTCTCGATGTCTCGCGCGAGAGGCTCATCGAGCTGCTCGCCGAGGTCTCGGGCATGAGCGTCGATGAACTCAACAGCCTCACCGGCGGCTAATAGGATCGGAGCGTTCCATGCCTGACGAGAAGCGTATCGCATTCGTGACCGGAGCCAGCCGCGGCATCGGCAGAGCCATCGCCCTGCGCCTCGCCGCCGACGGGCGGCACGTCGTGCTCGCCAGCCGGAGCGAGGGCCCGCTCTCCGAGGTGAAGTCGCAGATCGAATCCGCCGGGGGCAGCGCGAGCGTGTGCGCCGTCGACGTCTCCGACCGCGATGCGCTCGCCGACGCGGTGAGCACCACCGCGAAGGACCACGGTCGGTTCGACATCCTCGTGAACAACGCGGGCATCACGCGCGACAACCTGCTCATGCGCATGTCGCTCGACGAGTGGGACGCCGTGATCTCGACGAATCTGACCAGCGCCTTCGTCGCGATGAAGGCCGCCGCCCGCCCGATGATGAAGGGCAAGTTCGGACGCATCGTCAACATCGCCTCGACCAGCGGGCTCGTTGGGAACGCGGGCCAGGCGAACTACGCCGCCGCCAAGTCAGGCCTGGTCGGCATGACACGGTCCGTCGCCCGTGAGCTGGGGGGCAAGGGCGTGACCGCGAATGTTGTTGCGCCGGGGTTCATCAACACCGACATGACAGGCGATCTGCCCGAAGATGTCATGAACTCCATCCAAAGCATGGTGCAGGTCGGTCGCCTGGGCGAGCCCGAGGACATCGCGGCCGCTGTCGCCTACACCACGAGCGACGACGCCGGGTTCCTAACCGGGCAGGTCATCACAGTCGACGGCGGCATGACAATGTGCTGACACGCACTCGCCACTCGCGGTATATATCCATCAACTTATGCGCTGATTATCCGGCCGAAGCTCGACGCTTCGCACCAATCGCTGTTGCAACTGCGATTGAACCGTTCCGCGTTGGTGGCCGATGAATCTCGACTAGGTCGATTGGCGAGGAGGCCATCCCGATGATCCGACGCATCGTCTACATCAGCAGCGCGACGCGCGAGTACGACGAGTTCGAGCTTCGCTCACTCGCGGCGAGCGTAGCAACTCGGAACAAGATGATCGGCCTGACCGGGCTCTTGCTCTACAGCGGCTGTCACTTCATGCAGGTGCTCGAGGGCCCGCCTTCGAGCATCGACGTCGTGATGAGCCGGATCCAGACCGACTACCGGCACCATCACATCACAATACTCATCGACGACAACGTGAAGGAGCGCGCCTTCTCGCGTTGGCACATGGGATCCATGAACCCGGATCACGGCAAGACGATCGACCGGGATCGCTTCTTGCAGCTCGTCGATTCGTTCCAGAAGTCAGGCGCTAGGCAGGACCTGTCGCGCACGGCGACCATGGCAATCCTCCGTGACTTCCACACCCTGGTTGCTGCGGATTCGCCTGACGCTCAGATCGAGCAATCGGACGCGGCGTAACGGGAACGATCCTCACACACCGACCCCTCGCAAACCAACCCGCAACCCAGCGGTGTGCCTCAAGGGGACGGTCTGCAAGAGCCCGAACCCAAAAAGACAAACCGACGGCATCACAAAAATCTCTACGTCGCGGTACTACCGGACCAAGAGCACACCTGTGTGTGCATCATAAAGAATCTCCGTCTATTTACATAATGAACACCCAGGGCCGACATGCGGTTAGGTGCCTGCCTGCCATCCGCTTATGTCATTCCGGGGCCGAACCATGATCCGACGTGTGTTGTTCGTGAGCCAGGCGACCGTCATCGTCAATCGGTACGAGATGATGGAGTTCTGCCGGCGTGCGCACGACCGGAATCGCCTCGCGGGCGTGACGGGCGTGCTGATGTCCGGAGCCGGGCACTTTATGGAAGCGCTCGAGGGGCAACACGCAACCGTCGAGAGCACCATTCGCCGAGTCCTAAGTGATCAGCGGCATGCGGGGATCTCGTTCCTCATCGACGACACCGTGAACGAGCGTCTGTTCCAACGCTGGAGGCTCGCGGCGTGGTTCGGGCACGACCCCGCCGCATTCGATCTCGATAGCGTCTATCGCGCGGCAACAACACTGCCACGAGTCGGGCAGAAACCGGTCGCGTCCATCGAAGGTATCCGACCTCTGATGCAGGCGTTCCTGGAACAGATCCGCAACGACGATCGCGGCGCTCAGAAAGCCGCTGAGCGGAGCCGCCGCGCCGCGTAGCTCATCACGCGCCGGCCGCGGCCTTCTCGGCCTTCGCCCGTGCGTCGTCGAGCGTGCCGACATACATGAACGCCGACTCGGGCAGGTCGTCGCCCTCGCCCGCGACCAAACGCTCGAAGCTGTCGATCGTGTCCTCGAGGCTCGTGTAGATGCCCGGGAAGCCCGTGAAGACCTCCGCGACGTTGAAGGGCTGCGACAGGAATCGCTCGATGCGGCGTGCACGCGCCACGATCTGCTTGTCGTCCTCGGACAGCTCGTCAACACCGAGAATCGCGATGATGTCCTGCAGGTCCTTGTACCGCTGCAGGATCCGCTGCACCTGGCTCGCGACGGCGTAGTGACGCTCGCCGAGCACGCCCGGGTCGAGGATCGTCGAGGTCGAGGCCAGCGGATCGACGGCCGGGAAGATGCCCTTCTCGGCGATGCCGCGCGCCAGAACGACGAACGCGTCGAGGTGAGCAAACGCCGTCGACGGGGCCGGGTCGGTCAGGTCGTCCGCGGGGACGTAAATGGCCTGCACCGAGGTGATGGCACCCTTGGCCGTCGAGGTGATCCGCTCCTGCAACTCGCCCATCTCGGTCGAGAGCGTCGGCTGGTACCCCACCGCCGACGGCATACGACCCAGGAGGGCCGACACTTCCGAACCCGCCTGGGTGAAGCGGAAGATGTTGTCCACGAAGATCATGGTCTCCTTACCAGAGGCATCGCGGAACTCCTCGGCCATGGTCAGGCCCGAGAGAGCAACGCGGAGACGCGAGCCGGGAGGCTCGTTCATCTGGCCGAAGACCATCGCCACCTTATCGATCACGTGCGCGGTGTTGCCGTTCTCGTCGGTGTACTCGGCTTCCTGCATTTCCAGCCAGAGGTCGTTGCCCTCACGGGTACGCTCGCCGACGCCGCAGAACACGGAGTAACCACCGAAGTTCTTGGCCACACGCGAGATCATCTCCTGGATGATGACGGTCTTGCCGACACCCGCGCCACCGAAGAGGCCGATCTTGCCGCCTCGGACGAACGGGCAGAGCAGGTCGACAACCTTGATGCCCGTGACGAGCATCTCGGTCTTCGGGTTGAGCTGGTCGAACTCCGGGGGCGCCCGGTGGATGGGCATCTTCTTGGTCTGATCGAGGCTGGGCTTGTTGTCGATCGGGTCGCCCAGCAGGTTGAAGACGCGCCCGAGGACTTCCTCACCAACCGGGACCGACACCGGGCCCCCCTGGTCGCTCGTCTCCATGCCCCGCTTCATGCCGTCGGTCGAGCCCAGGGCGACCGCCCGCACGACGCCGCCGCCCAGGTGCTGCTGGACCTCCCCGAACAGCCGCTTGGTGACGCCGTCATCGACGAACTCGGTGACGATGGCGTTGTAGATGTCGGGGAGCTGGTCCTCGGGGAACTGGGCGTCGAAAGTGGAGCCGATGACCTGGGTGATGGTGCCCTTGGTGCCCTGCGCCATGGGTATGGATCCTCGTCTTGAAGCTTGTGGGCCCGCCGCCACCGACGGGGAGAGCAGGGTAGGCCCAAGCCGGGTGTCCGGCGCGGGATTCCGCTGTTCCGGAGCCCCGATCAGGCCGCGAACTGGGTGAGGTCCATGAGCAGGTGCGTGGGGTAGAGCCAGAGCACGTCGCGCGTCCGGATGAGGCCGACCATCACGATCACCCCGATTGCGGCGTCGAAGCCCCTGTGCAGGAAGTCAGTCGCCGTCACGGGGTCGCCGCTCCCGAGCATCGCCGGGATGTGTGCGGCCGAGAATAGCACAGCGACACAGACGCCCGCGGCCCACCCCGACCGCAACGCCGCCGCAAGCCTGACAAGGAGCGCCGCGATCGCGAGATCCTCCATGAAGACCTGGACGGCGTGCCCGAGCAGCACTCCGTCACGGGCCTCGTCGGCGATTGCGCCCGCGACGTCCGACACCGTTGAGGGCCCCGCCAGCACGTACGCACCCGCGGCAACGAGGGCGAGCCCGCACCCCGCGGCCAGCCGAAGCCAGAGCCTCCCGCCAGGCAGCAGCACAGTACCGAGCCCCTGCCGACGGATCGCGAGGAGTATCAGGATCGGCGCGAAGATCGCCGCGTGGTTAACCGCCTCGAGCAGCCAGCCCGCCGGCCCGCGTGTCGGCAGCATCAAGCCGCGTTGATACAACTGCCCCACCGCGATCACACCCACGACCGCGACAAAGAACAGCCCGAGGTCGAGCCAGGGCCGGGGCAGCCGTACCGTCTCCTGCGCAGGCCAGATCGGCTCCGCCGTGCGCTTGCGAGTAAGCAGCACCGATACGAAAACCGTGAGCACCACCATGCTGCCGTACGCGGCGAACAGCCCGACGTAGTGATCGTTCATCCCAGACCCTCCTCGTAGACGAGAAGAGGTCTTTGGCCGTTCGATCGCGCGGATTTTCCTCGAGATCAGGGCCCGTCGGCTCGCCTCCAGGCGCCGGGCTCCCGGTGCTTGCCCGGGCGGAGATAGACCGTGCCCCCTGGGCCGTCGGCGACGCCACCCAGATCCTCGTCGCGGACCGAGCCATCGGCGAAGGCGAAGGGCGTTGTGCTCTGGCCGAACCAGAAGCCCTGCCAGACGAAGGCGTCGTCCGCGACCCGCTCCTCCGCCGTGTACCGGGCGGCGTCGAGCCAGCCCGCGCCGCCCATGAGGATCAGGTCGCTGGTCGAGCCCGTCGCGTGCCGAAGCCCGAGCCCGGGACGGAAACTGTTCCGCCCGCGGCTGTCGAGCTGGAAGAACCCGATCGTCGCGCCGGGCGTGCAGTAGAGCCACTCGTTGGCGAAGTAGCTCGTGCCCGCAACATCAGCGACGGGCTGGCCCTTGGTGATCGATGGGCGGTCGCGCCCCAGGCCGAACTCGGGCCAGGGTGCGCGAGCGCGCCCGTCCACGACGTAGAACCCGTCGTCTCCGGGCGACCGGGTAACCTCGGCGACCATGCCCGCTTCGTCCCGCCCCGTCGAGCCCGGGTCCAGGTACACGTTCAGCGGGCGGTCCAGATCACGGGCCGCATCGGGTGACGCCTCGTCGGCCCGCGCCCCAGCGAACCCCCAGCGCACGCGGCGGAAGGCCTCGGAATCACCGTCCGCGGTCTGCGCGATCGGGAACGCGCCGAAGTCGTCGTGATAGCTCGCCCACGCCAGATTGAGCTGACGCAGGTTGCCCTGGCACGACATGCTGCGAGCGGCCTCCCTCGCGCCGGCCGCAGCCGGAACCACGATCGCCATGACGATCGCGATGATGGAGATGGTGACGAGGAGCTCGATGAGGGTGAAGCCGGGAGCCGTTGGCCCCGGTTCCGCCACCCTCGCCGGGCCCCCACCCGGACGGCGGTTGGTGTTGTTCATGGCCCCGGTTTCGGCGGGATGATCCCCGCCTTGAACCAGGGAATTCGCCCACGGGCAGATTCAGCCCCGCGCACGGCGGACCGCTCGGAGCAACCCGCGCAGCACCCACAACGGTCGGTTTTCTCTCGTCAGAACGCTGGCACGCTCACTCCGCTCCGGGTGGCTGCTCGAGCACCGCGACGAGTTCTCGGGCCAGCCGCTCGGCGTCCACGTCACCGATGTGCCAGAGTATGGGCCAGAACCGGGCAGACGTGTGGATGACCCGCAGCAGCACCCGCTCGTCGTGCACGGGCGAGCCATCGGGTGCCGTGCCCCGGTACCCACCGAGCACCGCGAAGTCGGTCTCACCAGGCGTGACCTCGATCAGCCCATCCCGACCGGGGGTGTAGGGGAACGTCGCGATGACGAGTGTCGACCCCGGCTCGTCGCCGGGCGGGTCGTTAGTGCCACGCAACGCCCGGATCGCCCGAAGCGCCGACTCCGCGGCCGCCTCGTTGAGCTCCAGCCGAGCAACGATTCGATCGTCGTGCTCGAGGCCAAGCACGATCGAATCGTCCTCGCGCACGAGCGAGAAAGCCGGCTGCTCGATCCTGGCCAGCCGCGTCTGGCCTAGATCGAGCTCGCCCACCCACAGCTCAAGCCCGGCCCGGGGAACCCCGCCCCCGAACACCGCACGCTCGACCGACTGCGCAAGCGTCCACGCGGGTGCCCGGGTATTGGTCAGCACGACAACCGCCGCGTCGTCGTCCGGGTAGAGACGGAAGTCGGCCTGGAAGCCACGCGTCGAGCCCCCGTGCGAGATCACACGCGAGCCCTGCGAGGCCTGCCCGAGAAACCACCCGATGCCACTGCCCGCCGCCCGTCGCGTGAGCATGTCGTCCATGCCCGGGCGATCGACGATCCGACCACCCAGGAACGCCTCGCCGAAGCGCAGCAGATCGTTCGCCGAGCTCAGCAGGCCCCCAGCGCCGCGAAGCCCCCAGCCGTAGCCGTCGTCGAGCAGCCCGCGCTCGGTGCGCTGCCCTCGCGCCGGTTCGATCCGGCGCGCCGTGAACCGCCCAGAGTCCAGCGGCTCCCCGCTCGCGTCCAGCCCGTCCAGAAACCCCGAGCCGAGCATGCCGGCCGGGCGCAGCACACGCTCGCGCGCGACCGATTCGTACGAGTCGCCCGTCGCGTGCTCGATCACCGCCGCCAGCACCACGAACCCCGCGTTCGAGTACCGCCAGCTCGCGCCGGGCTCGAACAGCCTGGGCGCCGCGAGCGCCAGCCGCACGGCCTCGTCCCGATCCGGGAAGTCCAGCCGCTGCAGGGCCGCCCCATCGTCGAGCCCCGCCGAGTGCGACAGCAGCTGCTCGATCGTCACGGGCGCCGCATCGTCCGGCACACCGGGCACATGCTCGCGGACCGTGTCGCTCAGCCCGAGCACGCCGTCCTCGACCAGCGATACGACCGCGAGCGCCGTGACCAGCTTCGTCACACTGCCCACGTCGAACAGGTCGTCGGCATCGATCGGATCACGGGCATCGGGCGCACGAAGGCCATACCCCAGCGCGACCCGCTCATCGCCGATCCGCGCCGCTGCAACGCCCCAGAACTGCCCCAGGTGCTCGCGCTGCACGGCCCGGTCGACCCGATCACGCAGCTGGACCTGCGAAAGCACGGGCACGGTCAGAACAGCAGCGAGCAGAACGCACAGCAGCCTGGGCATAGCGGCACCTCCGTCGACGCCGCGCCGGGCTCGCCCGGGCGGTTAGTATGCCAGCAGTCCGGACGGCTCACAGCGTACCCGCGGAGATCACTATGAAGGTTCACGAATACCAGGCCCGCGAGCTCCTTTCCGACGCGGGCGTGCCCGTCCCCGCCGGGCGGCTCGTCGAGTCGATCGAGTCCGCCGCCGGGGTCTACAAGGACGTCACGGGCGAGGCCGGGACCGATCTCGCGGTCGTGAAGGCCCAGGTGCACGCCGGCGGGCGGGGCAAGGCCGGGTTCGTCAAGCTCGTCAAGACCGCCGACGACGCGACCGAGGCCGCCCGCTTCATGCTCACCAACCGCATGGTCTCGCCCCAGACGGGCGAGGAAGGCCTCGAGGTCAAGAAGCTGCTGGTCGCCGCGGGCGTCGACATCGCCAAGGAGTACTACCTCGCGATCACGACCGACCGCCAGACCCGGCGCAACGTGATGATCGCGTCTGCCGAGGGAGGCGTCGAGATCGAGAAGGTCGCCGCCGAGACCCCCGAGGCCATCATCACCACGCCCATCCACCCGACGCTGGGCCTCCAGCCCCACCAGGCCCGCACCGTCGCCTTCAAGCTGGGCTTCAAGGGCAAGCAGGTGGGCCAGGCCGTGAAGGTCATGCTCAACCTCGCCAAGCTCTTCGCCGCCAAGGACTGCACGCTCGCCGAGATCAACCCGCTGATCGTCACCCCCCCCACCGACACGCACCCCGACGGCGAGGTCCTCGCGATCGACGCCAAGTTCAGCTTCGACGACAACGGCCTCTTCCGCCACAAGGACATCCAGGCCCTCTTCGACCCCACCGAGGAGAACCCCCTCGAGATGCGGGCCGCACGCATGGACCTCAGCTACATCGCCCTCGACGGCACCATCGGCTGCCTCGTCAACGGCGCCGGACTCGCGATGGCCACCATGGACACCATCAAGCTCCACGGAGGCGACCCCGCCAACTTCCTCGACGTCGGAGGCGGCGCCTCCGAAGAAGCCGTCACCGAGGCCTTCCGCATCATCCTCAGTGACGACAAGGTCAGGGGCGTGCTCGTCAACATCTTCGGCGGGATCATGGACTGCGCTGTCATCGCACAGGGCATCATCAACGCCGCGAAGGAGATCGGCTTCACCGTGCCGCTCGTCGTGCGTTTGGAAGGCACCAACGTCGAAGCGGGCCGGGCCCTGCTCGAGCAAGCCGCGAGCGAGCTGCCGACGCTCCAGACCGGGGCAGACCTGAAGGACGCGGCGGAGAAAGTTGTAAAGGCAGTAGACCGAAGCTAAACTGATGTGATCATGGCAAATATCTTTGTTTCGTATTCATTCCGAGACTCTGATTTTGTTGACATGTTTCTGGACCGGCTTGCGAAGGCTGGCAACACCGCAGACAGATTCACCGAAGTACTTCCGCCTGAGAAATACGCCGATGAATTCAGCCGTAAGCTTTCTAACACAGATGCTTTTGTATTTGTTCTTTCGGAATATTCTCAGGGCAGCGTCAATGCTTGGAAAGAACTGGGAGCAGCCCAAGGCCTGCACTCGCAACTTGGGCACCCAGCTATATTCATTGTGAAGATTGACCCAGAAGTCGACATCCATAGCGATCTCAATAAGTACCCCCTGATAACTGCAGATCGATTAAATTATGACAAGTGGCTTCCACGTTTTTTGTATGAGCTTGAAAGCATTATTACGAGCCAGCGTGCCGACAAAGCCAAGCAAGGAAACGAACGCAAGCGAGCAATTGCAACCCAGCTGCTGGCGAGAGCCTTAAGCGATTCCACTGCCTCCGTAGCAGGATCCGTCGCAAGTTCGATTACTAGTGCAATTACACTCGGCGCCATAGGCAACACACCGGGCGTTCTGCATGATCTGTTTCGGGCGAGCAGCAGGCGGACCGGAAAGAAGCGCGATCGTGCGATTCGAGATGTTGAGGAGATGTTAAATCTTGACATCGACCCAGTTGTACTAGACCAACTTCTTTCGAGCCAGCAGGACCGGCTACTCAAGCACAGATTCGGAAACTACTTCTTATTCTTGACCGTATTGTTTACAGTCATTTCTTATGCAATTATTGTTCTTAATTCAGTTTATGACTGGGGAATATCGGAAATCGCAATCACAGCACTGATCATTGAAATACCCATTCAGTTCGTAGGGCTGCTGTACATCATCGCCAGAAACCTGTTTCCGAATGACAAGGGCAAAGCTGGCGTCGCAGCTGAAGGCTGACTCTCGGCATTAGCACCCCGCGTTGTAGTTGATGATCCACGCGTTGAAGTCCGCCGGCGTGACGAGCGTGTCCAGGTTCTGGTCCGCCTCGATGCGGTTCTCGTTGAAGGCGATGATCCACGCGTTGAAGTCGGCGGGGCTGAGCCGCCCGTCGTCGTTCACGTCGGCCCGGCAGCGCTCACGCTCGTAGGGGCCCAGATCCACGATCGGTGTCGCGCCCAGCCCGGTGTCGGGCGCGAACTCGTCGTCGAGCCGGCGAGGCTGTCCGATCAGGTCGAGCGGGTCGTTGTTGGTCAGCCAGGCGTTGTTGCCCGAGTCGACCGCGGGCGAGTCGGAGCCGAACCGCAGGTCCTCGTCGCCCGTCCACACCACGCCGTCGGGGCCCACGGGGTCGCGGAAGCGCGGGTCGTCGTCGCGGGCGCGCTCGATGTTGAAGGCGAACACGGGCATCGTGCTCAGGTCCTGGATGATCGTGTCACGGATGTCGAAGTTGCCGCTGTCGGAGGCCATCTGCACGTTGGGCACGCCCGCCGGGTTGTCGCTGCTGTTGCCCCAGACGATGGAGTTCGTCACCAGGCACCGGTCGGCCAGGCTCGAGAACTCGTAGATGCCCGCGGCCCGCGCGCCGCTCGTGTTGCCCACGATCGCACTGTTGGCGATCCACACGTCGGCGATGTTGTCGGCGAACACACCCCCGCCGAAGCCCGTGGCGCTGTTGGCGAGGATCAAGCAGTGGCGGTACTGCCCGAGGCTGAAAATATAGCTGATCGCACCGCCGTCGCCGTCGACGGTGTTGCCGATGAAGACGCAGCGCGACGCGATGAGGCCCGTACCCGCGCCGAAGTCGCCCGAGCTGTCGTGGATCGCGCCGCCGAACGAGATGTCGAGGAAGTCGGGCAGGCCCGCGCGGTTGTTCAGGAACGCGCACCGCTCGAAGACCGCCGCGGCGAGTGTCACGGACGCGGCGCCGGCCGTGCGGTTGGCGGTGTTGCTCACGAACGTGCACCGCTCGAACCGGGGCGAACCCTGCGAGATCAGCACCGCCCCGCCCCCGGCCTCGACACCCGCGAACGGGCCGGTGCCCGTGTCGATGAACACGCTCGCGTTGGCCTGCGCGTGGTTGCCCGTGAAGGTCACGTCGCGGAAGACGATGTCCGATCCCGCGAGCAGCGCGCCGCCCCCGCTGTCGTCGCGGCGGGCGGGGAACCATCCATCGGCGAAGTCGCGGTCGGCCCACCCGCCCGTGACGACGACGCCCTCGACGAGCGTGTCGGCAGAGTTGCCCCAGCTCTCGATCACGTGGTAGGCGTTGTCGCTCTTGGTGCCGCCCGCGATGTCGGCGTCGCCGTCGTTCTGGGCGAGGTCACCCGAGAGGATCGTGGTGTAGGCGTCGAACGCCCGATCATCGGGGTTCGCGGGGTTGGCCAGCCCCGCGAAGCCGCCGAGGATCGCGACGCCGTCGGGCAAGCTGAACGTCGCCGTGCGGTCACCTGTGCCGGTGGGCGACGACGCGGACCGGTCGGGCAGGTACACGCCTCCCGCGACGCGGACCTCGACCAGCGACTCGGAGCCGTCGTCGCCCGGGTCCAGCGCGTCTTGGAGGAACCGGTACGCGGTGTTCCAGCTCTCGCCGTTGCCTCCGGGCAGGGCGTCGTCGTCGACGTAGACGATCGAGGTCGGCTGAGCGATCGAGACCGAGGCGCAGAGCATCATCCCACACGCCAGCACGCGGGCGAATCGGTCGGTCATGGCTGTTCCCCTCTTGCGACCCCGCCGAGCCAAGGAGGTTTCAGACTACCCGATCCGGGATCGAGCCGGTAGCGAACAGCATGCGACCGCAACGTGATACCTGCTCAACACCCGTTGTTGTAGTTCACGATCCAGGCGTTGAAGTCGGCTGGGGTGACCAGGCCGTCGCCGTTCTGATCCGCCTCCTGGAACCGCCCGTTGAACGCGATGATCCAGGCGTTGAAGTCCGCGGGCGTCGCGAAGCCGTCGTAGTTCACGTCGGCCAGGCACCGCTCGATCACCTCGCGGGGCTCGAACTGCGTCGGCAGGGTGTCCGACCGGGTCGGGTTCACGGCGTCGTCGTAGTCGATATCCGTCCGCGACACGCCCGCGTAGATCGCGCCGTTGCCCGCGGGCTGCCCGTTGAACTGCGAGTCGGGTGAAACATCCCAGGTGCCCTCCGGGGTGCGCTCAAGGTCGATCAACTGCCCCTTGATACTGAACACGATCCCCGCTGGCGAGGGCGCGGCGCTCGTGATCGGCTGCTCGTTGCCGGGGGGCGACACCGCCTCGGCGAGCAGACGCCCCGAGGCCGGGTCCTCGGTCAGCAGCCAGGCCTCGGTCTCGCCCGGGTTGACGATCAGGTAGCCCTCGGGCAGCGCGTGCAGTTCCGGGCTCGGGCCGACCACGACGTTACCCGGGTACGCGAACGGCGTCGGCTGGATACCACCCGGCAGGTTTGGGTCGTAGATCAGCAGCTCATTCAACGCCGGGTTCAGCACGACCACGCCGTCGTTCAAGTCGTCGTAGGTCACGGCGACTGTCGTATCGGGCACGATCGCGGTCGCGGTGTTGTAGTTCCCGGTCGGTTCGTCGGGGTCGTAGCAGCGCAGGAACCGCCCGTCGAGCACGTAGAAATCGTTGAGCCGGCTGGAAGCGACGTCCTCGAAATCATCGACCGGGCCCAGCACGAACTCCTCGTTCGTCGCGCGGTTGAAGTAGATCAGCGACTGCTCGAGGGTGCGCGGCGGCTGCACCGCGTAGAGCACGTCGAACGGCGACTGGCCCAGGATCGCGTCGATGATGTCGCCATCCACGAGCGCCGGGTGGTTGATGGTCGTCGTGGGCGGTCCGTTGCGGTTGAACGAGCCGAAGGTGAAGCTGAGATTCGAGACCTGTGACTCGAGGACGACGAGCGGGAAGATCGCGTAGTACCCGACGATGTAGCCCTGCCTGGTGTCCGAGCCGTAGCCGACCATGCGAGGCCACGTCACCTCCGTGAACGAGACCGGCACCTCCAGGAAGAACGTCTCGTAGACCACGTCGTACACGTCGATCGTGGGAACCGACTGCGCGAAGATATTGTCGGGGCTCTCGTCGGAAGAGGGATCGGCGACGCCGATCTGCCCGGTGCTGCCCGACTGCGCGGCGTACGTCATGCTCACGACATGACCGCCGGTCCGCGTCAGCGTGTTGTTCCCGATGTCCTGCATCCACCACACGCGCGGCACAACCAGCCCGCCGTTGATGCCCGCGAGCGCCATCTGCGCCAGAGTCGTCGCCTCGTCGCTCGGCGAATCGAAGTACGCCACGAATGCGTTGCTCCCGAACCACGTCTGCGCACCGTTGAGCGCGTTGGGCTGACTCGTTCCGTTCGGCGGATCTGTCAACATGAGCAGGCCCATGAACGCCATGTCATCCGTGACGTCGCCGTACACGCTCGGCGAGTACCAGTCGGGGCCCGGGGGGATGCCGGGGTTGCCGTGCCAGGCGATGTACGCCGACCAGTTGAGGAAGCTCGCGGGCACGCAGTAGTTGTTCCCGGTCACACCAAGACCCACCCGCCGCTGATCGATATCGGGCACCGGCCCGATCTCGTACTCGAACGAGAGCAGGCTGTTGTAGATCGCGGTGCGGATATCAGCGGCGGCGGGAGCCGCGAGCACGGAAGCGGCGACAAACGCCGCGGGCACGGAACGGGTCATGTCGGGGCTCTCCTTCGAATGGCGGGTATGGCCGGCCCCTCCAAAGGCGGCCCTCCGCTCTGCTATTCGAAAGCATCAGCACCCGAGCGACAACCCTCACCAGGACAATACCGGTTTTTTCACGATCCCGGCGCGGTGACCCATGGATGGATCCAGCCTGTCCGGACGCTCAGCACCCGTTGTTGTAGTTGATGATCCAGGCGTTGAAATCCTGCGGCGAGCACTGACCGTCGCCGTTCTGGTCACAGTCGGGCGACTGCGTGTTGAACGCAATGATCCAGGCGTTGAAGTCCTGCGGGCTCACGATGCCGTCGTTGTTCGTGTCGGCCGGGCAGTCGACCGTGAGCTGCAGCGACATCTGATCCATCACCACCGGTGGCCCCATGCCGGCCAGCAGCCACTGGTCGTACATGATCTGTCCGTTCGAGTCGGTCACGTTCTCGTCGCGCAGGAACTCGATGTACTCCTTGCTCGCCGTCTGGTAGTAGAGGGTCACGTCCGCCCGGTCGGCGCCCGCGGGGATCACGTAGGCCGTGTCGTCCCAGTGCTGCCCGTCGGCGTACGCGTACGCCACCGGCGCAGCCTGCACCGCGTCGAAGCCCGCGTTCGTGAAGCCCATCGGCGGGATGCGGTTGTCCTTGAGCCACTCGTTGTTCAGCGCGAAGTGGAAGCTCTCACCCGCGGGCTTGCCCACCGTGGGCGCGACCGCCGTGGAGATGCCCAGCTTGGCCTCGTACACCTTCGTATCGCCCGTGGTCAGCTCGGCGGTCGTCTGGTCGTACGCCCCGCGCTCGTCGATCAGCGTGCCGCCTTCGTCGAAGAACCTCACGTTGAGCCACATGCGACGTCCCTCGGGGTAGCCCGTGGGCAGCTTGTGCGCCGAGTAGTTGGTCACGCGGACGACCAGGTCGCTCCCGTCCTGGCTGAGCGTCGTGTCACTGGCGGCCTGGAGCAGATCCACGCTGCCCTGGATCGCACGGGCGACCGACTCATCGGTCAGCCCGGTCTCGGCATCGGGGTACAGGTTCCGGATCGCCTCCAGCATCCACGTGTTCCCGCCGCGCAGGTGGTGCGTCGAGAGCTCGGGCCGCTGCTCGCCGAAGAAGCACCCCTGTCCGGCGCTCTCAGCCATGTGGCAGTCCTGGCACGAACTCACCGCGGTCTGATCGCCGCCGAACCGTCCGCCCAGATCGATCGGCCCGTCGGCGAACGAGCTCTCGAGCCACTCCGAGTATGTCCGCTCGATGGGGAACTGGTCGTAGGGGCTGTGGCTCGACGCCGGCGCGTCCAACGCTCCGGGCAGATAGCTCCCATCCGGCTGACGCTCGTACACCGGGTTCGACACGTCGTGACACGTCGCGCACATCTGCGACGACGAGTGGAAGGGAGACACCTCCCACGTGTGGTAGGGGAAGTCGCCCAGGTCGTACGGTCCGCGCCGCCTGTCGTGCGGGTCGATCACGAAGTGACCCGTGTGAGGCTCGGTGGGCACGTGATCGAGCGCCGCGAGGATGTCGACATCGATCGCGGGGTCGACGCCAGGCGTGTGATCCGGGTCGACCATGCGGTGACAGAAGTTGCAGTTGATCCCCTCGAGGTCAACGCCCGCGAGCATCGAGCCATCGGTCGGGGTCGAGCGTCCCTCGAGCCACCCGTTGGGCGCGTGGCATCGCAGGCACATGTCGCCCGCGAAGGCCGCGTCCTGGTTCGCGATCGTCAGCGCCGCGTGGAACAACGGGTCGCGCGAGGCCTGCCCCATCATGCTCGCCGCCCAAGGGCGGTAGGGCTCGTGCTCCTCGTCGTAGTTCCCGTGACACGCCAGGCACTCGTCCACGCCCCGGATCGGATCGACCAAGTCACCAGGCTGCGTGCCGGGCCCGAAGAAGTCGTCGATGGTGGTGTCCAGCGGCTGCCCGAAGTACGCGATCCCACCGACCGCCGCCGAAGGGACAGCGATCGCAGCGAGCCACAACAACTCCGGGGCTGCGAGCGCCCGGGCCCATACGATCTTGAACGTCATCGGACCGATCCTTCATCCAGGCCGGCGCCACGAGGAACGCCGGAAAGGTGATTTCTCCACCTTAATGTAGAGCATTCTCGGCGAGGATCAACCCGAACAAACCTCTCGGACGTCCGAGATCAGCACCCCGCATTGAAGTTGATGATCCAGGCGTTGAAATCTGCGGGGTTGCAGAGGCCGTCGCCGTTCTGATCGCACCCCGGGGCGTTGTTGTTGAAGGCGATGATCCAGGCGTTGAGGTCGGCGGGCGTGGCGGACCCGTCGCCGTTTACGTCGGCGAGGCAGGGCGTGCCGCTGAGCGTCGCGAGGATGATCGCCTCGGTCCCGTCGGTGAAAGCGGCTCGGAACACGAGCTGATTGGCGTCGTTCATCCCGCGCGACCGCCCGTCGCCCCCCCCGCTGTCGAGCTGGACGGAGAGCGCCGCGATGGTTCGGTTGTCGACGGCCGCCGATGGGTCGACATCGAACGCATCGCCCGCACGCGCGACGAGCACCAGCGCGCCGTCGGCGTTCTGCGCAAAGATCGCTTCGTCGTTCGACGCGTTGACCCCGGCACCCGCCAGCCCGACCTGCATGCTGATCCGGCCCGCACCGGTGAGCGCCACGTTCTCCGGAAACAGGTCGCCGAAGTCAGCACCCGTACCCGGCGCCGGCTCCCCTTCGAGCGCAACGGGCACCACCGAGCCCGGACCGCCCGCGAAGATGCCGGTCCGCCCGATGGGCGACACGAACGTGGCCGCGGAGAACGCGACCTCGCTCGCCGCGTTCACGACCGGCGCGGTGAAGTTCGTGAGGATCTCGCCGACGAGCCCCCCCACTACCGGATCGCCCGCGCGGGACCGAAGCGTGATCAGCCCGGGCTTGCCGGCCCACACGCCCCGATCATTGAGCGCTGTGACGCCCGGTCCGGCGAGCTCGCCGTAGAACGCGATCTCGTCATCGGCGTTGATCGCCGGAAAAAGGAAGCCGAACGAGTCGAACACGACCCCGGCGGGCGTGCCCGGCGCCGCGTTACCCGCGCGTGCGGCGAGCGCGAGTGACCCGGGCAACCCCGACCAGATCGCCGCGCTGGTGCTGGGCGTGACCCCAGGCCCGGTAAACGACCCGCGAAAGACAATCGCGCCGGAGTCGCTCATCGAAAGCACCGTGGGGTTGCCGTAGAGCTGCCCCGGCGCGCCGCCGACGCCTGCATCGCCCTCGCGGGCGACCAGCGCAACCGATCCAACCGCACCGCTCCACAGACCGGAGTTGTTGGCGCTGGTCACACCGTCTCCGATCAGCGATGAGGCGAAGCCCGCCCGACCCGAGTTGTTGAGCCTGGGGTTGACACTGATCGAGAAGAACGACAGATCGGGCGTGCCCGGCGCGAAGTCGCTGCCACGCGCAAGGATCTGGAGCGAACCGGGCGCGCCGACCCACACCGCATCCTCATCAAACACGCTCACGGAAGGCCCGTCGAGCACTCCAAGGAAGCCGACCTCGCCCGCGTCGTTGAGCACGAGGTTGAACCCGGTTGGCGTCAGCAGGTCGGCGTACACCTCGCTGTTGAATGTGTCGGCAGCCGCGTCACCCTCGCGCGCAACGCCCTGAAGCAACCCCGGCTGGCCCGCCCAGATGCCCGCGTCGTTCGCCGAAGAGACCCCTGTGCCCGAGAGCGTGGCGCGGAACGCGATCGTTCCCGAGGCGTTGATCACGGGCGTCACGAAACCGTCGAACACCACCCCCGTGGGGGCCCCCGGAGCCGGATCACCAGACAAGGCAACCGTGACGTACTCGGTCTGCGCCGCGACGCCAGTCGCACAAGCGGACAGCAGCAGCGTGGCCATGCGGATCATCGCTTTCCCCCTTCCGGCGGACGGGCCGTCCGCACGGCGGCCAGTTTACCGGACCGGGAGATCGATGAAAGCGCGGCGTCGCGATCCGTGCCGTCAGCAGCCCGCGTTGAAGTTGGCGATCCACGCGTTGAAGTCGGCGGGGCTGCAGAGCCCGTCGCCGTTCTGGTCACACGCGGGCGACTGCGCATTGAAGGCCTGGATCCACGCGTTGAAGTCGGCTGGGCTGACCTGACCGTCGCCGTTCGTATCCGCGAGGCACACCGTGGCGCACCCGCCCGTGCCGCAGAAGATCGTGGCCCGTGCCGTACGCGATCGGGCACCGGTGCTGTCGACGACCCACTGGAAGTAGACATCGGTGCCGTCGAGGGCCTGGTCCTCGGGCACGGACCAGAAGGCGGTCGCGACCGGAGCAACACCGTCACCGCTGGCCGCGGTGAATGTGCCCACGATCTCGTCAGGCGTCAGCACGCCCCCCACGGGCGGGCTGTCGGAGCGGACGAGCGTCACGCTCGCGCCCTCGTCGAGGTTGGTCACACCCAGCCTGAAGTCGGGCGAACCCGCGAGCGGAGGGTTGTGGCTGACCATCCGCGGCACGCGCCCGAGCCCATCGGGCGTGCCGACACCGATGATCGCCGGGTTCGCCGCGAGCTCGCTGTTGAGCGTCGGGCGGTCGAACGGGAAGGTCTCGTTCGCCACGCGGGGGTCGGTCAGCGCGTTGCTGATGAAATCATCGATCAGCGCCCTCTGCGGCAGGGGCAGATTCACGGGCATCAGCGGGTCGAGGTTGGGCACGCCTGGGGGCGGCGGGGCCGCGTAGAAGTCGATCACCTGGCGCATCGTGACAAACTGGCCCGTGTGCAGGAAGCTCGACTTGAGCCCCGAGTTCCGGAGCGTCGGTGTCTTGAACTTGCCGTTGTCAGCCGGATCACCGGTGATGGCGCCGCGGCCCAGGTCCTGGTTGTTCGGGCGTACCCCGATGTTCCGGAACGACTGGTCCGTGAAGAACGGTGGGATGTGGCAGATCGCGCACGACGAAGCGATGAACGCGTTCCATCCCTGGATCTGCTGGGTCGTCATCGCCGAGCTGTCGCCCTGGGTCCACGCATCCCAGGGCGATTGATCGCTGATCAGCGTGCGCTGGTACGTCGCGATCGCGAACGCGATGCGCTTCACGTTGATCGCCGGGTCGCCGAACGCGGTCTCAAACAGGTCGGGGTAGGTCGGGTCCGTCGCGAGGGCGCCGAGCATATCGCTGGGGATGTTCGTCGCGAGCGCGAGGGGGCGCGCGGTCTGCAGCTTGTCGCTGATCGCGCCCCAGTCGCGCGCCGGGTGCGCCATCTCGACATCGGACAGGGGCGGACCGACCGCCTGGCTTTCGAGCCCACCTCCGCCTGCGATCTCGACGATCCCGGTCTCCGGATCCGTGAACTGGCTGGTCGCGCGCCCGTCCCAGAAGAGATCGGTCGCGTAGGCCGCGTTGACGACGATGTTCGCGCTGCGCCCCGTGACCTGCACGTCGGTGCCGAACGAGGCGTCGACGACGTAGTTGCCTTCGTCGTCCGCGCGGGGCACACCGGGCGATCCGAAAACGTCGTCGGGCGTGGAGAAGGTCAGATCGGCGCCGGGGTTGATCCCGAGGCGCGGCTCGCCGCCCGCAGCCGACGGGATGTGGCACGTGCCGCACGCCGTGATGTTGTCGCTTGAGAGTTGCTCGTCCCAGAAGAGGATCTTGCCGAGGACGCGCTTGGCCTCGGTGATCGGGTTCTCGGCCGGGACCGGGGGCGGGGGCAGCGTCTGCGACTGGGCCGCACCAGCAGCGAGCAAACAAACAGCGGACAACGTGAGGCGTGTCATGGTCGACGGATCTCCGAGCTGTCGTGCCGACGACCCCCTCACCGGCACCAGGCAGCGTAACGCACCTCCGTGTGGATTGTTGCCCACTTTCGGGGAATGCCTCAGCATTTCTGGCACGTCAGGTCCGCGGAAGGCAGCCTTGCTTCTGGCGCTTCGCGACTTCAAGGCCGCGGGTCTGTCAGCCCGATAACACACCTCCGGAGGATGCTCGAATGAAGCTCGACTGGATGATGTCCTGGGTCATGCTCGCCACCATCGGACTCGCGGGCTGCAGCTCGACGCCCGAGCCAACGGAAGCACCCGCCGCCGCGGAGACCGCCCAGGCCGAGCCCGACCCGATCGAGCTGCACCGCGACGGACGGTTCATCGTCTCCGAGCAGCCCGACGAAGCGACCCTCCGCGCGCTCGCGGACGAGGGCGTGGGCACGGTCATCAGCTGCCGAAGCGTCGAAGAGATGGAGGGCCTGGACTTCGACCAGGCCGCACTCCTGACCGAACTGGGCCTGAGCTATGTCCATGTGCCGATGGGACGAGACCACGGGTACGAGCCCGCACAGGTCGCAGCGCTGACCGAGGCGGTGCGCGCCACCGAGGGCCCCGTCTACATCCACTGCGCCAGCGGCGGACGCGCACGCTACGCGGTCATGGGCTATCTCGTACGCGAGCAGGGGTACAGCGTGGATCAGGCGATGGCCGCCGCGAAGCGCCTCGGCGCCCGCGAGCCCATTCTCGACCAACTGCTGGGCGAGCCCGTCCGGTACGGCCTGACCGAGCGCGATCTGCAGCAGTCCGCAGACTAACCGTCCCCCCGTACCATTCGCGCATGACCGATGCGCGCGGCCATGTGACGCTCCTCGCGACCGGCGGCACGGTCTCCGCTGGACCGGACGGGCCGCTCGGTGCCCAGTCGCTGATCCGACTCGCCGTTCAAAGCAAGGGCGGCATCCCAGAGGGGATCCCCGTCCGCGGCGAAGATGTTGCCTGCGCACCGAGCTCGCGCATCACCGTCGAGTCGATCGAACGTCTGGCCTCGTCGATCCGGACGGCGCTCGATCGCAGCGGGTGCCTGGGTGTCGTCGTCACGTACGGCACCGACACCATGGAAGAGGTCACCTTCGCCTGCGACCTGCTCCTCGCTGAGCGTGATCGGCCTGTGGTGTTCACCGGCGCGATGGTCCCGCCCAAACAGCAGGGCACCGACGCACACGCCAACCTCGCCCAGGCGATCCGCGTCGCGGGGGGAGAGCAGCCCGACCTCGCGGGGGTCGTCGTGGTGATGCACCACCGCGTGCACGCGGCGATCGAGGTGCGCAAGCTGTCGACCGATTCGGTCGACGCGTTCGCCTCGCCCACCCTGGGCCCGATCGGCTGGATCGGACCAGGACGGACCGAACTCGTGCGCCGCCCCTTCGAGCTCGCTCTGGAAACCGAGCGGCTTGAGCCCAGGGTGGAACTCGTGCGCCTGGTCGCGGGCGGGGGCGCGCGGCTGGTCCGCGCCGCAAGCGAGGGTGCCAAGGGTCTCGTCGTCGAGTTGTTCGGCGCAGGCAACGCGGGGCCAGACATCTGCGAAGCAATCCGCGGGGTGGTAGATGCAGGCACCGTCGTGCTGGTGTGCTCGCGCGTGGGTCTGGGCGGGCTGACCCCCGAATCGGGCGTGCTCGAGTCCGGGGCGCTGCAAGCAGAGATCGGCGCGGGTCAGGCGAACGGACTGACACTCGATGGACTCAAGGCCCGTGTGCTGCTGATGGCGGCGCTGGGCGCGGGCCTCGACCGCGACGCCCTGGCCAGCGCCATGCGAGCGAAGGACCACCCCAAGGGCTAGGCTCGCTCGATTTGGCGGGGCGGCAGGCCGATGAAGCAGGGGCCGATCGGAGCACCGGATGCGCGGCAAGTACAGCAACAGGTTGAGCTACACCCTCGCGCAGATGCGCCGCCTGCCGATGAACGCCCTGCTGCGCGACCAGGTGCGATGGGAGCCGATGGCCGACCCCGAGCCCGGCTACACCCCCATCATCGGGTGCATGGCGTCGATCCCCGAGGTCGCACTCGCCAACGTGCGTCTGATGAGCCGTATGGACTTGACCCACGCCAAGGAGGTCATCCTCGTTTTCGACCGTCCGCCGGCGCTCATGCCCGAAGGCTTCGCCGACCGGCTAGAGGAAGCCCGGGGCGACATGCCCGTGCGGCTGCTGCACTACACCGACCGCCAGCACGCCGCCGCCGAGCGCATCAGGTGGGGCTGGGTCTACGCCTGGATGAGCTGGACTACGGGCATCGCCAACGCCTCGACGCGGCACGTCATCCTGCACGATCTCGACGCGATGCCGATCGACCCGACCTTCTTCGAGAGGCGGTACGCGCTCGCCGTCGAACGCGACGCGACGTTCTTCGGCATCCGCTGGTACCGGGGCAACGGCATCGAGCACGCCGACGAGCTCACCACCACCTTCGAGATGGTCATGGACGCCGCCCGCGTCCGCGAGGCGACCGAGCCCTACCAGGCCTTCAACCGCATCGACATGTTCAAAGGCAAGAGCGTCGAGTTCGACACTTTCCTCTACACCCAGTCGCTGCTCAACGAGTCGGACCAGGCGCCGATCGACGAGACCGACGTCGTGCATCCCTCGCAGATGATCTGCCAGTACACCGACCTTCTCGCAGGGCGCAACACACACGCGATGCCCACGACCAATCTGCCGCTGATGCCCGCATACATGTTCCTGGGCGGGCGCGACGACCTGCTCGCATCGATCACCGAGCACCTCGAGGCCGGGGGGGACCACCGCCTGCCGTTCTTCGGCACGCGCCTGGACGTCTCCGCCCTCACCGGAACGCACCTGGACTGGCTCGAGACCCAGGCACGCCGCCTCGAGCAGGCCGCAACCGGATCCGTCCGACCCGAGATCGACCGCTACCTGGACCTGCTCCGGGACCGGGTCGAGTCCGCCTGACCGACCGCACCTGAAATCCAGAGCCCGAGAATCGGAACCGAACCCGGGCGACGCGGTACGCTTCGCGCGCACGGGGTTCAGGCAGGAGGGCACAAAGATGGCAACGGGCTTCGGACGGGGGCTGATGGCAACGGGACTGGCGATCGCGGTGGGCGCGGTGGGCGGCTGCATCATCGTGGTCGACGGCACACACGACGACGACTGGCACCACTCCTACCACGATGGGAAGCCCAGGGCCGAACGCACCTGGTCGGCCGACATCCACGAGAGCCTGCTCGCCGAGACCGACGCGCTGCGGGTCAAGAGCCGGGCGGGCGACGTGACGATCGAGCCGACCGAGGGTCCCGCGCGCGTCGAGGCCCACGCACGCGGGCCGAACGCCGACCGGGTTCAGGAGATCAGGCTGGCCATGCGGAGCGAGGGGGGCACGCTGCACATCGAGCCCGTCTGGCCGCGCGATACATGGCGCAACAACGAGAGCGTCGACCTGGTGATCCGGGTGCCGACACGCGAGGGCGTGGAGGTCCGGACGTCCGCGGGCGATGTCGAGGTCGCAGCGATGGCGGGCACGCTCCGGATCGAGACATCTGCTGGAGACGTCGAGGTCGACGGGCACGACGGAGCGGCGCACGTCGACTCGAGCGCAGGCGATATCTGGATGGAGCACGTCACGGGCGAGATCGGGGCCGAGACCAGCGCGGGCGACATCGACCTGCACGACGTCGGCTGGCCCATCGAAGCCATCACCAGCTCGGGCGACGTGACCGTGATGATGCGTCCCGGGTTCTCGGGCGTGCTCCACGCCGCGACCTCTGCGGGCGACATCGACCTGCCCGGACCGGGCGAGCGACGCAGGACCGGCCCCATCAAGTCCGTGTCGCTCGAGAT
>JANQQZ010000134.1 GCA_028284805.1 Phycisphaerales bacterium
GATCGTCGACAGGTCGCGCTCCAGCTTGCGGATCCGCTCCAACTCGTCGTAACCGGGCACCCTCACGCCCCCACGGGGTCGGCGGCGGCAAGGACGCCCTCGATGAAGTCGCGGTGGTTGGCACACCGCGGGCACTTGTGCTGCCCGCCGAGCTTGCCCCGGCTGTCCAGCCAGCGGTGGAATGCCCCCTCGGGCAGCGTCGAGACCTTGGGCTCGGCCATCCCGAGCGAGTCCTTGCGCTTGGTGGTGTAGTCGACGTTCTGACGCTTGAGCGAGGCATCGAAGGTCTCGCGGAACCGGGTCGCCGCGTCGCCCTTGAGCTCCATCTCGATCGCCAGCTCGAGCCCGGCACGGCTCACCTCGGTCGGGTAGACCGGCGCAGCGGTGAACTCACCGATCCGGGCCCCCACCGCCTCCGCGGCCTCGGCGACCGCGTTCTCGATGTGCTCGACGATCAGGTTCTCCCCGAACGCGTTGATGAACAGGCGGTGCCGACCCACGATCCGCAGCCGGCACGCCCCCTCGCCCCCGCGCCCGTCCAAGCCGCCCGGCAGGGTGTCGAACTCCACCACGTCGCCCAGGACGTACCGGCACAGCCCGGCGCAGGTCGTCAACACCACAACGTACCGCTGGCCCTTCTCGACCTCCCACGCGGCGTGCGCAGTCGGCGCGTCGGAACTGATCTCCTCGATCGGCACGAACTCGAAGAAGTTTCCGAGGTCGGCGCAGAGACGCAGCCCGGGGTCGTCGCGCTCGTCCTGCAACGCGACGAACGCCTCGCTCGCGGGGTACAGCTCCAGGCGGAGCGGGAAGTCGCCCGAGGCGTCGCCCTCGACCAGCTCAGCAAGCCTGGGCTTGAACGGGGCGTACTTGACCCCGCCGTGCACGAACAGCGACAGGTTGGGCCACAGCTCGCGGACGCTCACGACCTCCTGCCCTCGCTCACGCGCGAGCTCGATCACACGCTGAAAGAGCACGCCCGCCCAGCTCGGCATGCCGCTGATCATGCGGATGTCCTGGTCGATCGTCAGCCTGGCCATCGCGTCGATCTTGGCGGTCCAGTCGTCCATCAGCGCGATGTCGGGCCCGGGTGAGTAGACCTCGGTCAGCGGCCAACGGATGAGCGGCGTCACGAGCCCCGACAGATCGCCCGTGCACACGCCGTGCTCGTTCTCGTTCACGGCGGACGAGCCGCCCAGGAACAGGCTCTTGCCCGACATCAGCCTGGGCACGCTCACGCCCCACCGCATCAGGTTCGCGAAGATGTCGAGGCTCGCGAGGAAGTTGGACCGGAACATCCGCTTGGTCAGCGGCATGAACTTGTCGCCCGAGGTCGTCCCGCTGGTCTGGGCGTAGTGGCGAACCAGACCGGGCCAGAAGACGTCCTGCTCCCCGTGCTCGCGGGCCCCGGCGATCATCTCCCGGTACCCCTCGTAGTCACGGACGGGCATCGCATCTCGGTAAGCCCTGAGCATGTCGGCGCCGCGGTGCTTCACGACGCCCGAGAAACCGAACTCACGCCCGAGCCTGGTTTCCCGGCATGTCTGAAGCGTCCTGCGGAGTTGCGCGAGCTGGATCTGTGCGGTGCGCTGACGCCAGTACTCGGTGTTGTCAAGCTTGGGCACCCGCAGGGCCAGGCGCGCCTCGAGCGCGAGCCCGACGGCCGCTGTCCAGGTCAGCGGGGCGCGATCAAGCCGGTGCATCACGGTTCTTCACACCCCGCGGCGTCGATCGTGTCGAGGAACCGGCGCATCTCGGCTGAGAACTCGTCGGACTTCTCCATCATCGGCACATGCCCGCAGTCATCGAACCAGACCAGCTTCGAGTCGGGCAGGGCCGCGTGGAACTGCTCCGCCGCCTCGGGGGGGGTCACCACGTCCTGGCGCCCCCACACGAGCAGCGCCGGGCAGCGGACCTCGCCCAGACGTGAGCCCACATGGTCCTTGCGGGCCGATCGGCTCAGCTTGATCATCGCGCGGGCGCCGGATCGGTGCGACAGCTCCGCGTGGGCCCGGTCCAGATCGGCGTCACGCACGAACGAGTTGTCGTAGAACAGCTCGGACAGGCGCTCTCCAAGCCACTCGCGGCTGGGCCTGAGCTGAACCTCGCGCACGAGCGTCCGCTCGATCACTCCGCTCGAACCAGCGAGCACCAGACCCGAAACCACGTCGGGCGCCTCGATCGCAAGGCGCACCGCGACATGCCCGCCGAACGAGTTGCCGACAAGCACCGACGGGCCCTCGATGTGTTCGCGCAAGAACGACGCCGTCAGATCGACCACACCGTCGATCGAGCAGTCGCTCCCCTTGAGCTGGAGCAGCGGCAACTGAAAGAGCACGCAATCGGCCCGGTCGGCGATGGACCGTGCCGCGACCTCCCAGTGCTCGTTCAGCCCAACCAACCCATGCAGGAAACAGACACGCGTGCCCACACCGAAGCGGTTCACCTTCGCGGTGACCGGCTTGCCGGACCGCCCGATCAGTTGAACGGCCGAGGCGGCGGCTTCGATGGATGAGGCTGGCACGGTCACGTCGGTCATGCGCTCCAAACGCCACGATAGGGCTTTCACGCGAGAAAGTTCACGTTTCCTGACACAACCCTACCGGCTCGCGGGCTGCCCGGCACCCGCCTGTACAACGCCGTCGGCAATGGTCACCACCCGGTCGGCGCGCTCGGCGACCCGGGTGTCGTGGGTCACCATGACCATCGTGCGGGGCGAGCCATCCGGGGTTGCCAGACGCAATTCCGACAGCGCGTCGAGCACCCCCGCCCCCGTGCCCTGGTCGAGGTTGCCAGTGGGCTCGTCCGCGAGAATCACAGGCGGGTCGTTCATCAGTGCCCTCGCGATCGCCACCCGCTGGCGCTCGCCCCCCGACAGCTCCGCGGGCCGGTGCCCGCGCCGGTGCGATAGGCCCACGACCTCGATCAGCCCTTCGGCACGCTTGGTGAGCTGGGCACGCTCACGCAGGAAGCCCAGCCGCCCACGCCCGACCATCGAACCCAGCAGCACGTTCTCGAGCACCGTCAGTTCGGGGAGCAGGTGGAAGAACTGAAAGACGAAGCCCACCTGAGTGCGCCGGAAGCGATCGAGCCCGGCCGCGCCCAACGAGCCGAGCTCCGTGTCCCCGAAGCGGATCGCCCCCGAGCCCCGGTCGGGCCGGTCGAGCCCCCCGAGCAGGTGCAGGAGCGTGCTCTTGCCAGATCCCGACGCGCCGAGTACCGCGACCCACTCGCCCTCGCCCGCCTCGATCGACGCGCCGCGCAGCACGGGCACGTCGACTCGCCCGAGCCGGTAGGTCTTCGAGATATTGCTCGCTGAGATCATGTGCACTACTCGAATCGGAGCGCCTTCACCGGGTCCATCCTGGCCGCCCGTGCCGCAGGAACGACCGCCCCGATCGCGCAGCTCAGCACGCCCGCGGCCGCGACGATCACCACCTTCGTCGCGTCGAAGTCCTCCGGGATCGTGGTGAAGTAGTACACCGCGGGGTCCCAGATCGAGATGCCCAGAGCCGTCCCGAGCCAGTCGTGGATCGCATTGATGTTCGTGATCACCAGATACGCCAGCCCGATGCCGAGCGTCGTGCCCACGGCGCCGATCGCCAGCCCGTAGCGGATCCAGAGCCACGCGACGCCCATGCGGCTCGCGCCGATCGCCCGCAGGATGCCAACGTCCTTCGTCCGCTCGCTCACCATGCTCCAGAAGATCGCGAGCACCAGGAAGACGCTCGTCAGGCTGATGATCCCGAAGATGAACAGTACCAGCGCCGTCTCCTTCTTGATCGCGCCGATCAGCGTCGCGTTGCGGTCCTCCCAGGTCAGCACGTTGATGAAGTCGACGGGCGGCACGCCGTCGTGCTTCCGCGAGAATTCGTCGTAGATCGAGGCGACACGCTCGCGGAGCACGTTCAGGTCCGCGTCGTCGACTCCCCGTACGAGCACAGCCGTCGCACGTGCGGGATCGACGCCCACCGTCTCGGGCGATCCGAACCCGATGGGCTCGCCTTGGTCGTTGTAGATGATCTCGGCCGTGCCGGTCTCGACCTTCTCGGCCTCGTCCATCCGCAGCATGTCCTGGAGCTCTTCGATGTGCACGTAAAGCGTGCGGGAGTCGATCTCGTAGACACCGCTGGCGAACTCGTTTGCGATGACGAACCGCCGCGCGGTGGGCTCGAGCCACCCGCCGCTGCGGTCAGTGGGCAGCACGTTCACAGTCAGCTCGCGCTGGGTGAGCACGTCGGCCTCGACGAACCCCGCTGGCGTGCGCAGGCCCCGCTTGCTGAAGACCTCGAGCCCGAGGATCGTCAGGGGCTTCTCGGGAAGCCCATCGCGCTCCGGGGGCTCGAGCGTCTCCCCAAAGCCCTGCAACGCGGCGAACAGGTCGCGGGCCTCCGGATCCAGCCTCGGGTCCGCGCCCGCGTCGTCCTTGGGCAGCGGCTCGTCGAGAGGCTTCCAGTAGAGGGAGTCGCGGTACCCAGTCACCGCGTCGAACGACTCGGGGTCGATGCCCTTGATGACGCAGAAGCTCGTCCGCCCCTCGCCGAGCGAGATCAGGCCGTAGGCATCGACCGTCGGCGCCGCCGCGACGATGAGCTCGTCCGCCTCGAGCATCGCGACCAGCTCCTCGTAGTGCGCGAACCCCGTCTGGGGGCGGCTGATCTCGACATCGCCGATCAGCGACCGCCCGGAGGCGATGAGCTGGTTCAGGAACCCCCCCATCACCGACCAGGTGATCAGCTCCATCGCGACACAGAGCATCACCGCAGCCGACGCCAGCAGCGGCATGATCTTGCGTGTCAGGTAGCGTCGGGTGAGCAGGGCCTGGTACATGGGTCGGCGACTCTATCCGGTTTCGCGGGCCGGTCTTGCACGAATCTAGAATCATCCGTGATCGGCAAGCCCCTCCAGATCGGCCCGGTGGCTCTTGAGAGCAACCTCATGCTCGCGCCGATGGCGGGCTACTGCGATCTCGCATGGCGGATCACCTGCCGCGAACTGGGAGGCGTCGGCCTCGCCTGCACCGACCTGCTCAGCCCGCACGGCCTGCTCCGGGGCAACCAGGAATCGCTCGACCTCGCGCGGACCAACGAGTTCGACCAGCCCATCGGCATGCAGCTCTACGGGGCCGACCCGAAGCTGATGGCCGAGGGCGCGATCTGGGCCGCCGATCACGGCGCAACCGTCGTCGATATCAACATGGGCTGCCCGGTCGACAAGGTCGTCAAGAAGGACGGGGGCAGCAAGCTCATGTGCGACGTGCCCGGCGCGGTGCGCATCGCACAAGCGATCCGGAAGGCCCTGCCCGATCGCATCCCGCTCACGGCCAAGATGCGCCTGGGCTGGGACGAGCAGGCCGTCGACGACCGGTGCGCAGAGACGCTGGCCTGCCAACTGACGGACGTCGGCACCGTCGCGATCACCGTGCATGGGCGGACCACCGAGATGCGGTTCAAGGGCGACTGCCGGCGTGATGGGATCCGGCGGGTCGTCGAGGCCGTGGGTGAGCACACGAACGGAACGGTCCCGGTGCTCGGCAACGGCGACGTGAAGTCGCCCGAGGACGCGATCGACATGATGCGGGAGACCGGGTGCGCGGGGGTAATGATCGGGCGCGGTGCCCTCGCGAGGCCCTGGATCTTCCGCGACGCGTGGGGCCTTCAGACTACTGGCACGGTCCCGCCCAGACCCAGCGACGCCGAGGTTGCGTGCGTGATCCGGCGGTACTTCGATCGCATGCGCGAGTACCGCGACGACCACTACGCGCTGCACAAGATCCGCACACGAGTCTCGTGGCTGGTCAAGCCCTTGAACTCTCGCGAATCCTCGGCCAAGCCCCTGCAGCAGGCGATCCGCACCGCCGAGGACGCCCAAGCCGTGCATGCGGCGCTCGACCGCTTCCTCGCGGGTGAGCTGCGTGCTGGGCGAGGGGCTGCCGCGACGGTCTGAAGAAAATTCCCGAGAGACCGACAGGCCCTGCGGGCCCGCGCATCCGGAACCCCATCACAGGTACGCACGCGCGATCCGGACCCGCGCGCGGCGCGCCGATCGAGGGGTGTCCACCATGCCGATCTCACACATGTGCCGACGCGGCTTCGCCTCGGGCCAGATGAAGCTGCTCGCGGCGGGCGTGCCCGCGGTCACGATCTGAGGCTTGGGCTTGTCGGTCCGCTCGCTCCGAGTGGGCAGCAGGCCT
>JANQQZ010000135.1 GCA_028284805.1 Phycisphaerales bacterium
AGGCCTGCTGCCCACTCGGAGCGAGCGGACCGACAAGCCCAAGCCTCAGATCGTGACCGCGGATGGGGCGGCGCCGCTGCCGCAGCGCCGGGAACGCCCCGCTCCCGACCCCGCCGACTTCGGATGGATCGAGGACCAGGGCTCGACGGCGTACGAGTTCCAGCGCGTCTCGAACGCGTCGGACGCCCGGAACCTCGCAGACGCCATCGGGCGGGCCGTCGACACCTCGGGCGAGGCGGGCGACGGGCTCGGCGGTGACCTGGTGGGCCTGCTCGCGCCCTCGATCGCGGGCGAGGGGAGCGTCCGCGACGCTGTGCTCGCGCTCGGGGGCGACGACCACGACTCGATCCCCGTGCTCGACGCGATCCTGCAGACGGTGCTCGAGCACGCCTCGGCAGACCCCGCGGCGATCACCATCTCAACGCCCGACGAGCCGCCCAGAGCACTCGGCGGGATGAACGTCAACCGCAACCGGACCACCGACGTCGACCAGGACGGCAACGAGATCGAACGCGACACGATCTCGATGATGTCCTCGTTCGAGCGCACCTTCCCGGGCGCTCTGGCAGAGGACGCCTCGGGGCGTCTCCGGACCGTCGAGATCCCGATGCGTTCGAAGGACGCCCAGGGAGACCAGGCAGACATGCGACTGGCGCTCACGCTTCGGTACAGCGCCGCCGCTCAGGCCTGGCAGCCCGCGGCGATGACGATCGACTCGACCGATGCGGACCTGATGCGTCGCGTGATGGACTCGGTGCGAGAGGTGAGCAACGCGACGCCCAGCGTCGAGCGCGAAGGAGACGGCTGATGCGACTGGCGAACCGAGGCTTCACGCTCGTCGAACTGCTCGTGGTCATCGCGATCATCGGGCTGCTGATCGGGATCATCCTGCCCGCCCTAGGCGGCGCGCGCACGCAGGCCCGCCAGACGCTCAGCCTGGCCAACACCCGATCGATCGCGCAGACGTTCGAGCTCTACACAGGATCGCACCGGGTGTACCCGTTCCCGGGGCAGGTCACCGAGGATGTCGGCGGGCTCGATGACGACGTCTACAGCATGTACTGGTACGCCCCCGAGGGCATCGCGATCATCGCGATCAGCGACATCTGGCCCATGGCAACGCTCTGGCCCGCGCTGGTCGCCGACATCACCCCTTGGGGCGAGGGCTTCCCGACCTGGGTCTCGCCCGGACGCGACAAGTCGCTGACCTCGATCGAGGACATCCTGGGCGACCTCGAGCCCACCGAGATCGTGAGCTACGAGTTCGTGCACGGGTTCTTCGCCAGGCCCCGCAACTGGTCGGGCACTCGCAGCTCGCCAGCGGACGCGGATGACACGCTCGTCGCCCCGACGAGGCCGGGCGACGTGCGCAGCCCCTCGGGCAAGGTCATGCTCTTCGACTCCGATCTGACCTACCTACGCGAGCAGCCCGAGATCGTCGAGGGGCACTACGACGCGCCGACGCCCATGGCCTTCGCTGACGGGCACGCGGCGGTGCACAACCCGCTCGAAGCGGCCGAAGGCGTGCCCAACCCGCTCAACCTGGGCGACGTCCGGCGCCTGCACAACACACCGAACGGGGTGCAGGGCGCCGATTACTGATCGCGCACGCCGGAACGGACTCCGGTGCCGGGCTAGGCTCAGGCACGGCTGTATACAACGCCGATCAGGAGCCCGCCCATGTCCGGATCGAACGTCTTCACCGAGGCCATCGAACGCCTGGATACCGCTGCAACGCACTCCAAGGCCCATCCCGAAACCGTCGAGCGGCTCAGGCATCCGAAGCTGCTGACCGAGGTCTCCGTGCCCGTCCGCATGGACGACGGCTCCGAGCGGGTCTTCACCGGGTACCGCTGCCGCTATGACGACACTCGCGGGCCCGCCAAGGGCGGCATCCGGTTCCACCCCGATGTGAGCCGCGAGGAGGTCATGGCGCTCGCGTTCTGGATGACCGTCAAGTGCGCGGTCGCGAACATCCCCTACGGCGGCGGCAAGGGCGGCGTGATCTGCAACCCGAAGGAGATGAGCTTCGCGGAGCTGGAGCGCGTCAGCCGGGGCTTCATGCGGGGGATCTCGCACGTGGTGGGCCTCGACGTCGACGTGCCCGCGCCGGACGTGTACACGAACGCGACCGTGATGGCATGGATGATGGACGAGTACTCCGCGATCGTCGGGCACCGCGAGCCAGGCGTGATCACGGGCAAGCCCGTCGCCCTGGGCGGCTCGCTCGGACGCAACGACGCAACCGCTCGGGGCGGCTTCTACCAGATCGAGGAACTCGCTCAGATCAAGTCGTTCGATCGGGGCAGCACCACCATCGCGATCCACGGATTCGGGAACGCGGGCCAGTACTTCGCGCAGCTCGCCGCGGACGCGGGCTACAAGGTCGTCGCGGCATGCGACTCGCGCGGGGGGGTGTACGACCCGAATGGCCTGGACGTGCCCACGCTCATCGAGACCAAGAACAGCTCGCGCCGGGTGCAGGGACAGGGCTCCGAGATCAGCGGCGAGGACCTGCTGCACCTCGACGTCGATCTGCTCGTGCCCGCTGCACTCGAGAACACCATCACCATGGACAATCAGGCGGGCGTGAAGGCGAAGTACATCCTCGAGCTCGCCAATGGCCCGCTGACCAACGACGCCGACGACGCCCTCGCCCAGCGCGGGATCGTGGCGATCCCCGACATCCTCGCGAACTCGGGCGGCGTGACCGTCAGCTACTTCGAGTGGGTGCAGAACAAGTCGGGCCTCTACTGGGAGTTGGCGGACGTGCACGAGAAGCTCCGGACCAAGATGGCCGAGGAGTTCCGGGCGATCTGGGGCTTCGCGGAATCCAAGGGGATCACCATGCGGACGGCCGCCTATGCCATCGCCCTCGACCGGCTCGCCGAGGCCCACGAGGCAACCGGGACAGCGGCGTCCTACGCCCGGTAACCGACCATGTTCCGATCGCCTGACGTGGGTCTCTTGAAATCGGGCGGAGGCCGCGACCGCGGGTCGATCTGGCGGTTTCAGCTTCCGACGAGCCATGAACCGATGCGGACGGCCCGCGTATCATGAAACCGGCTCATATTCGCCCGATCCGGGCACCGATCTGCAGCAGCACCAGGGGAACCCCCCGCGCATCCGACTCTTGTGAGGAGAAGATCTCATGCGACCGCTCGCCACGCTGACGCTCGCCGCCGCCCTGGGTCTGACGGCACCGATCACCGCGCAGCCTGTCTCCACAGGAGCGGCCGCCCAGGCCGAGGCCCGGACCGGTCCCAAGATCCAACTCGAGCCTGCCTCGGTCGAGTTTGGGCAGATCGATGACTCCCAGATCGTCGAACAGGTCGTCAAGCTGACCAACATCGGCGACGAGATCCTCCGCATCCCCGAGCAGGAGGGCGTCAAGACGAGTTGCGGGTGCACCGTCCCCGCGCTCGAGAAGTACGTGCTCGAGCCTGGCGAGACGGTCGAGATGACCGTGCGGTTCGATGCCCGCAACCGCCAGGGCCACCAGAGCAAGAACGTCACGATCCGCGGCGAGGGCTCCGACGCCCCGATCGTGCTCGCGGTGAACTCGTTCGTCGTGCAGCGTGTGCAGGTCGTCGAGGGTCTCGCGAACCTGGGCACCGTCGATCAGGGCGACACCGCGAGCGTTCAGATCAGCGTGCGGGGCATGGCCCCCGACTTCGAGGTTACCGAGGTCATCGCGAGCCGGGATGACATGTTCCAGGTCGAGATCCTGGGCACCGAGGTCGTGCAGCGCGAGGATCCCATCACCGGCGAGATGATCGAGGTCGGCGAGACCAAGATCGAGGTCTCGCTCATGCCCGACGCCCCGATCGGGCGGACCGATGGCAAGCTGACCATCCGCACCAACGACGAGATCGCCGCGCAGAAGGAGACCCGGACGCTGGTCGTGGTCAAGGGAGACGTCCGGATCGACCCCGCGGTCGTGCGTCTCGGCGCGCTGGAGCCCGGGGGCGTGTTCGAGCAGAGCATCACGGTCTTCAGCAACAAGGACCGGTCGTTCAACATCGAGCGGGTGCTCTTCGTGACGAGCGATCTCAGCGAGGCCGACAAGGCACTGATCACCACCAGCCACGAGCCGATCTCGACCGAAGACGGGCGCGTGGGTCACGTGGTCACGTTCGCAGGAGAGGTGAGCGACACCATGCGGATCGTCCGCGGTAAGCTCGTGATCGTGACCGATGCGCCCGGGCAGCGGGTGATCTCGGCCAACGTCGCGGGCGTCGTTCGCCAGCCCTGACCGACGCGGCCTCGCCCGAGGGGGTACATTGCAGCCATGAGCGGCTACCTGACCAAGCTCGTCGTGATCTTCGCGATCTCCGCGGTCGGCGCGGGCGTGCACCTCGGTGCCTCCTGGCCCGTGAAGCTCAAGTCCGAGCCTGCGGAACCGCCGACGTGGACGCCCGATGAGGACGATGACCCGGCGCCCGAGACGCCCGATGAGGACGCGCCTTCGGATGACGGGCCCGACGCAGGCGGGGCGGCACAGGACGAGCCCTCCGGCGACGAACCGCTCGTGCTCGACGGGCTTGAGATCGATCTCGACCAGGCCCGCCAGCTCCACGAGCGGGGGCTGGCGACGTTTGTCGACGCCCGCCCTGCGGACCGCTACGAAGCCGGGCACATCGCCGACGCGATGCACATCACGCCCCAGATGCTCGACGACACGTCGCTCTTCGTGCTCGACGTGATCGACCCGGACAAGCCGATCGTGATCTACTGCGACGGGGGCGACTGCGACGACTCGCACCGCGTCGCCGAGTTGCTCCAGCAACTGCGAGGGCTGGAGCTGACCTACGTGTTCGTTGATGGCTACCCCGCGTGGGAGGCAGCCGGCCTCCCCACCGGAACGGGTCCCGATCCCTGGGCGGAGTAAGCACCGATGGCATCCAACGGCAACCGGGTCTTCGAGGGAGCCTCCAATGCCAGCAAGTTCGAGAGCGTGCTCTCGCTGCTCGCACGGATCGCTCTCGCGCAGCTCTTCTTCATCGCGGCGCTGAACAAGATCACCGACCCGCAGAGCTTCGCGACCGCGATCGACAAGTTCCAGATCCCCGGGTTCATCATCGACGACTCGGGCGAGAACGCGCTCATCGCGGTGTCAGTCTACCTCGTGCCTTGGCTGGAACTCGTCGCGGGGCTCTTCCTGCTCGCGGGACTCTGGACACGTGCCGCCGCGACACTGATCCTGGTCATGCTGGCCGCCTTCTGTGCGGCGATCTACTCGGTCATCGTCCGCGAGATCGAGATCACGGATTGCGGGTGCTTCGGCGATCTCAAGGGCTTTTGCCGCGAAGCGGTCGGGACGTGCAACCTGGTGCAGAACGGTGTGCTCGCGGCCCTGGGCCTGATCGCCCTGACCGTCGGAGGCGGTCGGGCCTCGGCCGACGCCCTCTTCGACCCGGACGAGCCCGACGAGCCCGAGGAGGGCGACACGGTCGAGTTCGCCTGAGCCTCGCCCCAAACCAGGAACCGGGCTACAGTTGTAGCCTGACCGATCACTCCCGTCGCCGACGCACGCCGCGCCGGCCGACACAGACCGTGACGAGGAGCCTCAGCATGAGCCGATTCAACCGCTTCGGACCCGGACCCAAGCCCAAGGTCACCGAGACCACAGGCAAGGGTGTTGTCTACGTCGACTACAAGAACGTCGAGGAGCTCCGCCGCATGCTGAGCCCGAACGGCAAGATCTACGGCCGCAAGCGTCTGGGCACCACCGCCCGCGAGCAGGCCATGATCAGCCAGGCCATCAAGCGGGCCCGCTACATGGGCCTGCTGCCCTACACCTCGGCGACGCTCTGAACCTATGACCAGGATGGATCGTGACTATGGGCGGATCCGCACCGCCCTGCGTGACCGAGTGCGCGATGGGTCGTCACGCGATGAGACGATGCGCGTTGCGGCAGATGTCTTCTGGGACCACCTGTCCGAGACGGGCGTGAGCTGGATCGGCTTCTACACCCTCGAACCCGGCGCGGACGAGATGCTGCTCGGCCCTCGGCGCGACAAGCCCGCGTGCTCGCCCATCGGGCTGCACGGCGCGTGCGGACAGAGCGCAACAACGAGGACCACGCTCGTCGTCACGCACGTCAAGCACCTGGGTGAGGGCTACGTCGCCTGCGATCCGAAGGACACGAGCGAGCTCGTGATCCCGTGCATCGACGAAACCGGCGCATGCTGGGGCGTGCTCGACGCCGACAGCTTCGACGAGGGCTCGTTCACGGAGAGCGATGCCTCCGAGCTGACCGCGATCCTGCACGAGATCGGGCTGACGACCGATCCTGCATCGATCCCGGTCCGTGTGGTCTAGGCATCAATCGAGGCTCCACTCTTCGCGGAGGCCCGCGTTCTTGGGCATGGCGAGGTACTCGTCGACCTCCCAGTGCTGGAGCGTCTCGACGCGTCCGTCGGCGAAGCCAAGGTTCACGACGTCTTCCCAGTTGACGTACATGGCGCGGTCCATCGCAACGACGAGATCCGGGTCGAAGTCACCGATCGAGAATTCGCCGAACTGCTCGCGGAGCACGATCGCGGGCCCGGCGTCCCAGGGCTCGCCCGTGGGTGACTCGAGCATCTCCTCGGTGATGGCGCCGATCTCGACCAGCCGATCCGCGGTGATGGGCCCGTCGGGGTCGTCCTGATGCAGGATGATCGCGCCCTGCACGACGCCGCGGACCTGCGTCGCGGACTTGAGATGCTGGGCGGACTGCCTCGCATTGCCGAGCGCCGGGAGCAGGACGCCCGCACTCATCGCGGGGAAATACATGCTCTGCCAGCCGCTGCTCTGGCCCGCCGCGGCCGCGATCTGGACAAGGGCCGAGCTGTCGGCGCTGGTGCGCTGGACGAGGTCGTCGCCGTCCCATGTGGTGATCGAGCCGGTCGGGCGGATGCCATCCGCGAACTCGTGGAACGCGGGCATGATGGTCCCCGGCTCAGCGGCGACGTTGAAGGGCTGACGGACGGCATTGGCGAGCGCCGAGGCAGCGAGGCTCGCCGAGCTGTAGCCCTTGGTCGCGTAGCGCGCCGTGTCCACGAAGCTGACCTGCGTGACCGGGTTGCCGGGCCAGTGGTCGGTCACAGCCTGCTGGAAGAGCGGGTTGTCGAGCACCGAGGCATCGCTTTCGAGCTGCGCCACCGCGGACGCCAGACCCACGGGTGTTGCGGCCGCGATCAGCCAGCCGTCGGCGACGGTCCAAGAGGGCTCGACCGGCACGGGCAGGCCCGGGAAGACGGCCGACCAGGCGGTGTTGCCCGCGAGTTGCCACTCGCGGGTGCGTGCGTAGCCCCGCCCCAGGGCCGAACCGAACTGGTTGGCGTGCACGAGCGCCGAGGCGTGCGACTGCGCGAAGGCGTCGGGGTCGCGCAGCTCGGCCATCACGACGACGGAGAGGTACCCGCCGCCTCCGGTGGTGTCGGAGAGATACACGATCCAGCGAGGCCCGATGTTTGAGAGCAGGCCGCTGTCGAGATCGATGCCGAAGCCCTCGCGGATCTGCTCGACGAAGTCACGCCCGGTTTCCTCGCTAATTGCCTCGATCACCTCGAGCGTCCACGCGAAGTCGGCGCTGGTTGCCATCACGACGGTCGCGTCCTGGGGCACGCCCCGGAAATCGGCAGACTCGAACGCGCCGTCGCCGAAGAAACGCCCGATCCAGGGCTTGGCGTCCGTGAGCCGGCCCGCCATGAACCCGGCGTCGCCCTCGGCGCCCATCGCGAACTCTGCCCGGGCGGCCCCGGCGTCGAGGAAACCGAACCGGTCGATCTGGTCGAAGGCGCGCGGGTCGTCCTCTTCGATGAACTCCGCGAGCATGTCGAGCATCCGCCCGATCTCGAGCGACATCGAGAGCACGGGCTCGACGCCCGCGGGGAGGTCGAACCGCTCGGGCACCACCGGCGCGACCGGACCCTCGCCGAACTGCACGGCGATTGCCTGCTTGCCTTCAGTCATCGTGTCTCCGACATGGATCCACCCACCGGGCGAGTCGAGGCGGAGCGAACCGTCCTCGTTGACGGTGAACTCTTCGGGCCCGGCGCTTTCGAGCAGGAACTGCTGGATGGTGTCGAGCATGCCCTCGGTGCCGCCGTTGGGAATGAGCGAGAGGGAGACGACCGGCGCGTCGTCACCCGCCCAGAGACTCATCCCGCCGCCGCCGGTCAGGACGCGCCAGCCGGCGTCGAGCCACTTCCGGTCCGCGTCGAAGTCGGGGATCTCGCGCGGGAGCAGGCGGAGCCGCGAGCCGAGGCTCATCAGCGCCCGGTGCGCGTCGGCGTCCTTCGCGGTCGGCTCGATCTCGGCCAGCCCCGCGTAACGCACGTCGACCAGCGGCGTGTCGTCCTGTGCGGAAGCCAGTGGTGAGGCCAGCATGGCCAGACCGGCGGCGGTCGTCGTCAGCAAACGTTGCGGCATCGTGATCCTCCCCGTGCGGAACCCTTTGTGGTCACTCGTTTGGATCCTACCACCGCACGATTTCAGCGTGGCACTCAGAACGGCGCCGGGCTCACGAATTCGATCAACCTGCGTGTCCCGGGAAGGCGGAGGGCGAGCCGGGCCGCGTGCAGCATGAGCCGAGGGTGGTCGTCTCGTGATGGGCCCTGGGCGTAGAGCGGGTCACCCAGGATCGCCCGCCCCAGCCCGCGCGGATCGGCCAGGTGCACCCGCAGTTGGTGCGTCCTCCCGGTCACTGGCTCCAGTTCCAGCCTCGCCCGGTCGGTCTCGCGCGCGAGCAGCCGCCAACGTGTCTCGGACGGCCTGCCTGATTCGAAGCAGACGATCTGCTTCGGGCGGTTGGGCCAGTCGACCCGCAGGGGCAGGTCGATCATGCCGGCGTCGCGCTCGGGCACACCCTCGACCAGCGCGACGTAGCTTTTCTCCACCCGCCGGCGCTCGAACTGGATCGACAGGAACCGCTGCGCGTGCGGGTCGAGCCCGAGCACGATCAGGCCCGAGGTGTCCATGTCGAGGCGGTGGGCGATCAGCGGGCCCCGGGCGTGCGGGAAGGCCTCGCGCACACGAGCGGCGACACAGTCGGCCTTGTCCTCACCCCGCCCGGGCACGCTCAGCAGGCCCGCGGGCTTGTTCACGACGACCACGTGACGGTCCGCGTGCAGGATGTCGAGGCCTCGTGGCACGCGCATGGGCGCGATGCTAGCCGGCCCCGGATAGGCTTCTGAACGATGATCCTGCCCCAAGATTTTGGCCTGAGCTGGGAGCAGACGCTCTCGCGGTGCTCCACGGCGGACCGGTGCCCGATGCACGGGTCGTTCTGGCAGGCCTGGGCTCGGGCGCTGTCCGACCACCGCGCCATGCTCGAGCCCCTGCGGGCAACGGATGACCCGAGCGATCCGACCGCGACCCACGTCTTCGAGGGCGCGGGGCATGCCTCGATCGGCTGCCGGCTCGAGCGCCCCGCGCGGCCCAGTGCGGGCGTCGTCGTGCTGCACGGGTACGCGGACGTGCCCACGCTCGCCGAGTCGATCGAACGCAGGCTGCCCCTGGTCGAGCGGGGCGTCGCGGTGCTCGCGGTGCGCATGCGGGGCTACCCGGGCTCGCGCGCAGGCGTGGGCAACATGACCGCGCACCCGCACGGCTGGATCTGTCACGGACTGGGAAGCATGCCCGAGTCGCCCAGCAAACCCATCGACTGGTCACTGTCCGATGCCGTGGCGGACACGCTCTACGCGGTCGCGGCACTGCGCCGCCAGTTGCCGCCCGGGGCGCCGGTGTATCTGCTGGGCCAGTCGTTCGGCGGGGGCATCGCGGCGATCGCCGCGGGGCAGGCCGGGGCACAGGGCTGCGCACACCCCGAGATCCGGGTCGACAGGCTCGTCCTGGGCGTGCCAACCTTCGGCGACTGGACCTGGCGCCTCGAACACACCCACGCGCAGTCGCCCGGGTCGGGCGG
>JANQQZ010000138.1 GCA_028284805.1 Phycisphaerales bacterium
AGGCCTGATGGCGCGCCCAAGACCGCCGAACGCGTCGGGCGCTGCTCACCCCTCCATGTGATGGACATCACCGCCCTGTGCGTCCCGTTCGGCCTGTTCTTCGGACGTCTCGCGAACTTCATCAACGGCGAACTGCTCGGGCGTATCCACTCGCCCCCGGGTGAACCCGCGCCCTGGTGGACCGTCCGTTTCCCGCAAGAACTCGAGGGCTGGCGTGACGGCGCAGACGGACTAACGCGAGTCGGCCACGCGCCCGAACTCAGCGCCGCGCAACAGGGGGAGCTGCTCTCGCTCGTACGCGATGCCGCCCAGCCCAACGACACGTTCGCGGTCGCGCTCGAGCGCGTGATCGCCGAGGCGCCCGCGTACGCCGAGCGTCTCGAGCCGATCCTGTCGGCGCGGTACCCCTCACAGTTGCTCCAGTCGCTCGCCGAGGGTGTCTTGGTCGGTCTCGTGGTGTGGATCGTCTTCAGCGTGCCGCGCAGGCCGGGCGTCGTCGGTGCGTGGTTCCTGATCTCGTACGGCCTGCTCCGGATCGCCACCGAGCTGGTCCGCCTGCCGGACCCGGGCCTCGGGCGCATGCTGGGGCTCAGCCGCGGCCAGTGGCTCAGCGTCGCGATGATCGGCGCGGGTGCGGTTCTGCTGGTCCTGATTGCCAAGCGCGGCGGCGAGCGCATGGGAGGCTGGCGTCGGGCGTCGTCAACGACGCCTTCGTCCGGCTCTCAGGCCTGATCGCGCCGGATCAGCTCAGCGACGAGGTCCTGCATTGCGCCGAGGTTCCGCTCGACGTCCTCGCGCAGGGTCGTGACCGATGCGGGCGTCTGCGACCCGTCCCGCCACGCACCGATCTGCCCCTCAAGGCGTTCGGCGAGTTGCTCGAGCGTCTCGGCGCGCTTCTCGAGGCGGGTGCGCTCCTCGTTCGCCTGCGCCTCGGCGTCGCTCCACGATGACAGCAGTGTGTCGATGCGCTCGCCGATCTCGGTCGCTGCGCGTGCACTCTGCTCGAGCTGCGCCCGCTGCTCGTCCGCGCCGAGCAGGGCCGCACCGGTGCGATCCAAGAGCGACCCGAGTTCACCCGCCCGCTGCTCGGCCTCGCGGAACGAGCCCGCGAGGGCGCACCGGACGGTCTCGGCTTCGGCTGCGCTCTCGTTGAGCGTCGTCGCGTGGTCACGCGCGCCCGGGTTCTCCCCGTCACCGTTGAGGCTGATGTCGAGCTGCGCGCGGATGGACTCGAACTGCTCGTGCGCTTCCTCGAGGTCGGCCTGCACACCCTTGCGCAGCGCGCCAAGGCGCTGCTCGAGTGCCGTCGCCCGTGCCGCTTCCTCGAGCGCGACGGCTTCGGACGCGGGCGCCGTCGCGTGCGCGGGTTGCTCCGGCTCGCGTGACTCGGC
The DNA here is from genome assembly GCA_028284805.1 of Phycisphaerales bacterium. Classification (GTDB taxonomy): domain Bacteria; phylum Planctomycetota; class Phycisphaerae; order Phycisphaerales; family UBA1924; genus JANQQZ01. The sequence continues at coordinate 1,392 of JANQQZ010000138.1, forward strand.
CTCCGCCAGGCGGCGTTCGAGTTCCTCGATCCGCGCCACCAGCGGCCGAAGGTCCGTCGGCGCTGCTTGCAAGCCGGGCGCCCCCGCTCCATCGACTTGCGTCTGGAGCGCGTCGACGCGCGCCGAGAGCTTCTCGATCACCTTGGCAAGCCCGTCCAGGCGCGACTTGGCCCTGGTGATCGCCTTGGCCAGGTCTTGTCCGGTCCGCTCCGCCGCGCCCGACGCCGTGCGGAGGGCGGTGCTCTGCCCGTGAGCTTCGCCGATCAGCTCGCGCAGGGCCGAGGCGAACTGCTCGAAGGCCGCGGCATCGACGACCCGCGGCGAGAGCATCACCTCGGCGTGCGACTCGGTCCTTGCCGGACGCTGGGCGGTTGTGTCCGCCTCCGGGCCGGGCGGAATGGTGTCTTGGTGGGTGCTGGTCTGGTTCATGGGGCCTCCATGCCCTGTCGCCGTCCCTTTGAAAGAACGGGGACGACACACCGTACCATTGTCGGTTCGATGCCGACCGACCGACCAACCAGACGGGGCCACGAATCGTCAGCCGACGCCGGCTCGCGTGTGCGCCTGCAGCGCGTCATGGCCGACGCCGGCGTCGCCGCCCGAAGGGCTTGCGAGGACCTCATCCGTGGGGGCCAGGTCGAGGGCAATGGGGAGCTCGTCACCGACCTGCCCGTCTTCGTCGACCCGAGCGAGGACAAGATCACCATCGACGGGCGTCCGCTTCCACGCCCCGAGCGTCACATCTATGTGATGCTCCACAAGCCGCGCCGCACGCTGACCACCGCCAAGGACGAGGACGACCTCGCGGGCGGCGGCGATGGGGGTTCGGGGCGCCGCACCGTCCTCGACCTCGTCGACCACCCCGCCCGTGCCCGCCTCTTCCCGGTCGGTCGCCTCGATTACGACACGACCGGGCTCGTTCTGCTGACCAACGACGGGGAGCTGGCCAATCGCCTGACCCACCCCCGATACGAGGTCCACAAGACGTACCGAGCGGTCGTCAAGCGTCGCATGGATGAGGAAGCGGTCGAGGCGCTGCGCAACGGGCTCTACCTTGCCGACCGGCGCGAGGGTCGGACCACCGGCGCGTCGCGCACCGCTGGCGTCGACCTCGAGATCGTCCGATACCTGGGGCAGAACACGGTCCTGGACATCACCCTCCGCGAGGGTCGCAACCGCCAGGTCCGACGCATGCTCGCACAGGTTGGCTGCCCCGTGAAGAAGCTCACCCGCATCAAGATGGGTCCGCTCTCGCTCAAGGGCGTCGGGCTCGGCGCCTGGCGCGAGCTGACCGCGAAGGAGGTCCGTTCGCTCCGCAAGGCGGCAAAGGGCAAGCCTCCCGCGTCGAGGGCTGACCGGTGAGCGATCCACCCACCGGCAACGCCAACCCGCGCGAGCGACTCCACGCCGTCTACCGCTCTACACGGCGCGCTTGGGCCTCCATCCAGCGCGACCGCGTGCCGCAGATGGCGGCGGCTCTCACCTTCCGCACAATCTTCAGCCTCGTGCCAGTCTCCGTCATCGCCGTCCTCGTGCTCCAGGTCACGGCCAGCGGTGACGTCGCCAACGACATCGCAGCATGGCTCGTCGAGTTCGTAGGCCTCGACCGGTTCGACGCCCCGCCGGAGGGTGCCGACGGCGCCGCTACTGAGGCCCAGGGCGAGGACGCGGGCAGCGAGCTCGCCTCGATCATCCGCGACGTGATCGCCCAGGCCTCGAGCGTCAACTTCGGCGCGATCGGCGGCGTCGGCGTGCTCTTGCTCATCTACGCCGCCATCAGCCTCATGAGCGAGATCGAGACCTCGTTCAACCTGCTCTACAGGGCGGAAAAGGGCCGGAGCTGGGGACGGCGCATCCAGCGCTACTGGTTCTTCCTGACGCTCGGCCCCGTGCTGCTCTGGGCGACGTTCTGGGTCAGCGACCGCTTCGGCGCGCTCACGGTCGGCCCGCTGCTCGGCTTCGGTGTCACCCTTGCCATCGCGTGGCTGCTGCTGCTCCTGGCGTACACCGCGCTGCCCAACACACGCGTGCACCTGCGTGCAGCGCTCGCGGGCTCCTTCGTCGCGGCCTTCTGCTGGCAGATCTCCAAGGTCGTGTTCACGTCCTACGTCGGGCAGGCGACCACGACGTTCACGCTCTACGGCTCGCTCGGGCTCCTCCCCATCTTCCTCCTCTGGGTCTACTTCACCTGGGTCATCGCGCTCTTCGGCCTGAAGATCACCTACACCATGCACCACTTCGCGCGCCTCATCGACGAGCCGCTGGAGGATGAGCTCCGCCTGATCGACCCAACCGCCGGCGTCGCGCTCATGCTCGACCTCGCCCGGGCGTACAAGAGCGCCGAGGCGCCCACGGCCGTCGAACTCGCCGAACGCGCGGAACTCGACGACGAGGTCGTCACGTTCCTGCTCGGTCACCTCACCGAGCAAGGCCTGGTCCGGCGGGTGGACCGCTCCGGCGACGCGGACGGGTTTGTCCCGGCCAGCCCGCCCGACGAGATCCAGGCCGCCAGCGTCCTCGGGGTCGTCCGCCAGACCACGCTCCCCTGGCGTCGCGGGCCGGGCGCGGGGACGCAGGAACGGCTGTGGGATTCCCTGGAGCAGGGGGTTCGAGGGAAGACCCTGCGGAACCTCCTGGACCTGGCCGACGAATCGCCCGCGCTGGCGAACGGGCGTCCAACCCCATAAGGACGCCTACTGTCCAGGCGGAGAATCCGCGGAGAAACGCCATGAGACGTTCCAAGACCCGAGCACTCGCCATCGTGACCGCCGCCCTCGCCTCGGGCGTCCTCGCGGCCTCCAGCGGGTGCTACCAGCGGACGGTCAGCGCCAGCGGCCTCGGGGCTTCGAACGTCCCCGTCAGCCAGTCCGCCCAGGAGGGCAACCAGGGCTGGCTCGACCGCTGGCTCTTCGGTGAGCCCGCCCCGCGCCGCAGCGGCTCGCTGCTGGACAAGTAGGTCCGCCTCCCCCCCCGCCCCCGCAATCACGACCCGATTGGTCCTCTGAACGTGCCCCCGACAGGGGATACGATGCTGCAGGCGCAGCCGGCCCGACGGTGTGCGCACGGAGGTGAATGACGATGGGCATCGAAGCCGCACTGCCAGTCGAGGGCGTCCTGACGACCAGCCTCCAGCGCGTCGTCAACTGGGCAAGGCGTTCCAGCCTCTGGCCCATGCCCTTCGCAACCGCGTGCTGCGGGATCGAGCTCATGGCCACGGCTTCGAGCCGCTACGACCTCGCCCGCTTCGGCGCGGAGGTCATGCGCTTCAGCCCGCGTCAGTCCGACCTGCTGATCGTTGCCGGACGCGTCGCGATCAAGACCATGCCCGTGCTCCAGCGCATCTACCAGCAGATGACCGAGCCCAAGTGGGTCATCTCCATGGGCGCGTGCGCTTCGACCGGTGGCGTGTTCGACACCTACGCCGTCGTGCAGGGGTGCGATCAGTTCATCCCGGTCGACGTGTACGTCCCCGGCTGCCCGCCTCGTCCGGAGCAGCTGATCGAGGGCGTGATGATGATCCAGCGGATCATCGATGAAGACGGGATCCCCCCCAAGGGGCCCAACGGCGAGCGGATCCCGCTCGGCCTGACAGTCGAGCCCAGCCACGCGCCCAAGGCCGCGCCGGTCGGGTTGACCGTCGGCGGGAACTGACTCTTCCCCGAGCGATCAGTTCCCCGGTGACCCGATCTCGACGGCCGAGTCGATCGACTCCTCCGCGATCATCTCGGGTGGCAGCTCCGGCGTCGGGCGCAGCCTTGGCTCGAGCAGGCGCGCCCAGGCGGGCGGGACGGGCGTCGAGCTCTCGAGCTTGCCGAAGCGGTCGCCGATGTCCATCTCACCCCACTGCATCTTGTCCGGCGTCTGGGCGTCGTCGGTGCCCTGACCGGCAAGGAAGCGGATGACCAGCTGGCGGCCGACGGGGACTTCGTAGGTCCAGAACGTCTCCCCGGTACGGGTGTCGTACAGGTCGACCGTCCAGGGCATGGTGGACGTGCTTTCGTAGGTGTGCTGGTCGGCGGACCAACCGGGCCCGCCGGGGCCGTAGCAGCCGCCGAGAGCCAATCCGAGTGCTCCTGCGATCAGTGCCGCCAATGTCCGCTTGCCTGCTCGCATGCCCGTCTCCCGGAGGTGCGTGAGGGTGGGGTGGGGTGCCCTGTGTGTGCTCCGTACGAGCGGCTGCCGGGCCGGTTCGCGGGCAAGGGCCAGCGAGTCTATCGTCCGAATCCCCGCTGGACCCCACCTGATTCTCGGCCCAAGAGGACGCCACGCATGCTCCGGATCGGTCACGGCTACGACCTGCACCGCCTCGAGCCCATCGCGCCCGCCGGCGACGGACGACCCCTCGTCCTCGGGGGCATCCAGCTTGACCACGACCGGGGCCCCGTCGGCCACTCCGACGGCGACGCCCTGCTCCACGCCATCACCGACGCCTTGCTCGGGGCGATCGGCGAGCCCGACATCGGTCAGCTCTTCCCGGACAACGCGCCGGAGAACGAGGGGCGTGATTCGGCGGACTTCCTCATCGAGGCGGCGCGCCGGGTCGTGGGGGCGGGCTACTCGATCGTGAACGTGGACGCGACGGTGATCCTGGAGCGTCCGCGGATCGGACCGCACAAGGACGCGATGCGCGCGCGGATCGCGGAGCTGCTGGGGATGTCCGTGGGGGGTGTGAACGTCAAGGGCAAGAGCCACGAGAAGGTCGACGCGGTCGGCGAGGGCCGGGCCGTCGAGGTGCACGTGGTCGCGCTGCTGGACAAGGCCTGAGCCGTCGTGCTACCCGTGCGAGCGGTACTGCTTGACGTGTGAGCGCGTGCCCATGTCCGCGAAGATCGGGAAGAGCGTGCACATGCTCATCCCGAAGCGCACGAACTTCCCGCTGATCCCCGGCCAGACCTCGAGCTTCGGCTTTCGAAGGCATTTGACGATCTGACGGGCGACGAACTCGGGCGTCTGCAGCATCGAGTCACGTGTGTGGGTGACTTTGTGCCCTGCATCACCGCCTCCACCGACGAGATCGAAGAACTCCGTCTTCGTGCCCGCGGGGCAGATCGTGCTTGTCCGCACGCCCGTTCCGCTCAGCTCCATGTTCAGGGCGCGAGCGATGTGCGCCTGGGAAGCCTTGGTCGCTGAGTACGCCGAGTAGTAGGGGAGGCTCATCTTCGCGACGCAGCTTGCGCAGACCAGCACGTGCCCTTTCTTGCGCTCGATCATCCCGCCGACGACCGGTCGGATCGTGTTGAGTGTTCCGAAGAAGTTGGTCTCGAAGATCGCGCGGACCTCGTCGTCGGTCATCTCGAGGATCGGTGCTTCGAGGCCGTAGCCCGCGTTGGCGTACACGCTGTAGGTCGGTCCGTGCGCGTTCTCGGCGTCCTCGACCATGCGCGCGCAGGCGCCCGGGTCGGTGACATCGCACTCGACGGCCAGCGCCTTCCCGCCGGCGCTGATGATCTCGTCGCGGAGCGACTCGAGGCGGCTTGCGCGTCGAGCGCTGATGGTGACGGGCATGCCGGCCCGGGCGCAGGCGAGTGCCGTGGCGCGCCCGATGCCGCTCGATGCGCCGGTGATGATGATCGGGAGTCCCGAGAGGTTGATCGCCATGAGCGAAGGCTAGCGGCCAGCTAGCCCCTGCGGAGGGCGGCCAGCAGCCAGGCGAGCTCCTCGCTCTTGAGGATCCGTGCCATCACGAGGTGGATCAGCCCCCCGGCGATCGTCATCGCGCCCAGCCGGATGGCGGCCCCGGTCCAGCCCTCGTATCCGGACAGGGCGAACCAGGTCGCGCCAACACCCACGCCCATGGCCGCAGCGCACACCACCGTGCGTCCGAGCGCCGCCCTTGTCTCGGGATCGATCACGATGCTCCCGGTCTTGCGCCGAAGCAGTCGCGACAGGACCAGCGTCTGCAGGATCGCAGTGATCGCGGTCGAGAGCGCGAGGCCCGCTTCGCGGATGAACCAGATCAAGACCAGGTTCAGGACCAGGTTGAACCCAACCATCGCCATCGAGACGCGCATCGGCGTGCGCGTGTCATCGGCGGCGTAGAACGCGCGGCTCAGCACATGGTTGATCGAGTATGCCCAGATCGCGCCCGCATACGCGACGACGATCCAGCCGGCGCGCCGCACGCCTTCGTCGCTGAAGGCCGAGCCCTCGCCGCCGTACAGCGTGCGCACGAGGTCGAACGAGACGATGGCCAGACCGATCGAGGCGGGCACGCCGATAAACGCGCTCAGTCGCACGCCGCGACGGATCGTCGCGCCGAACTCACCTGGATTGACGGCGGCACGCGCAAGCGCTGGAAAGACGGCCGTGCCAACCGCAACACCGAACACACCAAGCGGGAACTGGTAGAGCCGCTGCGAGAAGAACAGGATGCCGTTGGACGACTCATCGAGCGGGTAGGCGAGGCCGAAGAGGGCAGGGCCGACCCAGATGGGCCACATGGCGATCGCGGTGTCGAGGAACGCGTTGATCTGCGTCGTGCCCATGCCGACGAGTGCGGGGACGAAGCGCTTGCCGGCATCGACGGCCTTGTCGCGCGCTGCGCGCACGCGCGTCGTCCATCGGACGACCCGCCGCAGTGCCCAGAGCCCCCAAGCGACTTGGAGGAGCCCCGCGAGCACGACCCCGAAGCCGACGCCGTAGGCGATCGTGACGCGCTGCCCCTCGTCGCTGTCGGCACCGAGCGTCATGGCGATCAGTGCCCCGCCGATGATGCACAAGTTCAGCACGATCGGCGCCGCGGCATGCTGGGTGAACCGACCGTGCGCCTGGAGCATCCCGCCCATGAGCGCCCCCACGCACACCAGCGGCATGAAGGGCGCCATGAGCATCGCGAGCTCGAAGAACAGGTTCCGCTCCGCGTCGGCCTCCAGCAGCAGGCGCAGCCCACCCAGCAGCGCGATCAGCGCGACGGTGATCGCGCCGGTCACGCCCAGCAGCAGGGCCAGGACGAGCGAGGCGAAGCGTCGGGCGTTGTCGGGATCCGAGTCGGCCAGGCGTGTGTACATCGGGACGAAGGCCGCGCTGAGGGCGCCCTCGCCGAAGAGCCGCCGGAAGAGGTTCGGGATGGCGAACGCGGCCGCGAAGGCCGAGGCGACGGGTGTGTCGCCGAGCGCGCGCCCGAGGACGAGGTCACGGACGAGCCCGAGCAGGCGCGAGCCGAACGTGATCGTGCCGACGAGCAGTGCGTGCCCGACGAACGCGGGGCGCTCCGCAGTCGTGTTCTCCGGGGATGGTGGTGGGGGTGGGGCGGTCATCCCGTTCGGATCATCGGAGGAAGATCGCCCAGACCATCACCAGGATCGGGAGCAGGATCAGGCCGGAGTAGAGCAGGTACCCGAAGAACGAAGGCATGCGCAGGCCGCTGGCCTCCGCGATCGACTTGACCATGAAGTTCGGCCCGTTGCCGATGTACGTCATCGCACCGAAGAACACAGCCCCGAGGGAAATCGCTCCGAGGATCGCCGGTCCACCGGGGGTCTGCGATGCGTCGAGGAACGTCCGGACATTGTCCGGCGTCAGCGACAGGTCCTGCGCGCTGAAGGCCGCCTGGAGGAAGTTCAGGTACGTCGGCGCATTGTCGAGGAACCCGCTGAGCCCACCGGTCCCGAAGTAATAGTGCCCCGGCCCGTGCAGTGGCAGGTCCTTGCCGTGGGCGGCCAGGAACGCGAGCGCCGGGGCCATGGTCGCGAAGATCCCGACGAAGAGGAAGCCGACCTCCTTGACGGGGAACAGTGTGAACCCGTTGGCCTTGTGGATGTCGCGTCCGGCCAGCCGCATGGCGAGCAGCGCCGTGAGGATCTGCATGGTCGGCCCGACGGGGATGCCGACGAGTGCGCTCAGCCAGGGCGCCCGCCCTTCCGCGAGCGAGGCGATCAGCGGGTCGAGGAAGACGAACCCCACGACGAGCGCGAGCAGCACCATCGCACCGTAGCCCTTGAACTGCACGGGCAGCCCGCCCGGGACGCGCTCGACCTCAGGGAGCAGCAGCGCGACGGGTGAGTCCTCGCGCCGGCGAGCGAGGGCCGTGTCAACGACGTAGAACACGCTCAGCAGGAGCGAGACGCAGACGAGCCAGGGGAGCCAGAGGTGCGCCAGCGTCCAGAAGAACGGGACCCCGCGCAGGAAGCCGAGGTAGAGCGGGGGGTCCCCGATGGGCGTGAGCGCGCCGCCACAGTTGGAGACGATGAAGATGAAGAAGACGATGTGCAGCGGGTGCAGGCGCTCGCGGTTGATCCGCATGAAGGGCCGGATCAGCAGCACCGACGCACCGGTCGTGCCGACGATGTTGGCCAGGACCGCGCCGGACGCGAGCAGCGCGACGTTCACGATCGGCCGGGGCGCCGCGCGCACATCGATGAGGATCCCGCCGGACGTGACGAAGAGCGAGCCGATCAGGGCGATGAACGCGTAGTACTCGAGCCCCACGTGCAGCATCTGGTGACGCCCGTAATCCCCGAAGGCGAGCAGGTAGTACGTGATCATCAGCGACGCCAGGCCGAACGCGAAGTCGGGGAAGTGCAGCTCCCAGAAGTGCTCGTTGATGAACGGCATCAGCGCGATCGAGAGCAGCATCAGCGCGAACGGGATGCACAACCAGGGGGGGATGATCGGCTCTGCGTGGTGGCCGGCATGCCCATCATCATGATCCGCTTCGGGCTC
>JANQQZ010000166.1 GCA_028284805.1 Phycisphaerales bacterium
CCCGGCATCCGGCCCCCGGCTCCGGACGAACTACCCTTCCGCGTGGCCTTCAACCGCACCAACCGGTTCGTGCTGGGCATCTCCGGGGCCTCCGGGGCCGCCTACAGCCTCCGCCTGCTCGAGCAGCTCCTGCTCTCGGGCGCTGAGGTCCATTGCGTCGTCTCCGCCTACGGCCAGCGCCTGCTCTTCGACGAGAAGGGCATCAAGACCGCCAACCTCATCGACCTGCTCCCCGAGCTCGCGGGCGACCCCGACCACCAGCAGCGCTACATCGCCCACCCGAACAAGGACGTCGGCGCCGTCATCGCGAGCGGCAGCTTCCTGCACGACGGGATGGCCGTCCTCCCCTGCTCGAGCACGAGCCTGGGCGCCATCGCGACCGGTGCAGGCAGCAACCTGCTGACGCGGGCCGCGATGGTCACGCTCAAGGAGCGCCGCCCGCTGGTGATCTGCCACCGCGAGATGCCCCTGAACCTGGTCGACATCGAGAACATGCGCACGCTCGCGCTCGCGGGCGCGATCGTCTGCCCGACCAACCCGGGCTTCTATCTGAACCCGCAGCGCGTCGAGGACATCGTCGACTTCATCGTGGGCAAGGTGCTCGATCTTCTTCACGTCGAGCACGACCTCGCCACCCGCTGGGAGGATGCGCACAACCCACCCAGCAGCGCCCCGGGCAGCACCGCAGACTCGTGACCGACACCTGCCCCCTCTGCAAGTACCCCCGAGAAGGCCTCGGCGACGTCGCCCCCTGCCCCGAGTGCGGGCGCAAGCCCCACGAGGGTCTTCCGCCCCTCGCGGATGAGCCGGCGCGACTCCGCCGGAGGCCCGCGAGCGGCGCCAGGGTTGCGAGAGCCGTGTGCATCCTCCGACCCGTCCACATGCTGGTCGGCGTGCTCCTGCTGACGCTGACCGACGCCGACCCGCGCGGGGTCGTGCTCTGGGGGGGGCTTGCCCTGATCGCCGCGCTGAACGCGGTCGCCGGCTTTCGGCTCACCGCCCGTGGGCTCACGCCTGCGCGGGTCTGGGCGGGTCCGCTTCTGCGCGTGGCGCTGGGGGTGGATCTGATCGCCGCCTGGGGAGGCGGGGCGCTGATGCTGGCCGTGCCCTCCGTCCCGCTTGGCGTGATCGTGGGCAGCGCGTTGGTCGCGGGCTGGGGGGCCCGGAGCATCGCGTGGTTCTCGGTCGTGCGCACGCTCGCGCTGCGCCTCGAGGGTGACCGGCTGAGCAACCAGATCCACTCGTGGATGAAGTACGCGGGCATCGCCGCCATGAGCCTGATCGCCGGCGTTGTCGCGATGGTGCTCACGACGCTGATCCCGATCCTCTTCCCGTTTACGGCGATCGCAGCGGTGCCCTACTCGCTCTTCCTGATCGTGCTCGGTGCCGTCGGGCTTGGAGGGGCGTACTACCTGCATCATCGGCTCGCCAAGGAGCTACAGGAAGCGGCTCTGGCGAACGACGATCCCTGATATCCTCGCCCGTGATGGACACGAATGAACACGCTTCAGGGCTTCAGGGCAGGCAACTGCCCACGCCGTGTCGCAACTGCCGCTACGAGCTGGGCGGGCTGCCCGACAACTCGGCATGCCCAGAGTGCAACACGCCCGTGGAGCAGTCGCTCGTGGTCCTGCTTCGCCGAGCCGACCCGAACTACCTTGCACAGCTCAGAACCGGTGCCGGCCGGCTCCGCGTGCTCGTCTGGCTCATCGTGGGATACCTGCTCCTGGGCATTCTGGGTCTGATCACATACGCACTACTCATGGCATTGGGGTCACCTCGCCTGAACGCTCAGCTCGAGGGGCTCCTCCTTGATGCAGCGACGGTGTTCACCATCGGAGGCTGGGTCGTCGGACTCATATTCATGTGGTTCTTCGCGTCGGGCTGGTGGAATGTCTCGGCCGAGTTGCCCAGCGGTGCGCAGTACGACCAGCCGAAGCGACGCAAGATGCTGAGAGTGTCGCTCGTGATCTACCTGGTGTTCTACGTCATCACACTAGTGCTATCGCTGGCCGCGTTGGCCGAACCCCTGATGAACGTCGTCGCAGTGCTGCCCAACCTGGTGTCGTCCGTCGTCTACTTCGTATTGCTCTTCGCGATGGGTCCCCTCGTGGAATCGATCGCGCTCCGGGTGCCAGACGAGAGGACCGCGAAGACCGCACGGAGCTTCCATTGGTTCATGCGCGCGGCCCTCGTAGCGTTGCTCGCCGGGGCCACACTCGGAGCGGCCGGCGCGATGCTCATCGCAAGCATCGGGGGCGTCGGCGCCATCCCGCTCATGTTCATCGGCATGCTCGCGTTCATCATCCTGTCGCTGATCGCCTTCGCTCGGTACTGCTCGATGTGCCTCAATCTGTACAAGGCGGTCAACAGCGTCGAGACCGAGATCTAGCCACCCCGCCGGTACCGAGGCTTCTTCTCCTCGATGTCGATCGCTTTGCCGCCAACAAGGCTCACACAGCCGTCGCCCAGCACGCCCGATACCTCCGCGACCAAATCCGGGTCGAGGTCGACACGCAACGCGGGCTCGGGCTGCACCGTCACCACCGCCTTCTCGGTCTCAACATCGAGCAGCACGGGCACGCTCGTGCCGTTGGCCTTGGAGCGCGCCCCGAGCATCTCGCGCAGCGCCCCGACCGCGGTCTCGCTCGATCCGTTGAGCACGCCCGAACGCACCTTCAGGTGCAGGCGACCCTTCTCCAGAGGCACGCCGTCGATCGGCACCATCCGATCCACGATGATCTGAGGCCCGCCGCGGGAGTGGTCCATCCGACCCAGCACGAACTTGGGCCCGTCGTCCTCGAACAGGTGCATGTACTTCGCGTAGCAGTCGGCGAACATCACCGCGTCCGCAGAGCCAGACAGGTCCTCGATCGTCACGATGCCCATCTTCTGCCCGGCGCTGCGCCCGTTGCGCACGACGATCGGGCGCACGCTCTGGATCAGCGCCGCGACGATCACCCGCTGGTCCTGCGCCACGTCGGCCAGCTCGCCGACCCGCACCTTCGCGAACACGCCCGACCAGCTCCTCCACTGCTCCAGCGGGTGGCTCGAGACGTAGAAGCCCAGCGTGTCCTTCTCCTGCTTGAGCGTCTCCGACTCGCCCCAGGGCTCGACCCGCACCAGCGGTGCCTCGGCGTTCGATGACGGCTCGTCCTCGGCCGGAGCGCCGAAGAGCGCCCCCTGGCCCGCCGCCCGGTCCGCCGCCAGCTTCTGACCCGCGGTCACCGCGGAGTCGATCGTCGCGACCAGGCTCGCCCGGTCGTCGCGCGAGTGCACGTCGTCGAACGCCCCCGCCTTCACGAGCGCCTCGATCGTCGCCTTGTTCACGCTGCCCGAGGGGACACGCTCGCAGAACTCGTGCAGCGACCGGAACACCCCGCCCTTCTCGCGCTCCGAGATGATCGCCTCGATCGCTCTGCCGCCCGCGCCCTTGAGGGCCTTGAGCCCGAACCGCACGTGCCCCGCGCTCGCGACCTTCTCGTCGTCCTTCTCGTAGACCACCGAGAAGTCTGCCTGCGACAGGTTCACGTTGGGCGGGCGGACCTCTACGCCCGTCCGGATGGTCTCGCCCGTCGCGGGCGCGATGAACCGGCAGCGCTTGCAGTCCTCAAGGTAAGGGATCCAGTCGCTGACCTTCTGCGCCTGGGATTCGAAGGTCAGGAACGCCGCCATGTAGTGCGAGGGGAAGTAAGTCTTCAGGTACGCGGTCTGGTACGCGACGATCGCGTAACCCGTGGAGTGCGACTTGTTGAAGCCGTAGCCCGCGAACTTGAGGATCAGCTCGAAGAGCTCCTCGGCCTTCGCCGCGTCGAGCCCCTTCTCTCCCGCGCCCTCGACGAACTTGGGCCTGTTCTCCGCGATGACCTTCTCTTTCTTCTTGCTGATCGCCTTGATGAGCGCGTACGCCTGACGCAGCGGGATCCCGCCCAGCTCGTGCACGATCTGCATGACCTGCTCTTGGTAGACCATCACGCCGTACGTCTCGGCGGTGAACTTGTCCACGATCGGGTGCACGGTCGGCACCTGGGCCGCGCCGTGCTTGCGCTTGTTGTAGTCGGGGATCAGGTCCATGGGGCCTGGCCTGAACAGCGCGTTCGCGGCGATGAGATCCTCAAGCCGGTCGGGCTTCATCTCGATCAGCAGCCGGCGCATGCCGCCCGATTCGAACTGGAACACTCCAGTCGAATCGCCCCGCTGGAACATGCTGAAGACGCGCTGGTCGGTGTACTCGAGCCGATCGAGATCGAGCGGGTGGTCGCCCTCGCCCGGCGTGCGCCCCACCGCGCTCCAGATCGCCTCTTCAGGCAGGGTCTGCTCGATCAGCAGCTTGGCCCGCTCGATGATCGACAGGGTCCGCAGACCCAGGAAGTCCATCTTGAGCAGGCCCATCTTCTCGCACGTCGGGCCGTCCCACTGCGTCACGATCTCGTGGTCCGCCGACCCCGCCTGGCGGTAGAGCGGCACGACCTCGTGCAGGGGCCGCGTCGCGACGATCACGCCCGCCGCGTGCACGCTGCTGTGCCTCGCCTGACCCTCCATGACCTTCGCGTTGTCGATCACGCGTTTCGCGACATCGTCCGAGTCGTACAGCTTCTTCAGATCCGGCTCTTGCTGCAGCGCCTTGTCGAGCGTGATGCCCAGCTCTTCGGGGATCAGTTTGGCGAGCTTGTCCGTCTCGGGCAGCGGGTACTCGAGCACGCGTCCGACGTCGCGCACCGCGGCACGCGCCTTGAGCGTCCCGAACGTGATGATCTGCGCCACGTGCCCGTACTTCTCGCGCACGTAGTCGATCACCTCGCCCCGCCCGTCCTGGCAGAGGTCGATATCGATATCGGGGTACTCGCTGCGGTCCGGGTCGGTGAACCGCTCGAAGAGCAGACCGTAATCGACCGGGCACGCGTTCGACAGGCCCAGCACGTAGCCGACCATCGTGCCCACGCCCGATCCACGCGCGAGCGCGGGGATACCCCGCTGCCGCCCCCAGTTGGTGAAGTCCCACACGATCAGGAAGTACGCGCTGATCAACTTGTCCGCGAGAATTTTCAGCTCGCGGTTGAGCCGTGCCCAGCGCAGCCAGCCGATCTGCTGGGACTCATCGAGCCCGGCGGGCATCTCCTCGGTGCCTTCGACGACCTCGTGCTCGTGCTCCAGGATCGCCGGGCCGTAGCGCCACACCATGCCCGCCTGGCAGAGCAGGCGCAGCGCCTTGTCGCACTCGTCCTTCAGCTGGGCCTGATCGAGATCCGGGTCGTTCGCGGGCTCGAGCGCGAACGTGTCACAGAACGCCTTGAACCACGCGGTCAGGTCACCTCCGAATTCCTCGGCGGTGTGCTTGGGCAGCTTGCTCTTGGGCGGCGACTTCACCACCACGACCGGCGCATGGTTCGCCCCGATCGGCAGCTCGACGTTGCACCGATCGGCGATCGCCTGCGTGTTCCGGAGCGACTCGATCCCGGCCTCGCCAACGTCGTCGCTGTTGTAGTCCGGCGAGCCGAAGAGGTCCCACATCTGCTCAGGGCTCTTCACGTAGAGCTCGGGCGTGTACCGCATCCGCTGCTCGTCGTGCTTGCTCTTGCCCGTCGAGATGCAGATCAGCGTGTCGTGCGCGTCGTGATCCTCCTCGCGCAGGAAGTGACTGTCGTTGTCACAGACGAGCGGCAGATCCATCTCGCGGGCCAGCCGGATCAGATGCGGGTTGATCGCGATCTGCTCCATGACGTGGTGCTGCATCTCGACGTAGAACCGCGGGCCCGTGCCCTCATCGGCGAACACCCGAGCGTGCCACTCGGCGCTCTCGCGTGCGGCCTCGTAGTGCTTCACGTCGCCGCGTTCCAGGCCGCCCGAGGTCTCGTAGCTGAGCAGGTGCTCGCCCATCTCCGAGCCCAGGTGCCCGTTGATCGCGATGAGCCCCGCGTTGTGCTTCTCGAGCAGCTCGCGGTCGATCCGGGGCTTGAAGTAGAAGCCCGTCAGATACGCCTCGGAGCACAGGTAGAGCAGGTTGTTCCACCCCGTCTCGTTCTCTGCGAGCAGCACCAGGTGGTACCCGCCGTCCGACACGCCCGTGTACTGCTTGTCGAGCCTCGACCGGGGCGCGACGTACGCCTCGACGCCCAGGATGGGCTTGATGCCAGCCTTCCGAGCGATCTCGTAGAACTGCACCGCCGCGTGCATGTTGCCGTGGTCCGTCACGGCGACCGCGTTCATCCCGAGTTCCTTCACTCGGGCGACGAGCTTGTCGAGCCGGTTGCCCCCATCGAGAAGCGAGTACTCGCTGTGCAAGTGCAGATGGACGAAGGGTTTGTCGCTCACCCCAGAACTGGTGGGTCCGCCTGACTCAACCCCAACATCTCGTGCCATCCGCCGCGCCTCCTGCAAGAGAGGATTGTACGCCCAACGGACTGACAGTTGGCCGCGGCCCGACACCGCGAGCCCCCGATTCCCATAGAATCCACCATGCAGCCGCGCGTCGTCAGGCTCCAGGGCAGTTCCAACCCGTTCGTCGGGGCGCTCGTGATGCTGCTGGCCCTCATCCTCGGGCTCGCGGCATTGATCATTCTGCTCCCGATCGCGATCATCGCCGGGCTCGTTGCGGCCGCGTACATCACGATCCGCCGCGCCCTGGCTCGGGTGGGAACACCCAACAGCCGCGTCGCGGGCGTGCGCACCGACGGGCGCGATAACGTCCGTGTCATCACCCGAGACCCGGGCCAAAGTCGCTAAACAGCTCTTGTGAACCCCTGTTCACCCAAGTAGCCTCGTCTCCGGGAGGAGCCGAGCATGATCGAAGCATTTGTTGCGGCTGTCTTGATGACGGGCACCATCGAGCCGCCCCCGGGCACGTTCGTCGCCCTCGAGCAGACACCCAACTACGCCAACGCATCCAGCGCGGACGTTGCCGGCACACTGGGACAACAGATCGCCGAGAACATCCGCTTCGATGGGCCCACGTCCATCGTCGCCGTCGAGTTCTGGGGCGCCAAGCTGGATACCACGCTCGAGGATGACTTCACGATCGACTTCTACACCGGCGCAATGCCAGGCGGGAGCCCCGTCCCCGGCGCCCGCATCCGACGAGAGTCCCTTGGCATGCTGCCCAGCGCACCCGAGACCCAGGACGTCGCGGGCATCCAGGTCTTCCGCTACATCGCCGAACTCTCCAGGCCGCTCGACGTCGATGCCGACACCACCTTCTGGATGGCGATCTACAACAACTCCGACGGCCCGCTCACCGGCAACCCCTGGGGCTGGGTCACCAGCGGCGACGGCGACTCCAACGCGGCGTTCAGACGCGGCAACGCCGGCGGCTGGGGCCCGACCACCGGGCAGGACTACTCGTTCCGGATCTACGCCGTGCCCGCGCCCGCCGGGGTCGCACTGGGCCTCGGGTTGATCCTGCCGCTCGCAAGGCGAGGGCACCGCGTCGAACAGTTTGCACACAAAGTGTGCAAACGCTAACATGGCTGCGTGTTCCGACCGCGCCCGAGCCTGACCGTCGCGCTCACACTGCTCACCGCAGCCACGAATGCGCAGCACGTCTCGAGCGAGACACGCTGGCACGACACCGAGCTCGCCGAACTCCGTCAGCCTTCACGAACGACCAAGATCGGGCTCCGGCTTGACGCCCTGACCTGGTTCCACCCGTTCGATCCGGTCGATTGGGCCAGGCTGTCCCTGGGGGATGGCCTGCCGGTCCAACTCATCATGCGTCCACCCGTCGAGCTCGTGTCGTGGATCGATCACGAGTCGCTCGACGACCCGGCGCGGAGGGCGGCATACCGAAGGGGCCAGGCGGGCCGACTCTCGACACCAGCGGAGGTCGGCTGGGATGATGAAGCCTTTCAACGCCTCGCCAGCTTCGGCATCACCGCAGCACCGCCCCGCGACGCACGCGTCGAACAAACCCGCGCCGGGCTAAAGGGCAAGGCGTTCATCGGCCGCGTGCTCGAACTCCAACACCTGCTCGAGCCCCGCGTCGTGTTGGTCGAGGGGCTCGAGATCCCGGGCATGAGACCGGGAGGCGTCACGCTCTGGGAAGACGTCATCGCCATCAATGTCTCACGACCCGCCGACACGCCCCGCTGGTGGCACGCGATCCTCCCGCCCGCGACCAAAGAACACGTGTTCACCCGAACCACGCTGGAGACCTATGTCCACGAGCTCGGGCACGTCTTCTGGTTCACGCTCACCGATGCCGAGCGCAGCGCGTTCGAGGCCGCGTTCTGGCCCGAGGGCGACAGGCCGGCGGGGGTGACCGTGTCGAGGTACGCCCGCACCAACGCGATCGAAGACTTCGCAGAGTCGTTCAAGGTCGCCGTGCTCTACCCGACGACGTACGACACCGAGCCCGTGCACGGCCGCGACGTGCTCAGGCCCTGGACCAACACCCCGATGCCCGCCTCCGCGATCGAACGCGTCCGGCACGTCGACCGGCTGATCACCTCGAAGACCGGCAGGGGCCGCGGGCCGACCACCGAGCTCCGCGACAACCGCTTCTCTCGCATGCTCGAGGGCTTCGCGCCTGAAGACGGGCACGACGACGAGCCGAACCTGCTCGACGCCCTCAACAAGCAACGCGGCCAGGGCGACTGACCAACAATCCCCCATGCCCGGGCGGAAACCAGTTTCGCGCCTTGCTCTCGTTGCCGCGTTGGCGGTGCCCGCGACCGCAGCGACCGCCCAGCCCCAGCCTCTCCAGCCCGACACGGATCGGCCCGCCCTCGCCAACGCTGCGCCGGGCCTCCCCGAGTGGGTCCGAGACGACGACGACCTGCTCGCGCTCCACCGCGCGAGCACGACATTCAACCTGTCGGCCAGGCTCCCGCTGCCCGTGCCAAGAGGGCCAGACCCGGCCTCCCTCGTCTTTGCTGCCTTCCTCGCCCGCGTTGCCGAGGTCGAGTACAGGCCGCCCTACGACTTCTCCCCCGCGCTCGCCGCCCTCACCCCCGAGCAGTCTCGGGCGATCTTCGACACGATGGCGACACAGACCGGCGCGCTCATCCAGGCCGCGGGGGAACCGGGCATCCCCGAAGCAGCCTTCGAGCGGCTGCGTCAGCAATGCCGCGATCTGGGCGTCGAGTTCGGGCCCGCCCCAATCGAACAGGTCAAGGAGGCTCGCGGGCTGATCCGAGGGCTCCCAACCGTTGGGCGTGTCTTTGCTGTCCGCCTCGGGTTCAACCTCGTTGTCCTGGGCGTCAACGATCTGCGGATCGATGGACGACCCGCCATGTACGCGGCGCCCACGTGGAAGGGCGGCGGCAGCGTCATCTTCCTCGACCTCGACCAGATCCGCCTGGAAGGCACTCAACTACCCGGTCTGGATCGGGAGTTGCGACCGGGCGGGCACCCCCGCAACGCCTACGCCCGCCGGCTCCTGCTCGCGCACGCCTGCGCTCTGGGCCTGGTCTGGTGGGAGTCGCTGGGCGACGACACCCGCCGGGAGTACGCCGATCGCTTCTGGCCGGGCGAGACCGCTCCCGCCCAGTCACAGCCCGCCGGCCCGATCGGTGCAGAGGTCGCACTCGACTTCGCAGAGTCCTTCGCCGCCGTCTGCCTCTACCCGGCCTCGTTCCGCGATCACCGGGTCTCGCGGCCAACCCGCCTGCCCACCGACGCACTGTTCCTGCATGAGCCGGACCCGCGCGCCGAGGGGCTCGCCTTCGTCGACGCGCTCCTCCACCCACTCGACGAGGTGTTTTCCGAGCGCGTCCGCCAAGCCGCAGAACGCCTGGGCCCAAACCCATGACCGGTCCCAAGCCCATCCTCCACTGCCAACGCTGCGGGCACGACCTCGCCGAGCTCATCACGACGCCCTGGATCCGCACCTGCCCCGAGTGCGGGACGCGCTTCGATCCCGACTTCGTCTACGAGGGACTGCCCCCAGAGAAGCCCGAGCCCAACCCCCTGCCGCCAAAGCGTCCGCCGACCGGCGAGGGGCCCGCTTCCGATCAAGAGACCTAAAGCGTCGTGAAATCCCACCGAGGGGTTCCCAAATGAGTGTGTGTTAGTATACACTACTTTGTCGGCTCCGCCGGCAGGAAGGGGACCACCATGGCACACGCATTCCGCACGACCCGAGCAGCAGCAGCCCTCTCGCTCGCCCTCGCGGGCGCAGGCATTACCGCGACCGGCTGCGGCCTCTTCGGCCGCGCCCCCGACAACCACACACTCATGTACAACGCCGATCAGCCCTCGGGAGGCACCGGCGCCGTCGACCGCACCGAGCTGCTCGTCGCCTGGTACGCCTCGCAGGAGTTCCACGACCAGCTCGACACGCTGCGTACGCACCTCGAAGCCGCACCGGACGCCGACAAGCCCGCGATCGAGGGCCGCGGCCCGGAGACCCAGGCGATCGCCCACCGCCAGTTGGCGGGCGACGAGCCGCTCTACACCGTGCTCGTCGGCGTGCAGGACGAACTCGACGCGCTCATGGACGAGCAAGGCCTGTGGAAGGTCGTTCTCGTCTCGGGCGACGCGCCCGCAGGCACGACCGACATCACCGACGAGCTCGTCTCGCGCATCACACCCCACGAGCAGCACGAAGGCGATGCCGAAGGAGGCGAGTAGCTACTCGCCCGCAGCCCGATCGCTTTCGGCCCGATCGTTCGCGACGCCGGCGTCGGTGGGCAGGGCTTTCGATGAGCCATCCGCTTCTCGAGCCGTGATGCGCAACGCGAGCGACGCGTAGAGGTGTGCCGTCGTCCAGAAGTGGAACGGAAGCAACACGAGCGGCACCAAGGGGGCACCCACAACCGACGCGACCAGCGCGATGAACAGAGGCGCCTCGATGAGGACGCGGAGCAGGACCCACAAGCCGAACACCGCGAGAAAGCCGTCGAAGTGGCGTACGACCAATGACACCGCCTTGTCGATCCGGAAGAGCGACGAAGGATTCCCGGTGATCGCGTACCGGATGACGCACGCCCTGTACACGGGCCACACGCAGATGACGTAGAGCCCCGGAACCAACCAGCTCTTGATGCTCGCCGCCGTCAGCGACGCGCGCACGTCCGACAGTGTCGGCGCGGGGCCCTCCTCGGGCCCCCGCTCGAGGAACCTGGCAACAACCCAATCGGCAAACTCCAGCACGACGGTGATCGTGTCGTACGCGAACAAGGCGAGGAACACCGAGAGCGGAACCAAGAACACCCCGCGCAGGACCCAGAGCAAGGCGCCGTCCACCAAGTGACGACCCGTCGCGGCCAACGTCGGCACCGCCTCGCGGCCCTCGCGCACCGATTGGCGGACAACATCCAGACGCCACCCTCGCATCGGGATCAGGCCCAGCGGCACGAAGAACGCGAACACCGGGAGGAGAGCGAACCGCCACGCGTTCTTCCCGCTGCGCAGCGGGAACGCGGCTGAGCGGATCAGATCCAGACGCCCGCGATCGCGACGCGATGGGAAGTCATCCTTTGGTTCCATGCTCGGATTTTAGCTTCAATCACAACGCCGCCGAGAGGTGCCTCATCATTCCGCTCGTCACCTCGCCCACCACGCCCCGGCCGATCGATGACGCCTCCACCGCCACCACGGGCAGCACGCCCCAGCTCGAGTTCGTCAGGAACACCTCGTCCGCCCCGAGCAGGTCGTCGATCGTGAGCATCCGCGCCGTCGCATCGATACCGAGATCGCGCGCCGCGTCGATCACCGCCCCGCGCGTGATGCCCGGCAGCACCGGGCTCGGCAACGCGCCCTCGGCCTCCTCCCCGCGCGCGATCGGCGTGAGCAGCGCACCGTCTTTCACCACGAACGCGTTGCTCACGCACCCGCCGCAGAGGTGATTGGTCACCTGGAACACCAGCGCCTCGGCCGCCCCCTTCGCGCCCGCGTCGCGCAGCGCCGCGAGACGCCACCAGTAGCTCAGCGTCTTGTGGGACGCCGTCGGGTCGAACGGGTTCGCCTTGGCGTCCGCGATCGCCACGCGCACGCCCTGCTCGAACATCGCCTCGGGGTACTCGGTCGCGGGCTGCGCCGTGATGAGCACCGTCGGGTCGTGGGCGCCGTCGCTCCCCGCCAGCAGGTTCAGGTCGCCCCCCGTGATCGCCAGGCGGACGCGCAGCCGCCCGAGCCCGCACCGCTCGACCACCCGCAGCACCGCCTCACCCAGCGCTGGCTTGCGGAGGTCGTCGGTCAGGCGGAGCTGCTTCGCCGACACCGCCAGCCGATCGAGGTGATCGTGCAGCCTCGTGACGAACGCCCCGCCACCGGCCTGATCGGGGCGAACCCCGCCCGCCATCGTCTCGAACAGCCCGACCGCGTGC
>JANQQZ010000008.1 GCA_028284805.1 Phycisphaerales bacterium
CCACGATGACCATCCAGAGGATCTGGGCCGTCTTCGTTCTTGCCATCGCCTCGGCTGCCGTGCCCTCGGGCAACACCGCCGCCCAGCTCTCCACCCAGGTCGAGAGGCTCGAGGCCTACAAAGCGGTCGTCTCGGGCGAACGCGCGATCGTGCGTTGCGGCCCAGGAGCGGCCTACTACCCGATCTCGGGAGAGCTCAAGCAGGGGCTGATCCTCACGGTCGACGGGCAGACCCCGAGCGGCTGGCTGCGGGTGAGCTACCCGGAAGACTCGACCGCCCTGGTCCGAGCCGATCATGTCGAGGTCGAGACCGACTCGCAGACCGCCGTGCTCAACCGTGAATCGTCGCTGGCGGCGTTCAACGCCTCCACCGGCGCGAGGGGCAGCTGGAGCAAGCTTCTCGCCGAGCCCCTGCCCGCGGGCACCCGCCTGCAGGTGGTCGCCGAGGCGGTCAACGAGCTGACCGGTGAGCTGGCGGGGTACGAAGTCGAGCCTCCGGAAGACGCACGGGGCTACATCCGCGCCGATGCGCTCCGTCGTGCGACCAGCGCCGACCTTGAAGCCGCCGCGGGTCTGACCGGGGGCGTCGAGACCGGACGCCGGCCCGAGACGTTCGAGACCGCGATGCCCGAGACCCCGACGGATGACGCGCCCGTGAACGACGCCCCCGCTGGCGTGCCCGTCGAGACCGACGCGGGGGCGTCCGCGATCGACGATGGGATGGAAGCCCCGGCGCAAGACGACACCCCGATCCAGCCCGAGGAGGAGGCGTCCGAGCAGCGGGTCGCTGTTCCTGGCGGAGACAACGACTCGGGCGAGCCCGCCGACCCGGAGCCCGTCGCGCCGCGGGTGATCCAGTCGCTCGCCGATCTGAACGCCGCGTTCGACGCTGTGCAGGCCCAGGACATCGCCGAGGCCGAGTTCGGCCAGCTGCTGACCGAGGTCGATCGCATGATCGCGGCGACCTCGCGGACCGCGGAGAACGAGGGCCTCATCAGCGCGCTGGAATCACGTCAGACCGTCCTGCGTCTCCGCCAGCGGATCCAGCAGGTCTACCGCGACAACCAGGCAGCCGCGAATGCTGCCAGCGAGTTGGCGATCGAGATCGAGCGTGAGGTCGCCCGTATCAAGCAGGATCTGGGCTTCACCGCTGTGGGCCGTCTCCTGCCCAGCGCGGTCTACGACGGCGAGCGGCTGCCCCGCATGTACCGCATCCAGGCCCTCGACACGACCGAGGCCCCGCGCACGCTCGGCTACCTCCGCCCCGATCCCGCGTTCGCCTACGAGACCAAGCTGAACCAGACGGTCGGCGTGGTCGGCGCGATCCGCAACGACGCCCGCATGAACCTGCAGGTCATCGAGCCGATCCGCGTGGAGGTCGTCGACGTCGACGGCCGCTGACCGCTTGCAGCGCTGATCAGCCGAATGCCTCGTCCTTGCCCGAACGCTCGGTGTCGGTCTTCGCGGCGCCCTGCTCACCAAACGGGTCGGCGTCGGCTTGCTTCGGAACGCTTGGCCTCGACAGAAGCAGCAGAACGAACGCCGCGGAGCTGGCGCCGAAGAGCAGTGTGAGTGTGAGGCCCGCGTACGCCTTGTCGGTGCGTGGTATCTCAGCACCGGCGAGTTGATCTTCCGATTCAGCGAAGAATGCGGTGCGAGCTTCGTCAGTGTCTTGCAGCGCGCCGTCGGCAACCTTCTCGGCGAACGCGTTCTGGAAGTAGCGGTGCACGCCCGAATCGCGATAGGCGATGGGCATGCGCCACAGAAAGACACCTGCCAAGACCAGAGGCAGCACCATGCCGACGTGGATGCCGATCATGCCCAGCGTGCGGTTCTTGTGGATCATCAGCGAAAGGCCCGCCATGACACACATGAGCACCGCCGAGGTGCCGCCGCTGGCCACGGCGGTTGCCGCATTCGCTCCGGGAGGGGCGATCAGATACGCGAGCAGGCTCACAGCAAACACCACGATGGCGTACAGGAACATGATGATCGCTGCCCGTTTCACGCTTCGCTTGGAACTGCTCATCGTCGGCTCCTTCTCTGATCCGGGCGGGTAAGCCTAGCGGGCCCGCTCGCTCGCCATCCCGGAAGGTACGATCCCGTCGTGGAGGAGTCACCGAGCGACACACGGATCCGCTTCGCGTCGGCGCTGTCGACCCGTCACGACCCGGTCCAGGCCGCCGACGAGATCTGCGAGCGTGTGCTCGCCGGTGCGCCCGCCGGATTCGACCTCGGGCTGCTTTCGTTCACGCGCGAGCATGCACGAGCGGCAGAGGCGATCGAACGGATCGTCCATGAGCGGCTCG
>JANQQZ010000009.1 GCA_028284805.1 Phycisphaerales bacterium
CTCCACGGTCAGCACCCTGTCGATCACGAGCGGCTCCGCGTCGCCGATCTCACGCAGGCCCGCCCGCTCGATGGCTCGAACGAACGCGCCCGCCGACCCGTCGTCGATCGGGACCTCCTCGCCCCCCTCGACGAGCACCTCCGCGTCGGTCACGCCCAGGCCCGCGAGCGCCGCGAGCACATGCTCGGTAGTGATGACCCGGGCGCCGTCCTTCGCGAGCACGGTGTGGCGAGGCGGCAACTCCGCGAACGCCGCAACCACCGGGTCTGCGCTCAGGTGTCCGATCGTCGCGGGGATGCGCACGCCGCCCACGCGGAACGCGATCCCGTCTTCGCCCGGGCGGAGCGTCACGACCGCCTCTTCCTCGGTGAACAGCCCGCGCCCGCCTGCGCAGGCCTCCACACGAGCTTCGCCCGCGAGCGTGCGCCGCCTCACGAGGTGTTCTCCGAACGGCGCGACTTGGTAATCCGCCTGAGGGCAGCAATCTCGCGCGCGACCACCTGCCTGGGTCGCGCCGGAGCACCGAAGTACGCGCCGGGCTCCAGCAGGTCCCGCGTCACCCCGGCCTGCGCCATCACGATCACACCAGGCCCGATCGAGATGTTGTCGGCCACACCCACCTGCCCCGCGAGCACAGCACGGGCGCCGATCTTCACACTGCCCGCGAGCGCGGACTGACCGCACACCACCACGTGCTCTCCCAACTCGCAGTTGTGCGCGATCTGCACGAGGTTGTCGATCTTGCACCCGTCGCTTATGACCGTGTCGCGAAGCTTGCCTCGATCGACGCACGACCCCGCGCCGATGTCCACGTCGTCCCCGATCCGCACGCCCCCAACGTGGGGCAGGTGCGTCCGCTCGCCCGTCGACTCGTCCACGATGTACCCGAAGCCCTCGTGCCCGATCGTGACGTTCGGGCCGATCACGCAGCGCTCGCCGATCGTCGTGCCCGCCCGGATCACCGCGCCCGCGCCGACCGACGTGCCCGCGCCGATCCGCACCGCGTGCTCGATCACCGCGTTCGCGCCGACCGACACCGATTCGTGCAGTTCCGCCCGCTCGTCGACCACAGCCGAGGGGTGCACACCCGACGCCGGCGGCCCAAGCCGGTGCGCGCGGACCGACGACAGGATCGCGATGAGTGACCGGTCAGCGTCATCGACGACCAGCACCGGCGCCGCGACCTCCGCAGGCAGCTCGACGCCCCGGGTGACGAGCAGCGCGCCCGCGTCGCTCTTGGCAGCAGCGGCCGCGTAATCGTGCGAACGCACGAAGCTCAGATCGCCGGCGCCCGCCGCATCGAGTGGCTCGATGCCCGACAGCGCCACGTCGGGCGCACCCGAGAGCTCGGCCCCGAGCAGACCCGCCAGCTCGCCCGTCGTGATGGAGAACCCAGTGCCGCCGGGCGCGTCGGTCGTCATCTCACCCGCCCGCGGCGAACTCGTTGTTCATCAGCGCCAGCACGCTATCGGTCGCGTCGACCACGTCCCTCGCGTAGAGCACCTTCTTCGATTTGATCGCAGCGACCGACCCCGCAAACGTGGCCGCCTGCGCGTCATCCAGCGAGATCGAGCGGTCGTCGAACAGCACGATGTCGTACCCGTCGCGCTCGGCGACTCGCCCGACCGCCTCGACGATCTTGGTGTAGAGCTCTCGAGTGAGATTCGCCTGGAGCAGGTCGGCCTCCTGCTGGAAGAGCTGCTGCTTGGTCTGCAGGTCGGACTGCAGCGCCTGGCCCTCGATCGCCAGCTGGATGCCCCGCTCCTGCTCGTCGTCGGTCAGCGTCTCGAGCTCGGTGTTGATCTCCTCGATCCGGGTGCCGATCTCGCGCAGCTCCCCGACCCGCGCGTCGCGCTTGCCGTTGATCTCGGCGACCCGCACCCCGAACTCCTCGAGTTCGGCGCTCACCGCATCGATGTCCACCACCGCGACGACTGTCGGCTCCGACATCCGGTGGGCGACGCCCGCGCCGAGCCCGACGCCAACGCCCGCAACACCCAACGCCCCGAGCACCAGCCCCGCGATCGCTCCAGCCCGCTTCTGACTCTTCATCGGTCGCTCCTTCGTTCGTGCCGCGGAGTCTACGCCCAGAACGGCCTACCGACGGGCAGCCCCTACAGCGGCAGATCCACCGAGAACGTGAAGAGCCGATCCTCGTCCTGATCCTCCTTCACGAGCGGGATGCCGAAATCGAACGCCAGCGGCGCCGGGCTCAACTGCTGGATGTAGAGCCGGAGGCCCACGCCCGCGCTCACCCGCCAGGTGTTCACCGCGAACTCGCGCTCCACCGTGCCCGAGTCCACGAACGCCGCGATCGCGAGCTCCTCGCTGAAGATGGGCTGCTGCAACTCGGTCCCCACGAACGCGCTGAAGATGCCGCCCACCGGGTCGCCAGGCTCGCCGTTGTCGGCCCGCACGCCCTTGGGCGAGATCGTCCGGAACTCGAAGCCCCGGAAACTCTGCCCGCCCCGGTAGAACCGCTCGTACACGGGCACCTCGTTCTGCCCCTGAGGGATCCACTCGACCTCGCCTCGCAGGCGCAGCACCGTCTTCGCACCCGCGAAGCTCTCGTAGACCGACAGGAACACGCTGTGCTCGGCGCGAAGCACCGTGTACTCGAAGTCGCCCCCGAGCACCCCGATCTGCTCCACACCAAGGCCCGTGATCGATCCGCGCGTCGGGCGGAACCGCTCAGCAGGGGGCACCGTCGTGCGACGGATCGCGCCGCCCAGCCTCGTCAGCTGGTTCGTGCCCTCGAACGAGAACGCCTCGGTGGTGCTCGAGGGCTCCAGGTCGAACAGGCGGACGTTCTGCCACTGCAGGTTCGTCTGCGCCGTCCAGCGGTCGCCGAAGCGACGGCTCAGGCCCGCCCCGAGCGTCGTCCGGTTGTCGCTGAACTCGTCGAACCTGCGGCGCCCGAAGCTCGCGCCGATCGAGCCCCCGATGAACGTGTCGTTCAGCGACGAGTCGGACAGGCTCAGCGAGTAGTTCTCAAACACCTGCCCGGGCTCGGCCGAGATGCGGAGCGTCTGCCCCCCGCCCCGCAGGCTCCGCCCGCTGAACAGGTCGCCCACCGAGTCGGGCCAGTCGGTGATATCAAAGTTCCGCTGCTCGTAGCTGAACCGCCCGCTCACGCCCGCGTCGGAGCCCACGCCCGCGCCTAGCGAGAGCAGACCCGTGTTCGTCTCCGTCACCTCGATCAGCACGTCCCGGTGCGTCGGGCTCGTGGGGTCGGGCTGCTGGATCACCGCCCGCGGCGGGCTCGACTGCATCTCGAACAGCCGGCTCGCCCGCACGATCTGCTCCGACTCGCGCACCGCTGTCACGTCGAGCGGGCGGTCCGGGCTCACCCGGATCGAGTCCCGGATCACCCCCTGGTTGGTCAGCGTGTTGCCCGCGATCTGCACCAGACCCGTGCGGTACCGGGCGCCCTCGCGGATCAGCAGAAGCAGGTCGACCTCGGGGCGCGTCGTGTCTCGCAGCTCGCGGCGCTGCACGATCACGTCCACGTACCCCTGCTTGCCGTACGCGTCCGACACCGTGCGAACCGCGGCCTCGACCTTGTTCACGCTGTACGTGTCGCCCGGCTTCATGCCGATCAGGCCCACGATCTGCTCTGCAGCGAACACCGGGCCCGTCTCCCCCGCGTCCGCGTGGCTCACCACCACGTCGCGCAGCGAGTACAGCGGGCCCTCCTCGACGTAGAACGTCACGATCGCCTCGCTGCCGTCCGGGCTCGGCTGCACGAACGTGTCCACCCGCGCGTCCAGATACCCGCGGTCCTGGATGTACCGCGCGACCGTCCGCGCGTCGGCCGCCAGCTGCTCGCGGTCGAGCCGCCCGCGCCGGAAGAAGCCCGCCTTGCGCGTCTCGATCTCGTCGCGCAGCTCCCCATCGCGGAACGCCTCGTTCCCGTCGAACCGGATCCCCGTGATCCGGACCCGCGTGCCCTCGCGCACCTCGAACAGGATCACCCCTGTCTCGTCCAGCACCTCGGTGTTCACCGTCACCTCGGCGAGGTAGAACCCCTTCTCGCGGTAGATCTCCTCGAGCCGGCGCGCCGCGCGGTCCAGCTCGAAACGGTCCACGGGCGTGCCAGGCAGGAAGTCGATCGCCTCGCCCAGCGTCGCGCTGCCCACGCGACGGTTGCCCGTCACCTGCACGTCGCGGATCACGGGCTGCTCGCGGATCAGCAGCCGCACCGTGATCGACCCGTCCGCGTGCTCGACGATCTCCTGCTCGACCTCGCCGAACCGACCCGTCCGGTTCAGACGCACCAGGTCCTCGGCCAGCACGCCCTCGTCGTACTCGCGCGACCCCTTGCCCGTCCGCACCTGGTTCCGGATGAACTGCAGCTGCGCGGGGGGCGGCTCCCCGAACCCGCCCCCGCCCGGAGGCGCCGTCAGAAACTCCATCGCCCGGATCGCCCGCCCGTCGTAGGGGCCGGGCATCCGCTCGGGCTGCACCGGGGGCGACAGCAGATCCTGACCCGCCGCGGCCAGCGGCGCGCCCACCGACAACCCACAGACCAAGAGCACCGATGCCCGGACGCACCGACGCCCGATGCCCTGGGCTTCGGGTTGGACTCGCGCGCGTCGCACCGGCCCGCACCATAGCCGACACCTCGCCCCACCACCATCGACCCGAGCCCAGGGCAGAAGCCCCGATCGTCCCCGCGTGCTGATGACGCCGCCCCCGTCGGGCCGATACTCCCGCATCTACACCGATGCCGACGCCCGCACGCGACCCGGAAAGGAAGACCGTTCGTGCCAGTCTCCCACGCGACCGTTCGTCGCCTGCGTCGCGGATGGCTCCTCGCCATCGCCCTGGGCACCACGCTGCTCGCCATCGCCCTGATCGTGCACGCCCTGAGCCCCGGGCACCTCCCGATGACCCCCACCTCGCAGCTCGTCGCCATCCTCGCGTTGCTGCTGCTGCCCGCGGGCACCATCGGAGCCTGGGCCTGGGACCGGTCCGTCCGCCTCCGCTTCGTACGCATCCGCCCCGACGACCAGCGGCCCGACAACGAGCCTCTCGACCCGCGCCGCGCACGCGAGCACCCCGCCGGACGCACACGCCCGCACACTGCGCCGTCGGAAGAGCCGCGACGAGCACCCGAGTCCGAATCCCTTACCCCGTGACCGCAACACGCCCGGCGAACCCCGCCGCCGACTCCACCTCTCGGGCCACCCGCAGCAGGCGGGCATCCCCGAGCGCCGGGCCCGTCAGCTGCACCCCGACGGGCAGCTGGCGGTCACCCTCGGGCACGAACCCAGCGGGCACGCTCGCCGCGGGCAACCCCGCCAGGCTCGCGCCCACCGTGAACACGTCCTCGAGATACAGCGCCATCGGGTCGTCCGTCTTCGAGCCCAGCTCGAACGCCGGGCCTGGAGCCGTGGGCGTCAGCACCGCGTCGCACCCCATGACCCGGAAGATCGCGTCGTAGTCGCTCCGGATGAGGCGACGCATCTTCAGCGCACGGACGTAGTACTGGTCCGCGTACCCCGAGCGGAGCACGTGCGTGCCCAGCAGGATCCGGCGCTGCACCTCGTCGCCGAAGCCCTCGGTCCGCGACTTGCAGTACAGCTCGTGCAGCCCGTCCCCGTCCGCGAGCTCGGCCCGGTGCCCGTAGCGCACGCCGTCGTACCGCGCAAGGTTGCTGCTGGCCTCCGCGGGCGCGACGATGTAGTACGCCGCCAGCATCTGGTCCGGGCTTGGCAGCTCGACCTCTTCGAACTCGACGCCCCGCTCGCTCAGCGCCCTCATCATCATGCCGAAGATCAGGCGCACCCGGGGCTCGATCGACTCGTCCCTCGCCTGCGTGGGCACCGCGAGCCTCAGGCCCTCCAGCGGGTCGTCCAGTGCGCCGAACGTGCCCGCCGCGTCGCGGTCGAGGCACGTCGAGTCGCGCGGGTCACGCCCGGAGATGGCGTCGTACACCAGCGCCGCATCCTCAACCGAACGCGCGATCGGGCCCACCTGGTCCAGGCTCGACCCGAACGCGACCAGGCCCCAGCGCGACACCGTGCCGTAGGTCGGCTTGAACCCCACCGTGCCCGTGAGCGCCGCGGGCTGGCGGATCGACCCGCCCGTGTCGCTGCCCAAAGCGACGGGCACCATGCCGCTGGCGACCGCCGCCGCAGAGCCCGAGCTGCTCCCGCCCGGCACGCGACTCGGGTCCCAGGGGTTCCGGGTCGGGCCGAAGCACGAGTGCTCCCCGCTCGAGCCCATCGCGAACTCGTCCAGGTTCGTCTTCCCGACGATCACCGCCCCCGCCCGCTCGAGCCGCTCGACCACCGTGGCGCTGAAGGGCGACGCGTACCCCTCGAGCATCCGGCTCGCGCACGTCGTCCGACCGAACTCGGTGCAGAGGTTGTCCTTCACCGCGACCGGCACGCCCGCGAGCGGGCCGATGGCGTCCGCCGACTCGCCCGCTCGGAGCCGCGCATCGACCGCCTCCGCCCGCGCCACCGCCCGCTCACCGAACACCTGGGTGAACGCGTTCAGCCCGCCGTCGAGACGCTCGATCCGGTCGAGAGACGACCGCGTCTGCTCGACCGCGCTCGTCTCGCCCGACGCGACCGCGTCGCGGATCTCGACAACCCCGGGAAGCTCCACTACGACTCCCCGCCCCCGAGCACCCTGGGCACCCCGAGGAACACCCCGTCGAAATCGGGGGCGATCCGCTCCAGCGTTTCAGGCGCGAGCGTGGTGCCGGGCTCGTCGGCATCCAGACGGTTCGTCTCGTCCACCGGGCGGGCCATCGGCTCGACGTCCTCCAGCGGGGCCCGCGCCAGACACTCGGCGTGCCCGAGGACCGCGCACAGATCCCGCCGGAGCCGCTCCACCTGCTCGTCCGAGGGCGCGAGCCTGCTCAGCGACGCCAGATCACGCACCGCAGACTCGCTCAAGATGTCGTTCTGCTCGCTCACGGGTTGAGTGTAGACGCCGGTCCCGGGTAGTCTGACACGTCATGCACCAGCGTCCCGGACATGCTCGGTCTCTCAGCGCAGGCACGGCCTCGGTCGCCGCGAGCTGGATCATCTTCGCCTGCCTCGCGGGCGCCGCGTTCCTGGTCACGACGCTCGACACGCCCGCGCTGCTGGCGCTCGGGTTCGGCGCGGTCAACGCCGCCGCGGGCCTGGCGGTCGCCGCCTCTCGAAAGGCCAGGCGGAGTGCCGTACACCAAGCCTTCGGGGCCATGCGCGAATAGAATCACGCGCATGAACACGGGCCGATCCCAGGCCGCTCGAGCCGCGCTGACCGCCGCCGAGGCGCTCCGGGCGATCGAGCGTCGCATGGTGGCCGCCGGGGCGTCCCCCTCCGCAGGCCCGAACACGCCTTCCGCCCAGAACCTGACCCACTACCTCGCGCTGCGTGAGGCCGACGCACGCCCGCTCCAAGACCAACTGAGGCAGCTCGGCCTGTCGAGCCTGGGGCGGGCCGAGGCCTGCACGCTCGCGACCGTCCGCGCCGCCGCCCGCGCCGCCGAGGCCCTCGCGGGCGCACCAACGCCCGGCGCCCACGACGACCCGCCCAGCCCGGTCCCCATCGAACGCGCCGACGAACTCCGCGACGCCCGCGCCGAGCTCGCCCTCGGCCCGTGCCCCGAAGGACGCGGCACTCGCGTCATGGTCACGCTTCCCACCGCGGCGTCTCACGACCCGGCCTTCGCCCGGTCCCTGCTCGATGCCGGCGCCGACATCGCCCGCCTCAACGCCGCCCACGACGACCCCGAGGCGTGGGGCCGCATGATCGCCCACCTCCGGACCGCCGAGCACGAGCTGGGCAGGGCGCGCACCCGCGTGCACCTCGACCTGGCGGGGCCAAACCCGCGCACCGGGCCCATGCCCCCCGAGCACCCGAGAGTGCGCGTCCGCACGGGCGACCGCGTCACCCTCGCCGCCGACCGCAGCGCCATCCTCGACCACAACCACGTCCGCCTCGCCTGCTCGCTGCCCGAGGTCTTCGCGCACGCGGAACCCGGCCAGCGGCTCTTCTTCGACGACGGACGCGTCGCCTGCACCATCGGACGCGTCACGGGCGATGCGCTGGAACTCGCGGTCGACGACGCCGGGCCCGATGGGACCAAGCTCGCCGAGGGCAAGGGCATCAACCTGCCGGACACCGACCTGAAGCTCCCCTCGCTCATGCCCGCCGACCTCGCATCGCTCGACTACGTTGCCCGCACCCCCGACATCGACACGGTGGGCCTCTCCTTCGTCCGCTCGGCGAACGACATCCGCGCCTGCGCCGAGCGTCTGCCCGAGGGCGT
Source organism: Phycisphaerales bacterium (assembly GCA_028284805.1). GTDB lineage: Bacteria > Planctomycetota > Phycisphaerae > Phycisphaerales > UBA1924 > JANQQZ01. Next base: position 8,276 of record JANQQZ010000009.1, read on the forward strand.
CGCGCTGGTCGCGAAGATCGAGACCCGCCCCGGGTTCGAATCGCTGCCCGAGATCCTGCTCGCGCTCCTGGAGCGCCCGGCGGGCGCCGTCATGATCGCGCGGGGCGACCTCGCCGTCGAGGTTGGCGTCGAACGCCTCGCCGAGGCCCAGGAAGAGATCCTCTGGCTCTGCGAGGCGTCCCACGTGCCCGTGATCTGGGCGACGCAGGTGCTCGGACGCCTCGCCAAGACCGGCAGGGCCAGCCGCGCCGAGGTGACCGACGCCGCGATGGCGGGGCGCGCCGAGTGCGTCATGCTCAACAAGGGCCCGCACATCACCCGCGCCGTGCGCACGCTCGACGACATCCTCCGGCGCATGCGCGATCACCAGTCCAAGAAGCGCGCGATGCTCCGCCCCCTCGGGCTCGCTCGCCGCTTCGCGATGCGATCAGGCGTCTGAACGGTCCTCGTCGTCCGCATCGACCGGGTCGGCCGGGTCGGCCGGGATCTCCCCCGACGCGACCGCCTTCTTGATCGCCTTGTCGCCCAGCACCGCGAGCGTGATCAGCACCACGATCGACAGCCCGATCCCGACCGGCAGGAGCCAGCCCGGGCGAGCCTCCTTGAGCGCGTCGCTCGTCAGCTCGTCCGCCCCGAGCGTCTGCGCGACCTGGTGACCGATGAACACGACCAACGCCGTCCGCGGCAGCATCCCCACCGCCGTCCCGATCAGAAAGATCAGCTTCGGCACACGCACGCTGGCCATCAGCAGGTTTGTCAGCGCGAACGGCGAGTTCGGCGGGAACCGGATCAGCGTCACGATGCCCAGCGTCCTCAGAAACCCCGCCTGCACCCCGGGCCTGGCCTTGTCACGGTCCATCGCGACGAACGCGTCGCGCACCGCGCGCCACTTCGGGTGATCCTCGATCGCCTTGTTGGCATCGTCGCCCGCGGTGAGCCGGGCCAGCGTGTACCCGATGACCGACCCGCCCACGAACCCCAGCATCGCACCGGGCACGCCCCCCACCAGCCCGAACGCGTACCCGCCCAGCGCCGCCTGGGCGTACGTCGGCAGGACCGCGAAGCCGCTCGTGAGCGCGAACGCCGCGACAAACAGCACGAACCCCCACGGGCCCAGGTCGTTCAGGAACCCCGCGACCTTGGGCATGAACCCGAGCAGCGCGAACCCACCCGCCGCGGGCAGCACCGCCGCGACGATCGCCAGGGGTCCCGCCCGCCCGAAGTCGCGGAACCGGACTTCGTTCGGCGGGTGATCCGCCTGCTCGGATGGGGTCGGGGCGTCCTCGCTCATGCTCGGAGCGTAGCCCCTCGCTACCATCGTTCCCGGTCCGATTCACCCAGCACCCCCCGGGCGAGAGCCCGGCACCGGAGCATTCCTCATGATCCCCAAACCGCCGCCCCGCGAGGGCACCGTCGGCTTCCTCTACTGCCCCCCCTACCGCGTCCAGGGCACCTCCATCGCGGGCGAAGCCACCACTATCCAGATCCCCGAGCTCGACACCTGCTTCGACATGGGCGCGCCCCTCCGCTGCGCGCTCGCTTCCAAGTACGTCGCGCTCAGCCACGGGCACATGGATCACGTGGGCGGGCTCGCGTACTACGCCAGCCAGCGCGTCTTCCAGGGCATGGGCAAGGGAACCTTCGTCGTTGACAAGCGCATCGCCGACGACGTGCACCAGATGATGCGGGGCTTCAACGCCCTCGAACGCCAGCAGACCGAGTACGACCTCATCGAGCTCGACGACGGGGGCGAGGTCGAGATCAAGAACTCGATCTTCCTGCGCGGCTTCGCGACCGAGCACACCGCGCCCAGCTTCGGCTGGGCCATCGTCGAGAAGCGCAGCAAGCTCAAGCCCGAGTACGCCGAGCTGCCCCAGGAAAAGCTCCGCGAGCTCAAGGACCGGGGCGAGGAGATCACCCGCATCCTCGAGATCCCGCTCATCGCCTACACGGGCGACACCCTGCCCGGCCCCTGGCTGCTCCGCGACGAGATGCGCAAGGCGCAGGTCGTCATCACCGAGTGCACCTTCTTCGAGCCCGACCACAAGGGACGCGCCAAGATCGGCCAGCACATGCACGTCGACGACATCGCCGAGTGGCTGGGCGTGCTCGAGTGCGAGTCGCTCGTCCTGGCGCACATCTCGCGGCGCACGCACGTGACCTACGTGCGCAAGCGCTTGCAGGAAGTGATCCCCAGGGACAAGCTCGACTCGATCCTGGTGCTGATGGACCACCGCTTCAACCGCGAGCGCTATGACCGCCAGGCGATGGAGGCCGAGCGCGCCGAGCGCCTGCGGGCGCGCGGGTGACCCATGCGTACCTTGTCGAGTCAAGCGCTGCGCGCACAAACAACGAGTTGCACGCTCACGCTCCCCGCGTGTTGACTCAGCCTCGGGCTACAGGTACGCTCATCCCCTGCACCGGCACGAAGCCGATGCACGGACGAGAGAGCGCCGGGACGAATGCGTCGATCGCAACGCCCCACGCTCCAGCAACTGGTGGACGCCTGCCCGATCCGTTCGCAGGGCTCGCGTGATTCGGATGGTGGTCCCGGCTGTGTGCTGCGTCGGGTTTCGCAACGAGATCGGTCCGATCCGTTCCCGGTTCCCGATCATCGGAGCGCTCAACAACGAGGTCTTCTGATCATGACGGATCCCGAGAGGAGGGTCTGGCCCGATGTCCTTGCGCACATCCGACAACACGCCCCGACGATCGCCCGCCACTGGTTCAACGATCTCCAGCCCGCCGGGCTGAACGGCGGTGTCGCCACCATCCAGGCGGACACCCCCACCCAGCGCGACTACCTCGAGCATCAGTGCGCCGAGGCGTTCGACGACGCCCTTCGGACGGTCACCGGGCGGCTCG
>JANQQZ010000014.1 GCA_028284805.1 Phycisphaerales bacterium
ATCGCGCGCACGGCCACCTGCATCGGCTCGCGTTTGGGACGCTTGCCCGGCGCGACGCCCTCCACGTCCATCAGCATCGTCAGCGTGCGCCGCTCCACCGACTGCTGGTCGGGCGTCTGCGCGAAGGTCGCGGACAGCTCGTAGAGCCTGACACCGCCCTCGACGTGCACCTGCGCCGCGGCGTTGTGCTTCCGGCACGCCAGCAGGCTCGGGATCACGCTTGGCCTGAGCGTGGGCTCCGCGCCCCTGCGGTCGTCGTCGACGCGCGCCTGCTCGAGCCCCTCCGCGTACCAGGGCTCGGCGTGCTCCGGACGCACGAAGCTGAACGTGACCGCTTCCCAGAACCCGAGCCCGGTCAGCACCGATCCCAGCTCGCGCCGGGCACGCTCCGTCTCCTGCGGGTGTGTGACCCGGATCGAGATCCGGTCGGTCATGGGGACATTGTCGTAGCCGTGCGTCCGGGCGATCTCTTCGATCAGATCGATCTCGCGCGTCAGGTCGGGGCGGAACGCGGGCGGAACACAGCGCAGCCCGTCGTCGGTCTCCTGCGTGACCTCGACCTCGTGACCCCTGAGCAGAGCCGCGATCTCGTCCGTGGGCACATCGATCCCGAGCACGTCGCGGCAGCGGCTCGGACGCACCGTGATCGGCTCGGTCGTGGGAAGCTCACGACCCTCGCTGAGCACGCCCTCCGCGACCGTGCCGCCCGTCAGCTCTGCGATCAGCGACACCGCGCGTCGGGCCGCGGCATCGATCGTCCTCGGGTCGACGATGCGCTCGAAGCGGTAGCCCGCGTCCGTCCGGATCGCCATCCGACGCGCGGCGGTCCGGATCGTCACCGGGTCCCACGTCGCCATCTCGAAGACAACGTCGGTCGTCGACTCGTCGACCTCTGAGTCCTTCCCGCCGATCACGCCCGCGAGCGAGGTCGCCCCCTCGGCGTCCGCGACGACCAAGTCGGTTGCCTTCAGCGTGCGGGGCTTGCCGTCGAGAGTCGTGAGCGCCTCGCCGTCGCGTGCGTAGCGGATGACGAGGCGGTTCCCCGCGAGCTTCTTCAGGTCGAAGACATGGCACGGATTGCCAAGCTCGAAGGTGATGAAGTTGGTGACATCGACCACGTTGTTGATGGACCGCTGCCCGACCGCCTCGAGGGCCTTTACGAGCCAGTCCGGGCTCGGGCCAACCTTCACGCCCCGGACGAGCCGGGCGGTGAAGAGCGGGCACACGTCGGGCTGCTCGTTGACGAGTGTCAGGTCCCCACCGATCGGTGCACCGCCCGAGGGCTCGTCAAAGGCAGGCACGACGAGCGAGCGGGGCTTGCTCGCCGCCCGGGCGGCCGCGATCTCCCGGGCGCAGCCCACGTGACTCAGCAGATCCCCCCGGTTGCTCGTGACCTCGACGTCCAGTGTGACATCGCCCCAGGGCTGCTCGGTCAGCCCCTCGACGGGGTAGCCGGCGTGCGTGAGCACGTGCTCGGCCTCCTCGGCGGTCACATCGCCAGGGTCGAGGCAGCGGTTGAGCCAATCGAGGCTGATATCCATAGGGCGAATATAGGTGCAGGGCCCAACGTGGGACGAGCCGTAGACTGGCGTCGTGAGGTCAGCGGTGCCCATCCTGTTCGCGATCACAGCAGTCCTCGTCGGCTGCGCGCCGAGACCCAGCGGCACACTCACTGGCAGCCCCCGCCCGCCCGCGGATCTGACGATCGCGGTCACGGTCATCGCGGACGAGGGCTCCACGCCTGGCCCGGCGCGGTTCGTTATCGAGCCTGGAGGCCAGCTCCGTGCCGCGACCGGAGGCGGGGCCACCCCAGACACGCTGCCCCCCCGAACCCGGCGCCTCAGCGATGCCCAGGTGACCCAGCTCTACGGCGTAATCGTCCGAGAAGGGCTCGCGCTCCCGACCGCTTTGCCCAGAGCTGACGAACCCCGCATCGAGGTCACGGTGATCGTGGGGGACGAGCGGCACACCGGGCTGCACGCGTTGACCGATCCTGAGGCAAGAGCCGTGGTCGATCGCTGCCGACGCCTCGCCCGGCTCGACCGCTGATCGCAGCTATGGTCCCACGATGACGAAGCCGCCGGTCCCATCCGACCCCATCGTCGGCATCGACCTGGGCACCACCAACAGCCTGGTCGCGTTCCACGACGAACGCGGCCCGCGCATCCTGGCGCCCAGCGATGCCGAAGCGATCGTGCCCTCGGTCGTGCGCTACGACGACGATGGCTCGGTCGTCGTGGGCGCCGACGCCCGTGCGCGGGCGGTCGAGTTCCCCGCATCGACCGTCTCCAGCGCCAAGCGGCTCATGGGACGGAGTCTCGATGATGCCGCGAGCGATCTGGCGTACCTCAGCTACGAGGTCGTCGCGGGCGAGCACAACACCGCCCGCGTCCGACTGCCAGACGGGAGAATCGTCTCGCCCCAGGAGGTCTCGGCTGAGATCCTGCGTGCGCTGCAGCAACGCGCGAGCGCGTCGCTGGGTGTCGAGGTGCAGAAGGCCGTCGTCACGGTGCCCGCGTACTTCGACGACGCCCAGCGCCAGGCCACGCGCGACGCGGGCAGGCTCGCGGGGCTGGATGTCGTCCGCATCGTCAACGAGCCGACCGCCGCGGCACTCGCGTACGGGCTCGGAACAAGCCAGGAGTCCCGGACCGTCGCGATCTACGACCTGGGTGGGGGCACGTTCGACGTGTCGATCCTGCGTATCACGCCCGCCGAGCGCGAGGGCGAGACCAGCTTCTTCCAGGTGCTCGCGACCGCTGGCGACACCCGCCTGGGGGGCGATGACATCGATCAGCAGCTGGTCAGGGTGTTCCTGACCGAGATCCGTGAGTCGCTCGGCGTCGCTGAGGACGTGACCGACCTGGATGCCTTCCCCGCCTCGACGCGCCGCGCACTCGTGTCGTTCGCCGAGGCGATCAAGATCAGGCTCTCGACCGAGGAGTCGGCCCAGATCCGCATCGATCTGGGCGAGGGGCGCACCTACGAGCGCACCGTCGCTCGCGCCGAGCTGAACGCGATGATGACGCCCTGGGTCGATCGCACGATCGAGGCGTGCAAACGTGCGATGCGAGAGGCCGAACGCACGAGCGGCGAGCGACCCGCGGTCGACGCCGTCGTCATGGTGGGAGGCTCGACACGCATCCCGCTGGTGCGCGACCGTACCGGTGCGTTCTTCGGGGTCGAGCCCTACACCGCGCTCGACCCGGACCGCGTGGTCGCGATGGGGGCCGCGGTGCAGGCGGGCATCCTGTCGGGCTCGGCGACGGGCTCGCTGCTGCTCGACGTGATCCCGCTCTCGCTGGGCATCGAGACGCAGGGCGGCGCCGTCGCGAAGCTCATCACCGCCAACAGCACCGTTCCCGCACGCGCAACGGAGATGTTCTCGACCAGCGTCGATGGGCAGACGAGCATCAAGCTCGCGGTCTACCAGGGCGAGCGCGAGATGGCAGAGGACTGCCGGCTGCTGGGCGAGTTCCATCTCGCGGGCCTGCCCCCGATGCCCGCGGGCATCCCCCAGCTCGAGGTCGAGTTCCTGGTCGACGCCTCGGGCGTGCTGAACGTCAACGCCCACGAGAAACGCAGCGGCAAGCGGGCGCAGCTCCAGGTTGTCCCCAACCACGGCCTGACGCGCTCCGAGGTCGAAGCCATCGAACGCGACAGCCTCACGCACGCGCGCGAGGACATGACCCGGCACCGCATCGTGGATCTGATCGTCAACAGCAAGCTCGATCTGAAATGGATCGGCGAGCGGTTCGATCGCTTCGCGGACAAGCTCGATGCCGCCTACCGCGACGAGCTCTCGTCGAAGATCGAGACGCTGCGCGGGTTCGTGCAGAACGCCGACACGGACTGGAAGAGCGTGGACGCCAACGAGTTCGCGAACGCGAAGCAAGGCCTCGACGAGGCAAGCGTCAGGCTTCAGGAAGTCAGCATCACCGAGAGTCTCAAGGGCGACTAGGCCTCAGCCAGCGAAGCACGATCTCCGGATCGCCCTCGTCCATCCCGACGATCCGCCCGCTCTCGACGAACCCGAGCCTCTCGAAGAGCCGGCGTGCCGGCGTGTTCGATTCGTTCGTCGACGTGAACACACTCCGATCGGGTGAGCCCCGGAGGTGCTCACAGACGAGCAGCGAGGCGACGCCCTGGCGACGCATCGTGTCCCGCACGTACACCAGCTCGATGAACGGATGTCCGAGCAAACGATCGCTGTGCAGGAGAAAGCCCGCCGCTTCGCCCTCGCGCTCGGCGAGCAGCACGCGCCCTTCAGAGACGCCTCGCTCGACCATCGACACACGCCCGGCATCGCTGGCCGCGACGTGATCGAACGCGAGCAGAACCGGCGCGTCGCGCGGTTCGGCCTCTCGGACGTTCACGCCCCAGACTCCGGCGGCACGCCGATGTCCTCGTTCCACAGCTCTTGGTTCTCGGTGATGAAGCTCTCCATCATCGACGTGCATCGGATGTCGTGGATCACGACCACCTCGCAGCCCTCGGCCTTGAGCCAGTCTTCGCGTCCCATGTACGTCTGGTTCTCGCCGATGACGACGCGCGGGATGCGGTGCAGGATCGCCGCACCCGTGCACATCGCGCAGGGGCTGAGGGTGCTCGCGAGCGTGAGTGTGTGCCAGTCGCGGCGCCGACCTGCATTGCGGATACACATCATCTCGGCGTGCGCCGTCGGGTCGTCCGTCTGCACGCGGAGATTGTGCCCGAGCGAGACGATCACGCCCTCGGCGTTCATCAGAGCGGCCCCGATCGGGATGCCCCCCTCGGAGAGGCTCTTCTCCGCCTGGGCGACCGCCGCCTCCAGGGCGGCATGGTCCATCTCGTCACGCGTCAAGGTCGTCATCTTTTCCCTCGTAATCGGCTAGGCTGACCCGTCATGGGCCGAACGCACCCGAACCATCCGAACGCGGTCATCTTCGAGCACCCGCTGATCCAGCACAAGCTGACGTGGATGCGCGACACCACCACGGGGTATCGGCCGTTCCGGGCCCTGATCGCCCAGATCGCGGGGCTGATGGTCTTCGAGTTCACGCGCACCTTCCCGACCGACCTGGTCGAGGTCGAGACGCCCCTGGAGACCACCAGGGGCCAAAGGCTCTCCAAGAAGATCACGGTGGTGCCCATCCTGCGTGCCGGGCTGGGGATGGCCGAGGGGATCATGGAGGTCATGCCCGAGGCCCGGGTCGGGCACCTGGGCATGGCGCGGGACGAGGCGACGCTCGAGCCCACGGTCTATCTCGAGAAGCTGCCCGGGGACCTCGACGCGGGGCCCGTGGTGCTCGTAGACCCGATGCTCGCGACGGGAGGCTCGGCCGTGGAGGCCGTGACCCGATTGAAGGAGATCGGCGCGACCGACCTGCGTCTGATCTGCCTGGTCGCCTCGCCCGAGGGCCTCGAGCGCATGCACGCCGAGCACCCGGGGCTGATCGTCTACACCGCGGCGGTCGACCGCCAGCTCGACGAGCAGGGCTTCATCCGCCCGGGCCTGGGCGACGCGGGCGACCGGATGTACGGGACCGTGTGAACCCGATGGGCGTGCTGTGGGTACCAATATGGTGATGCGTGTGCTGCTCATCGCGATGATCGTGCTCGGTGCGGGCGTGATGACGTATCTCATCGCCGCACCCAAGGGGGCCGGCTACCGCCAGGGCGAGCTGATCCCGGACACCGCGGGTGTCGAGAACGTGATCGTGTTCGGGCGGGGCGTTATCAGCGGGTCGGAACCCGAGGGCGACGAGGGCTTCGACACGCTCGCGGAGTTGGGCGTCAAGAGCATCCTGAGCGTCGACGCGGCACGCCCCGATCTGGAAGCCGCGAAGGCGAGGGGCATGCGATACGCGCACGTTCCCATCCGCTACGACGGCGTGACGGGCGAGCAGCGTCTCGTGATCGCCAAGGCCCTGCGCGAGCTGCCCAGGCCCATCTACATCCACTGCCACCACGGGAAGCACCGCGGGCCCGCCGCGGCCGCGCTCGGGCTGATCTGCGTGGGCGAGCTGGAGCCGACCGAGGGCGTCGAGCTGATGCGCACCGCCGGCACGAGCGCCAGCTACGACGGCCTGTACGACGACGTGTCCACCGCCGTGCAGATCCCCGGCATCAACATCGACACGCTCGGCCCGAAGGAGCTGCCCGAGGCCGTCGTCGTCACCGGTCTCGCCGCGTCGATGGTCGAGATCAACGACGTGTTCGCCGACATCCGCGCGGTCGCGGACGCAGGATGGACCGTGCCCAGCGATCACCCCGATCTCGAGCTCGAAGAGGCCGCGCCCCGCCTGCCCGATCTGTTCCGGGCTCTCGCCGACGAACTCGATCGCCCGACCAACGCGCACGTGGACGCTGGATACCGCGTGATGATGCGCGAGGCCGCGGAGACGGCGTCCTCACTGGAAGCCGCGATCAACGCCGAGGACTGGACGCTCGCGGACGAACTGCGGTCATCGGTCGCGCAGTCGTGCGTGCGGTGTCACGAGGCGTATCGCTAGCCGAGCAGACGCCTTGGACTGATCGCACGCTCCTCGCGACACCCTCGCAGACGTGCCGGGCTCATTCGCTCGCCCCGAGTTCGACGCCAACCACGAAGCCCCCGCTCAGCGTGAACTCATAGATATCAGCCCACAAGCCGCGATCCTCCACATAGACGATGGTCGTCTCGGACTGCGATGCCGGCTCCCCAAGAACACGGCGGACCTCGTCGGCCGAGTACCCGAGCGGGTTCCAGCGGGCCATGACTGCGGCCAGCGAGGACTTTCTCCATGCGTCGGCGCCTTCAAGCGCCCTGCGTTCGGCGAGCAAAGCCCGGGCCGAGGCCAGCGCCTCCACCAGTCGCTGCTGGGCTTCTCGCTCCGTTTCACGGCCATGTGAGAACCTCGCGAGCATGATCTCGTGCTGTGCGGTATCGATCGCACGAGCCGTATCACGCAGAGAGTCTCTGCTGGGCTGAATCTGAAGCTGAGCGGCGGGACCGCTTCGGACACACCCGGCAGCCGTCAGGATCAGCGTCGTGAGCAAAGCGCCACCGAGTATGGAACACAGACGCGCACCATCGGACCTGCAAAGCGAGTCATTCATGCACCACCAGACTGCGCCGCGCGCCGATCGGTTCGCGGCGGGTGAAAAAATCGGTGCTCAACCGATCCCCAGCACCACCTTGATCCCCTCGCCCGAGATCATGGTCTCGAAGCCGGCTCGGTACTCGCTGAGCGGGAACTCGTGGGTGATGATCTCGTCGAGCTCGAGCCGCCCGGAGAGCAGAAGCTCTTCCATCTGGTACCAGGTCTCGAACATGCGCCGCCCGTTGATGCCCAGCACGGTGCAGCCCTTGAAGATGATGTGCTCGGTGAAGTCGAACGTCACGGGCTTGGCGGGCAGGCCCAGCAGCGCCGCGGTGCCGCCGTTGCGCAGGGCGCGGAAGCTCTGGTCGAACGCACCCGCCGCGCCGCTCATCTCCAGCACAACATCCACGCCCTCGCCCCGCGTCTGGCGGCGGACATCCTCGATCCACCCGTCGCCCTCGCGCGCGTCGTAGGCCTCGATCGCGCCGAGCTTCTTCGCGAGAGCCAGCCTGGGCGGGTTGATATCGGTCGCGAAGATCCTGCTCGCGCCCGCGGCCTTGGCGACCGTGACCGCCATCAGACCGATGATCCCCGTGCCCGAAACAAGCACCGTCTTCGCGCTCACGTCCGCAGCCATCACCGTGTGCACCGCGTTGCCCAGCGGATCGAACACCGCGGCGACCCTGTCCGGGATCGACTCGTGCACTGGCCAGACGTTCTCTGCCGGCACAACGATGTGCTGGGCGAAGCAGCCGTCGCGGTCGATGCCGAAGATCTTGGTGTCGGTCGCGATGTGCGCGTTGCCGGTGCGGCTGTTGTAGTCGACACCCGCGGTCGTGTGCCCCTCGGCGCTGACGCGCTGCCCGACCTTGTAGTTGGTCACGGCAGAGCCCAGCTTGTCGATCACGCCCACGAACTCGTGCCCGGTGACGATGCCCACCGGGATGCGCGAGGCGGCCCAGTCGTCCCACTCCCAGATGTGCCGGTCCGTGCCGCAGATGCCCGCCTTGGTCACGCGGATGCGGACCTCCAGCGGGCCCGGCTCGGGCACGGGCCGCTCCGTCAACTCAAGCCCGGGCCCGGCGTGGTGCTTCACGAGGCAGCGCATGGTCTCAGGCATCCCGACCTCCACGGCTCGATCCGGCGGGGGATCGCCTTGTATACAAGCCCCCCGCAGCCGGCGGGACCACCGCCCGTAGACTTCGTGCGATGTCGAGCATGTCACAGTCAGCCCAGCCGGACAGCTTCCTGTTCATCGCCGCCAAGGCGGACGGGGGCAAGGCGTTCGGCGTGCGTCCGGCCGACGACGAGGGCGTGCTCGCCCGCGACCTCGGGCGTGAGAAGCTGATCCTGCTCCGGTCGTACCGCGTGCCGGCGTGGCTCGCCGGGGGACAGGGCGAGCTGCCCCTGAAGGACCAGGGCGAGGCGACAACGCAGCTGGCGGCGCTGCTCGACCGGGGCGTGCCGCTCGTCGAATCGCTCGATGTCGTCGCCGAGGCGGTCTCGTCCAGGTCACGCCTCAAGGTGGCGCGGATGCGCGACATGGTGAGCCAGGGCCGGAGCTTCGCGGCGGCTTCCGTTGAAACCGGGGCGTTCGACGGGGTGACCGCCGCGGTGTTCGGCGCCGCCGAGCGGACGGGTGATCTCGCGGGCGCATCCCGCCAGCTCGCGCGCAACGCGAAGCGACGCCTGAAGATCCGCGAGACCGCGACGACGCTTCTGTTCTACCCGCTGATCGTGCTGACGATCTCGGCTTTCGTGGGCCTGTTCATGCTCACGGTGGTCGTGCCCATGGTCGCCGAGTCGATGCGTCAGATGCTGCCCCAGGGCCAGTCGCTGCCGATCGCGACCGAGATCATGGCCAACGCGGGCATGTGGCTGCGCACCAACCCGCTGCTGGCCTTGGGCGTGGTCGCGGGCGTGCTGATCGCGGTGATCGTGCTCCGTCGCCCGGCGCTGGCGTTCGGGGGCACCGTTGTGCGCACGCTGCCGGTCGCAAAGGATCTGGCGCTCGCGCAGGAGTCGGCGCGCTTCTTCAGCGTGATGGCGGCGATGAGTACGGGCGGCGTGCCCCTAGCCGAAGCCCTGGGCGTCGCCAACCAGACCATCAGCCACCCGAGGCTCCGCGACCAGCTCGACAAGCTGCGGACCGGACTGATCGAGGGCGGTGTGCTCAAGGTGCTCATCGAGCGCGTGGGCGCGTTGCCGCTGGCGACGAGGCGTCTGCCGGTCGCCGCCGACCGCGCGGGCGACCTCGACTCGGCCTTCGAGAGCCTGGCCGAGGACCACACCGAGATCGTCGACCGTCAATCGAACCGCCTGCTGGCGGTGCTCGAGCCGGCGCTGATCGTGCTGATCTTCATCCTGATCGGGTCGATGATCCTGGCCCTCGTGGTGCCGATGCTGACGCTCAGCCGGTCGGCGTTCCAGGGCCTTTCGGGCTGAAAATCCCCCGCGGGATTGCCCCCGCGTCCGCATACAATCGAACTCGTAAAATTCTGCCAACCCGCGTGCAACGGGCGCGATGCAACCGCGTAGCCCCCCGCGGCACACAGCAGACAGGGGATCTTGAACATGAGCACAACCAACACACACACTCGGAGCCGTCGCACGCACGCGCGGGGTTTCTCGCTGCTCGAGCTCACGCTCGTCATCGCGATCATGGGCATCCTGATGGGTGTCGTCGCATGGAACCTCGTGGGCCAGGGCCAGAGCGCACGGATCTCCGCGACACAGATCAAGATGCAACAGATCGAGCAGGCGATCGAGGGGCACATCGCGACGACGGGCTCGCCTCCGACCGGGCTGAACGTGCTCGTGACCGGCGGCAAAGTCAAGGCCGAAGGCCTGCTCGACGCGTGGGACCAGCCGTTCTACTACGCGCCCAAGCCGCCCGGGCAGACGCCCGCGTTCGACCTGCGCAGCCCGGGACCCGACCAGACGATGCAGACCGAAGACGACATCATCCTCGGCCAGTTCGACGCCTAGCAGGCGGATACCACGATGGCGAATCGACGCGCACCATCCCGATGCTCGAAGCGAGGCTTCACGTTCCTCGAAGCCGTGCTCGGGATGGCGCTGCTGGGGATTCTCGCCGGCGCGATCTTCGGGGTGCTGGGCTACGCCTGGCGGGTCGAGCTCGAGGCGCGCCAGACGCTCGCCGCCGCGGAGATCGCCAACCGCGTGCTCATCAGCTATCTCGACGACTCCACCAGCCCGCGCGACCTGCCCGAGACGATCGACTACGAGCAGATGCGCTTCCGCTGGACGCTCGACACGGAGAAGGCCGCGATCCGCGACGCCTTCCCCGACGCACGCGTCGGACGCGAGGGCACGCCCGAGTTCCTCGAGGCCCTGGGCAACATGGAGTTCGTCACGGTGGTCGCCTGGCTCGACGACGGCACCGACCTCGGGCAGGCCCCGGGCCGCACGCCGACCTTCCGGATCGAGCGCACCATCGACCCCTTCGCGTTCCGAGGGACCGACACGATCGAGAGGCTGCTCAAAGACCCGGAGCGTCAGGGCGTGATGATCAACCGGATGATCGGGCTGGAAGGCGGGGTCTCGCCTTGACGCGGCGCGGCTTCACCATGCTCGAAACCGTGCTCGCGGTCGCGGTGGGCTCGCTCGTGGTCGCCGCCGCGCTCGGGGTGATGTCGACCATCCGCACGAGCGATCGCGCGCTGGACAACCACTCGCGCAGCATGAACGAGCTGGCCCGCACCCACCTGGCGGTGCGCGAGGCGATCGAGCGTCTGCACGTCGCGCCGCCCGACACGGTGCGCGCCGGGCTGGCCGAGCGGAGCGAGGAAGAGATCACCGCCGTCTTCAACACCGCCTTCCCGGACCCGATCCCGGGTGTGGGTGCCCGCCTCGAGATGACCACGGGCGACAACCCCCGCCTGGAGCTGGTGCTGAGCCGCCCGCTACTGGACCGCCCCCGCCCAGCCGACAGCACGAACGAGACCAGCGAGCCGGGTTCGCTCGCGGTGATCACCGCCGAGCAGCTGCCCGGGCACCGCGGGGCGTTCGAGCTGCGTCGCGAGGACGACGCGGACTGGCCCACGCTCTGGTGGGTTCCCCTGCCCCCGAGCGACATGCCCCTGGGCGTGGTGTTCGATCCCGGGTCGCTCCCCCCGCCGCGCAGGCTCTGCCGCGACGTGCGCAGACTTGTGTGGACGGCCTTCATCGACAGCGGGCGCGTCCCGCTGGTGCGCGCGGTCGAGGCGTCGCAACTGCCCGCTTACATCGAGCTCGAGATCGAGACCGCGGGAGGGGGCTACGGGAACTGGATGTTCGAGATCGGCTGGACGATCGGGCCCGAGCTCGAGGCACCACCCGAGCTTGCCGAGACCAACGCGGACGGCGACCCCAGCGGCCTGAGCCCCAACGGCGAGGAGACCGGCACCGAGGAGCAGGGCGACCCGGGTGTCTTCAACCCGAGGACCGGTCGCTTCGAGCCGGAGCCCCAGGGATGACGCGCCGCGGGTTCGTCATGCCGATCGTGATGCTGCTGTCGATCGTGATCGGGCTGCTCTCGGGCATCATGCTCTCGCGCGCCGGGCAGCGATCGGTCATCGTGCGCGAGCAGCTCACGGGCTACACCGCGAGCCACCGAGACCGCGGCATCAAGGAGATGGCCGCCGCGTGGCTCAAGTACACCGCGGACCAGAACCTCACCGAGATGACCGGGGGCGGGCCATCGGGGGGCGAGGCCTTCACGATGCGCATCGGGCGCAACGAGACGATCACCGTTCGGTTCGAGCCCGCGCAGGCCAGGGCGCGCATCAACCCGATCGGGCTCAACGTCGCCGACGCGCGCGCCGCCCGCCAGACCGAGACCATCCTCCGCGAACGCTTCGGCGAACAGGGGCTGTCGATGCGCACGCGCGAGGTGGGGCCCGCGGCGCTCGACACGATGCTCGCCGCTGACGAGGTCGTCGCCGCCGTCGCAGAGTCCGTCCTCGGGGACCCAGCCCTCGCGGGACGGTTCGTCTCGGAGCTCCGCCAGCAGGACGCGACGGACGTGATCGACGCGCCGACCGTGCGCCTGGCGGCCCAGAACGTGGGCATCGACGATGAACGCACCGACCGCCTGGCGATGCTGTTCGGCGTCGAGCCGACCCTGTGGCGCGTCCGGGCCCGGTGGGTGAGCCGTGACCCGCTCCAGCGCTCGCCCGACCGGGTCGAGGTCTACGAGGGTCTCGTCAACCTGTCCGGCAACGCGGAGATCGGATTCGGGACCCAACACCCGAGCGAGCTGTTTCTCGAGTGGGGCCGGATCGAAGAGGCCGAAGGCTACACTGGCCCGTGAGGCGTGCGTCCGGGAGCGGGACGCGGGGAGGTGGCATGAACGGAGTCGATCGCACGAAGGCGAGACGTCTGACCCGGGTCGGGCAGGCGGCGGCCTTGCTGCGATCGACTCCGTTCATGCCACCTCCCCGCGTCCCGCTCCCGGACGCACGCCTCACGGGCCAGTGTAGCCTTCGGCCTCTTCGATCCGGCCC
>JANQQZ010000036.1 GCA_028284805.1 Phycisphaerales bacterium
CTGGCGCCGTTCCTGGTAGCCCAGGTACTCCTCGATCGTCGCCCGGTCGGGATCGACGATCACCGCCCCCCGCCCGCCGTCGACGATGACGACCGTCCCGTCGGTCAGGCCCTCGCTGAGCTGCTCGAGGCCCACCACCGCGGGGATGCCCAGCGCCCGCGCCACGATCGAGGTGTGGCTCGTCCGCCCCCCCATGTCCGTCGCCATCGCGATGACGCGGTCCCGGTCGAACGCCACGGTCTGGCTGGGCGTGAGCTCGCGCGAGACCACGATCGCGTCCTCGGTCAGGTGCCCGAGCCCGCTCGTGTGCTCGCCCACGAGCTGGTCGATCAGCCGGTGCGCCAGGTCCGTGATGTCGTTGACCTTGGTCGTGAACGCCGAGTCGGGCATCTGGCGGAACCGCTCGGCCCAGCCGTGCAGCACCAGGTCCGCCGCGTGTTCTGCCGTCACGTGCTCCGACCGGATCATCGCCTCCATCGGGCCCAGCATGTTCTTGTCGCGGAGCATCCCGATGTGGAAGCCGAAGATCTTCGCCGCGTCGGCCCCCATCTCGTGCTCGACCCCGTCGCGGACCGCCTCCAGATCGCGCACCGAGGCCTCCACCGCCTCGTGCAGCCGACGGACCTGGCCGTCGACCTGATCCGGCGCGACCGTCCGTCGCGGGATCCGGCGCCGCCCGTCGTCGAGCACGAACACTCTCCCAACGACGATGCCAGGCGAGACTCCGATGCCGTAGAACTGCTGCAAAGCCCCTCCCGGGCGTGTTCGCAAGCTGAACGGGCAATGAGCGCCCGGTCAAGATCTCCACAATCGTAGGGCAACCTGTCTCGCCCTGCTTGACACCCCGTGGGCCCGAAGCCGATACTCACACGAGTAGGCGGCCGCCTCTCGGCCAGCCCGCCGCCCTCGTATCGAGGACTCAGACCACGCTCGGCACGGCCCAGGCCCGCCGAGCGATCCGCATGACACGTCCGCCGATCGGCCGAGATCACCCGACGGACAGCCCCGGAAGCACCCGATTGCGTCTGACCCCAGCGTCGAACGCGGCCTCTTGAACATCGGGACGCATCGGCCAGCGGCCGCCGAGGTCACGTCAGGACACGTTTCGAGGGCAACGACCGGTCGAGGGGACCGGCCGCCCAGGCCCGGGAGGGCACCACCGTGGACAGCGGCTCATCCAACGCACACGGCAAGAAGCGCCGACGCCGACGCCGTCGACGCCGCGGAGGCGGTGGGGGCGGCAGCGAAGCCAACGCCAACCAGCCCAACGCCCAGCAGCAGAACGGCCAGGCCAAGGCCCCGCCCAAGCCCAAGGGCCCTCAGCTCGAAGAGCTCACCGCCATCGACCCACAGCCCAGGCTCACCCTCGAGTACCCGGGCTGCTCGCCAAGCTGCCGACTGATCGACCTGTTCTGCCCCATCGGCCGCGGCCAGCGGGGCCTGATCGTCAGCCCGCCTAAGGCGGGCAAGACCACGCTGCTCAAGGACATCGCCCACGCGATCCTCCACAACCACGAGGACACGCACCTGGTCGTCCTGCTCATCGACGAGCGCCCGGAGGAGGTCACCGACTTCCGCCGCACGCTCGAGAAGCTCAGCGAGGACCACGAGATCGAGCGCTGCGAGGTCGTGGGCTCGAGCAACGACCACGACACCGCTCAGCACGTCAAGATCTCCACGGAGACCATCGAGAAGTGCAAGCAGCGCGCTGTTGACGGCCAGCACGTCGTCGTCCTGCTCGACTCGCTCACACGACTCGGAAGAGCCTTCAACCGAAGCCGCAAGCACGCGAGTTCCGGGCGCACTCTCTCGGGCGGCATCGACAGCAAGGCCCTCGAGGTCCCCAAGCAACTCTTCGGATCAGCCCGTAACACAGAAGAAGCAGGCAGCCTCACCATCATCGCGAGCTGCCTCGTCGACACGGGCAGCCAGGGCGATCAGCTCATCTTCGAGGAGTTCAAGGGCACGGGCAACATGGAGCTGATCCTCGACCGACGCATCGCCGAGAAGCGGCTGTTCCCCGCGATCAACCTCGCCGCATCGGGCACCCGCAAGGACGACCTGCTCATGACCGAGCCCGAGCTCAAGACTATCACCGCGCTCCGTCGCCGGCTCATGAACATGAAGCCCGAGAATCAGATCGAGCAGCTGCTCGCGGCGCTGAACCGGTTCAAGACCAACGACGAGCTGGCGGCTGTCACGGCCGGGGCATAGGTCTCTGGCTCAGAACTCCGGATCTCGCGAAGCCCCTTCGGGGTAGCGCCGATCCAGATCGTGCTCCAGCCGCCAGGCCTTGTGATCAGCCCGCAGCTTGCCGCACTCGTCTGCGATCGCGATGAACGTCATGCGCCACGCGTCGGACTCCCCGCAGGCCGATTCAAGATACTCGATCAGCTCGCGCTCCTTGACGCCGCCATCGTCGGCGTGCAACGCCGAGATGATCGCGGGCCGGAAGTGCCAGTCGAGGCCCGCCGGGTCTTCGAGCGGGTCGCGATCGTCCCACTGCCCCATCATCTGAATGAACTGCATCTGCTCGCGAGCGGTTGCGGTTGGGTTGGGCACCGCGATCGCGATGATGTCCCACCGCTCAAGCCGGGTTGCCTGTTCGGTGATGTCATCATCGAAGCGTGCGAATGAGGCGTGCGATGTCGGGCGATCCGCGATCCGTTCGACCCATTCCATGGTCGCGTGCTCGTCGCCGATGATGCCGTTGAGGTGGACCCAATCGGTCAGCGTGTCCCAGTCGACGTTGCCCGCGCGGAGCTCGGTCCACTCGCGGTCGCGCAGCTCGGTGAACCGTTCGCGGGCCGGCTCGTGCACGGATGCAAGCTCCTGCATCTCGCCGGCCATGAACGACAGCCGCACCCCGTAGTACGCCTCATTCTCTTCGAGCATTGTGTCCCACAACGCCGCGTACGCCTCGGTCGCCTCGTCGTACCGCTCGTTCCACATCATGTCCCGGGCCGCGTCGAGCTTCGGGCGGACCGTGTCCTCTCCGTCGTCTTCCCACGCCATCGGCGCCGGGCCCGGCAGCTCCTCCCCGTTCCGCCCCGCCTCCATCCACGCGACCAGCTCCGCGGCACCGGTGTACCCCGTCCGCCGACCGAGCTCCTCGCCGCCCTCGAACAGGATCATCGTCGGCATCGCCCGCACACCGAGCTCGCCGGCGATCTGCGGGTGCTCATCGACATCGAGCGCCGTCACGATGCCGTGCTGCTCGACCCACGACTCGACGTCGGCGTCGACCCAGGTCGTCTTCTTCATCTGCTGGCAGGGCGGGCACCACGTCGCGGTCGCGTACACCAGGTGCAGCCGGTCCTGCTCGACCGCCGCCGCCCGGTCCGCCTCGTACCCGGCATCGGAGAAGACCTCGGGCTCGCCCGTCATCACCGCCACGAGACACACCACCGCCACCATCGATCCACTCACAGCAGGCTCCTTTCGGGCGTTCAAACGCCGCACCCGTAGCCTACCACAGCAGCGCAACCCGCCAAAGCGCGATCGGTGGACGGCTCACCCGCTCGGAGGGTTGTCGAGTGCGGCCTGCAACGCCTCGCCAAGATCCGGGTGCTTTTCAATCAGATCGAACTCATCGATCCACGACCACCACTCGTGCGTCAGCGTGCCATGCTGCCGGGCGTGCAGCACGACAACCGCCCGCCAGCCCGTTGCGGGCCCGCACAGCTCCTCGAGCTTGGCGACGACAGCGTTCATCGTCTCGCCGTCATCCTCGCGCATCATCGCCGCGAGAATCGGATCGCCCAGCGACCACATCGCCCGATCGATCATCGCCGCGAGTTGCTCATCCGGGATCTCCTCGCCCTGCATCTGCCCGAAGAACGCCCCGGCCAGCGGCAGGCCCACGATGTCCTCGACCTCGGCGACCGGGTCCGGGTGCAACGCCGTGAACAGATCCCACCGCTCGGCGACCTGAGCCGCGGTCGATAGAAGATGCTCGATCGGCATCCGGTCGAAGACTGCAGGCTCGGTCGCAATCAGGTCGATCGCCCAATCGGCGGTGTGCGCATACTCACCGAGGATTGTGTTCAGCCACAACCACGTCTCGATCTCTTCGCGAGCCACGATCACCATCGGCCTGAGCGGATCGCGGATCTCGGTCCCGATGTCTCGCACGACCGGCCCGAGCGCGTTGCGCAGATGCCGGGCGTCGTCGGCAGATAGCGTGCCCTCCCGGACGCCCTCGGCATAGTCGCCCGCCGCGAACGACGCGAGACCCAGGCTGCGGAATGAGATTGATCCACCGTTGCGCATCAGCCAGAGCAGACGGTCGGTTTCGGTGAACGATTCGTCGCTCGCGGCGCGTTCCCGTAGAGCGTCCAGCAAAGGCCCGCTGTGTTCGTCATAGCTAATGGGCGGTAGGTTGTCGTCGTGCCACAGCCGATCACGCTGGGCCGCGCGAGCGACGATCCGGTCCGTCAGCGGCTCGAGGGGAACGTGTTCGGTCATCCCCTGTTGCAGATCGGCGGGCAACTCCACACCTGTGTGCATCGCGTCAAGCCACAGTGAAACACCCTTGTCCCATTGCGGACCGAAAAGCCTGCCGACCTCCTCATCGCCAGAGAACGCAATCGTGGTCGGCACACCCAGGATGTCGAACGCCTCTACATGCGCTGCATTCTGATCGATATCCAACGGCGTCACGATCGCATGCGCCTCGAGCCAGGTGACGATCGTCGGGGCCGTCCAGCGGTGCGATTCCATCAAATCACACCACTCGCAGTTGCTGCGTGTCGCATACACGATGTGCAGCTTTCCCTGCTCGACCGCCGCCGCCCGGTCCGCCTCGTACCCGGCATCGGAGACGACCTCGGGCTCGCCGACCGCCACCACCGCGACGCACACCGCCATCACCATCGATCCAGTCACAGCAGGCTCCTTTCGGTCGCGTCGACCAGAGACCGGCAGCCTACCGCGTCCTGCGCCCGTTTGGAAGTGCATGTATCGCGCGCGATCTGGCTGCGCATGCCGCCCGTGTCAGCGCGAACGCGTCGACATCGACTTGAGGCGGAGGATCACCGGGTCGGCCAGGTACGCATCGTCGAGACCGTGCTCCTCGACCCACGCGATGTGGTCGGGCCTGGCCTTGCCGCACAGCCGGGCGGAGTGGATGAACGCGATGCGCCACGCGTTTCGTCCCGGCATGGCGCCTTCGAGGGCCGCGATCAGCCGCCGCTCCGCCGCTCCGCCGTCGCCCGCGTGCAGCGCCGCGATCATCTGGACCTGCACGAGCCCCGCGACCCAAGCGGGATCGTCGTGCGGGTGCCGCCCGATCATCCGGGCCGTCTGCTCGAGCGTCGGTGCCACCACCTCGAGCATGTTTGTCGCGCCGAGGGCCGGGTCGACGATGAGGTCCGCGAGCACGTCCCACCGGCGTGACACGAAGGCCTGGTTGACCAGCGAGCCGGCGACGAACTCGATCATCTCTTCCGACGCCGGGTCCTTCATCGCCTCGTCGTAGAAGTACATCGAGCGGGCTTCATCGCCGATCGTGTCGTTCAGGCGCACCCAGTCGTGCAGCGTGTACAGGTACACCTCGTCGCCCTGGATCTCCTCCGCGAGCCGCTCTCGGAGCTCAAAGAACGCAAGAGCCGAGGGAGCGTGCTGGTTGACAAGCCCCTCGGCGATGATCGCCGCCATCCCGCGGATCACGTGGGTTTCGTCGTCCATCAGCTCGAGCGGGCAGTCCCACAGGCTCAGGATCAGTTCGGTCGCCTCGTCGTACCTGCCCGCGTGACGCAGCTCGATCGCCTCGTCGAGCCGTTCGCGCATGGCGTCTGCGGAGCAGCCGCCCGCTCGCACCGTCTGTCGGGCGTCCATCCGCCCGGACTGCGCCGCGCATGTATTCCAGCTCAGACTGCCGAGAAGAGCCAACGCCAGAAGCTGAGTCCGCATGCTTCGTCCCTCCCGTGTGTGCGAGAGGTATCGGCGGGAACAAGCCGATCTGCGAACACGTGTGCCGGGGTTAGAGCGGGAGCGCCGTGTTGGGACAGCATGATCCGCTACCCCCCGTGATGAGGGGAACCACCGACGGAGTCCCGGCGCAGGCCATCGGCGCTGCGGCGGTCTCAGCCGTCGAGCTCCGCCCGCAGCGCCTGCGCCTCGTCCGATCCGTCTTCCGAGATCAGCTCCGCCAGCGAGGGCTTGGTGTACCCCGCCTCGATCGCCCGTCCCACCAACGCCCGACGAACCTCGGGCGTGTCCTCGGTCCGGAGCACGAGGCTCGACACCCGCTCGGCGAAGCCCGCCCGGTCGATGGTGTGCGCGATCGCGTAGAGGTCCGCGAGCGCGCCGAGCGTCGGCCCGTCCAGGCCAGTCGCGCCCGTGCCCCGCTGCGACTTCTTGAGCTCCATCAGTTCGAGCCGCGCCGCAGCGAAGGGGTTGTTCACGATCGTCGCTGCGTCGGCCCACTCACCGGCTTCGGTCAGCATCGGGCGGAGCATCCGCTGATGCTTGCGCATGAACGCGAGGCTCTTGCGGTCGCCGATCGCGCGTCCGACCCAGTCCACCGTCAGGTTGTTCTCATCGAGCACGCCGTTGAGCGTGAGCCAGTCGAGCAGCGTGCCATCGTCCGCGTCGATCGGGGGAAGCGTGCTGCCCATGCGGTCGCGCCGTTCGGCGAACGGCGCGCGTGCGGCCTCGTGCTTGTCGACCAGCGCTGCGATCTGCTTGGCCATCCCGTCTCGTCGCAGTTCATCGGCCGCGCGGTCCTGCCGCATGTGATCCCACAGCCAGGCGTAGGTCTCGGCCGCCTCGTCGAGCCGCCCCGCGTTCACCGCGTCCTGCGCCTGCACCATCTTGTCCTGCACGCTCGCGCGCGACGCGGGCGCCGTGTCGGCGCCGCCCGTGGGCATGCCGCGCCCCGTCGAGCTCTCGAGCCACCCCCGGAACGACGCCGGGTCCTGATAGCCCACGTTGCGCGAGAGCTCCGTCGACCCGCGGAAGATCATCGTCGTCGGCATCGCACGCACCCGGAACCGACGGGCCTCGGTCTGGAATCTATCCACGTCCAACGGGGTCACCACCGCGTTGGCGTCGAGCCACTCCACGACGGACTCGTCCACCCACGTCGTCTTCTTCATCTGCTTGCAGGGCGGGCACCACGTCGCCGTCGCGTAGACGACGTGCACCCGGTTCTCGTCGATCGCACGCTTGCGGTCGGCGTCCAGACCCGCAGCCGAGAACACGGCCGGTTCGCCCGTGACTCCCACCGCGGGCAGCGCGGGCGAGGGTGACGACGCCGCGGGCGCGGCAATACCAGACAGCAACACGAGTACAGCGAGCGAACGGATCATGGCGCAGCCTCCAAGCGTTCAGGCGGAACCGCCGACGCTCTCAGCCTATTCGATCCCGGCCCGCGATACACCACCACGCCCGAGAACACGCGCGCTCTTCACACCGATTGCGGCCTAGAACGGGCACCCGGCGTTGTAGTTGATGATCCAGGCGTTGAAGTCGGCTGCCCCCGCCGAACTCCCGGCCCCGAAGATCCCGTCGCCGTTCTGGTCCGAGGCGGGATCCCCAGAGTTGTACGCCAGGATCCACGCGTTGAAGTCCGCGGGCGTTGCGGCACCGTCGCGGTTGACGTCCGCGGCGCACGGCACGGGCACATCCCGATACTCGATCGTCACCGTCCCCGCGTCGGATGACGACCCGTCGCCCGCCGTGAACGAGATCGTGTCGGTCCCGCTCGCGCTCGCGTCGGCCCGGTAGATCCGGTAGGGGCCCTCTCCACCGAGAAGCGTCGACTGACCCGGGCCCGACGAGATGCCGTAGGTCATCTGATCGAAGTCCGCGCCGAACTTCGCGGGCAACTCGACAACGAACGCCTCGCCCGGGGCCACCCGCTTGGTGTAGCTGAACGCGTCAACCGGCCCGCCAACCGGGCCGCCCGTGCTGTTAGCGATGTCGAGCACCACCGGCTCGGTCACGAGTGTCGTCCCGTCCTGAAAGTCGAGCTCGGCCCACACCCGCGCCGGGCCCGCGCCCAGGATCCGCCCGGGCACACGGAGCAGCGACGTCCCGTCCCCGGCTGCGACCACCCGCCCGAGGTGCACGATCCTCAGCTCATCGATCAGCCCGCCCACCCAGTTCGCAGGGAACGTGAACTCCGTATCCAGATCGCCCGAGAGCGGGCTGGGCGACATCGTCGCGCTCTGACCGCTGTTCGTCAGCGTGAACGAGCCCACCCACTCGCCGATCACTTCCTGCGGCGAATCGTCAACCACGATCGCGCGCAGCTCGTGCCATCCGTCGTCGAGGTGTGCCGTCGGGATCAGCATCGAGGTGCCAGGCGAGCCCTCCGCGACCACCACGCCGTCGACCAGCACCTGTGCCTGGCCCAGCCCGGTGCCCGCGCGTGTCGGCGTCGCGTTCACCACAACGCTGAACGTCCCCTCCCAGGGCGAAGCCGGAACCCCAGTCACGCTCACGTCTGGCCCCGTCGCGTAGGGGCGGCACAACGGATCGCCCATGAAGTACCCCTGGAAGGGCACCGCCGCCAGCGAGCGAAGCAGCGCCTCACCCAGCGTGACGCCCTGCGCGTAGTGGCTGTGCAGATAGGCCGACGGGAACTTCTGCGGGAAGTTGCAGGGCTCCTCGACCGTCCCATACGTCCCGACCGCGCCGCGCTCGATCCACTCCGAGCACTTGGTCTGCTGCGCGCGGTTGAAGTCGGCCGCGAAGCTGGTGAGGTGATCCGCGAACGCGCCGTTCTCGATCGTGAAGTTCGTCGACGCGAAGTTCAGGTTCGCGGCGCCCGTCATCACGCCCAGCGTCTGGATGTTGTTGGGAGGCAGCGGCCCCGGGTTCAGCTCGGACGCCGGAAGGCCAAGCGCCGTGATCCGATTGATCGCCTCCGCGAAGGCGCCCTGACGCGGGCCCGAACGCGCCGGGTCGTTCGTCCGGATGAACAGGAACGAAGGGAAGATCCCGGGCTGCTGCCCGTCGGCCGCCACGGACCGATCGATCATGTCCACGATCGTCTGCCCGCTCACGCCCCGCTCACCCGTGAAGCCAAGCGATGCCGAGATGAACAGGTTGCCCTCCGGGTCCGATCCGCCGGGCGAGCCCTGCTCGTATGTCAGCTCGGCGTCGAACGCGATCGGGGTGTTGGCGGCGCTGAAGAACCCTTGCCGAAGCGTCGAGGGATTCCCGCCCGCGAGCACCGCGCTCCCGAAGGGTGCCATCGTGTACGCCCCGGGCAGCCCGAAGCGGTTCACGGGCGAGCACGTGTCCGTCACCAGCCCGCCCGCGTTCACACGGTAGCGGTCCAGAGGCCCGAGCACGATGTAGTCGATGCTCCGCGCCGTCCGCCTGTTCGTCAGATGCCCGTAGAGCGCCGCGTGCCGGATCGACACCACGTTCTGAAAGCTCGTGTCCCACGTCGTGAACCACGCGAAGCCCGAGGCGGGCAGGCCGCGCGCCTCCGCGTAGTGGTTCGTGACCCACAGCGCCGTCGCGTCGGTCGGATCGCTGATCACCAGCGCCTCGTGCGCCTGCCCCGTGACAGGGGCGGCCGCCAGGCCCGCAGTCATCGCCCAGACAACGCCAATCGTGCCGATTCGCATGTGCAGACCTCCTCCGCAGCGCGTGCTCCAATGCCATTGTGCGCGCTTGCAGGCGTGACGCCACCCTCTGCGGCGTCCGAGAAGACGGGTTCTGGAGCCGATGAAAATGCCCAAACTGGGGAGTTTTTTGATGCCACCAGGGCGTTCCCCCCGTATCTTGGCCCCGGGACGACCGCCGATCGCGGTTGCTTGTGTCGCCCCGTGTCCCAGATCGTTTCCAAACAAAGAGGCCGAGGAGCACGCCGTGCGAGTCACCCGGGTTGCAGCGCTGTCGATGATCGTCACCCTCGCGGGTTTGCCCGCCTCGGCGCAGCAGCCCGAGCCGCCCGCGATCTACGACGGACACCGCGTCGTCCGCGTCACGCCCGAGTCGGGCGAGCGTCTGGGTCGTGTGCTCGAGCTCTCGACGCACATCTGGTCTGAGCGTGTCGGGCGCGGACCGATCGAGGTCCAGCTCTCCGCCGATGCCCTCGAGACGCTCCGTGAAGAGGGCTTCGACCTCGAGGTCCTGATCGACGACGTGCAGGGCCTCGTCGAGCAGGAGCGCGCCGAGATCCAGGCCCGTCGTGACGCCGCCCAGCTCCGCGGCGCCGACGCCATCGACTTCCAGAACTACTACCCGCTGGCCGACCTGATCGCCTTCGTCAACCAGCTCGCGGCAGAGCGCCCCGACCTCGTGTCGGTGCAGTCGATCGGCCAGTCCGTGCAGGGGCGCGACATCTGGACCATGACCATCACCGCGCCGGGCGACGCCTCGGCCCGCCCGCAGGTCGCGCTCAACAGCCTCATCCACGCCCGCGAGTGGATCACCGCGCCCTCGACTCTCCGACTCGCGCGCGATCTCGTCCGGGGCTACGGCACCGACGCGCGCCTCACCAGCCTGCTCGACCAGGTTCAGTTCGTCATCACCCCGGTGCTCAACCCGGATGGCTACGAGCACGCCTGGAACGTCGAACGCTACTGGCGCAAGAACCGACGCAACAACGGCGACGGCACCTTCGGCGTCGACCTCAACCGCAACTGGGACGTCAACTTCGGCGGCAACGGCGCCGACCCCTTCACCAACAGCGACATCTACCACGGTCCCAGCGCCTTCAGCGAGCCCGAGACCTCCGCGATGCGTGACATGCTCACGTCGCTGCCCGATCTGCGGAGCCACGTCGACACCCACAGCTACAGCCAGCTCATCCTCTGGTCGCCCGGTTTCGTGGGCCAGATCGTCCCGCGCCAGGCCGAGCTCGAGGCCCTGGGCACCGACCTCGCCCAGACGATTCTCGAAACCGGGGGTGCCAGCTACACCCCGCAGCGCGGCATCGACCTCTATGAGGCCAGCGGCACGTTCGCCGACTGGTCAGGCTCAGCCCTCGACATCCTCAGCTACACGTTCGAGCTCCGCCCAGCCGGCGGTCAGGGCCTGAACGGCTTCTCGCCCAGCCCCGACCAGATCCTGCCCACCGCCATCGAAATCAACGCCGCATATCTGCACCTCGCCGAGGCCACCGCCACGCCGCTGCGCTTCGTGCTGCCCAGCGTCGCCTCGCTCCAGTTCGACCAGCCTGTGTCGTACGACTTCTCGGTGCTCTCGGCCGTCGACGGCCCATCGAGCGCCGTCAGCATCTTCGTCCGTCAGGGCGCTGGTTCCTTCACCGAGCTTGCCGCTCAGAGCCTTGGCAACGACCGCTACCGCGTCACGCTCGACCCATCCGTGTGCGGCGAGGATCTCGAGCTCTATGTCAGCGCGCTGACCGACACCGCGCAGCCTGTCACCTACCCCTTCCAGGGCGCCGCGCAGCCCGTTGCCATATCGGTCGTCAATCAGCAGACGCTCTTCCAGGACTCCTTCGGGACCGACCTCGGCTGGAGCGTCAGCAACGCGCCGGGCCTCACCGACGGCGGCTGGGAGCGAGGCTCGCCCGTCGGCGGCGGCGACCGCAACGACCCCGCCGCCGACTTCGACGGAGACGGCTTCGCCTACCTCACCGACAACGTCGACGGCAACTCCGATGTCGACAGCGGCGCCACCACGCTCACCTCGCCCTCGCTCGACGCGTCTGCCGGCAACGCCACGCTCACGTACGCCGTCTGGTACTCAAACACCAGCGGCGAGGACGTGCTCGAGGTAGAGATCTCGGGGGACAACGGCGCCACATGGCTTCCCGCCGACACCGTCACCAGCGCCGGCGCCTGGCGTGAACGCTCGATCGATGTCGCGTCGCTCGTCGGTCAGCCCAGCCAGCTGCGTGTGCGGTTCATCGCTGCCGACGACGACCCGCAGTCGATCGTCGAGGCGGGCATCGACGCGGTCGCGCTCGTCGTCGACGAGCCCTGCCCCTCGGGCTGCCTGGCCGACGTCAACGGCGACGGCGCCGTCACCCCGGCCGACTTCAACGCCTGGATCGCCGCGTTCAACGCGAACGCCCCCGAGTGCGACCAGAACGGCGACGGCCTCTGCAACCCAAGCGACTTCAACGCCTG
>JANQQZ010000038.1 GCA_028284805.1 Phycisphaerales bacterium
ATCGTTGTGTGCTCGATGCGTTTCACAGGCGACGCAGAGAGGCATCGTCCGTGCATGCCACGACGTGTCTGATGGCGGAGTTCTCGTTTCAGTCGCAGAAATGCTCATCGCAGCGCAGACTTCTGAGAAATCGCTCGGCGCTGAGCTCACGCTCGTCGACGATGTGTCTCTTCTCGAACAACTGTTCGCCGAGGGTGGATCTCAGTACGTTCTCGAAATCGAAGACACCAACAACCTCTTTGACTGGACCGAAATGCAGCCCGAAGGCGTGTATCTCTACTGCCTCGGGCGTACAAACGGGAGCGGATCCCTGCGGATCCATGACCACAACCTAGAAGTACAAGTCGCCGACCTCACCGCCGCATGGCTCGGGATTCTCGACGACTGACGCTCACCGCGCCACGGCGAGCGGATCCCAATCGGATTCGTTCTCACGCCGGGCCTCGTCGCTCCAGAGCCGGCGGTCGCGCAGGCCCTCGTCCGAGACCATGCCCGCGTGCCCGTCGAAGAAGCCGACAACCGCCCTGGCGTCGTAGCGAGGGTGCGCGTTGCCGTAGGCCTGTGCGTCGGTGTCCTGGGTCCACGGCTCGGCGTTGAGCGGGGGCGGCGTCGCGGTCGCGTAGCCCTCCTGCTCGCCGCTGCTGCCGAAGGAGCCATACGCGGAGACAAACGTCAGCAGTTCGCTCGGCGCGAGCGGATCGGACATCCGCTTGACGTAGTAACCTTTCTCGAAGATCGCGTTGCGGGCGGCTGTGGTCGTGTTGGTCGTCCCGCCGAGATAGGTCGCGTTGTAGGCGAACGAGGGAAAGACGCTCACCTGGTAGTTCCAGTCGGTCGCGTCGCGGCTTGCATCGGGGCGCACGTCGTTGAGCCGCTTCGCGGCCGAGAGCACATGCGTCGAACCTTCCCACGAGTAATCGACGTACGGACCGATCCACAGTGGATAGCGGGGAATGATCAGCAGGTTCGCGACGCGCTCACCCCACTGATCTCGCAGGTTCAGTGACTGAAGCAGTTGGATGTCCTCGGGCGTGCTCCGCCCGTAGCCCGAGCGGAGGACCAGGCCTCGGTTGTCGTCGGCGTACAGCGCATACCCCTGCATGAGCGAACGCACGCCGGCGAGCTCGATGCACTTGTACGCCTGCTGGCGTGCCGCTCCGAGCGCCGGGAGCAGGATCCCGATCAGCAGCGCGATGATCGCGATGACCACGAGCAGCTCGATCAGTGTGAATCCCTTGCGTCGCATCATGTCAGCACCCGGTGTTGAAGTTGAGGATCCAGGCGTTGAAGTCCGCGGGCGTGCATAGGGCGTCCCCGTTCTGATCGCACTCCGGAGCCTGCGTGTTGAAGGCCAGAATCCACGCGTTGAAGTCCGCCGGGGTCACCGCCCCGTCTCCGTTGGTGTCAGCAGCACACGAGTCGGCGGCGCGAGCACGCGTGTCGACCGAGACTCTGTCGAGGCTCAGCGAGGTGTCAGCAGCGGCGAACGTGATCACCACCGGGTTGGCGTTGTCGACCTCGAAGCGGTGGACGACGTCGACAAGGAAGCCGCCGAAGATGTCGTCGGGCCCGAGCTGGAAGCGGTAGAGCTCGATGGTCTCGACCGGGGGCTGGCCGCTGGCGAGGATGGTGGTCTCGTCGATCTCGCGTCCCTGGGTGCGGGTCTGGAGAACGACATCGGTCGTGCCTCCGGGCTGCACGATCGCGGGTACGGTGATCTCGAACTCGATGACGCTGTTGATCGAGTAGATGTTGCCCGTGCTGGTGACGAACGCCCCGCCGGTGCTCTCGAGCAGGTTGGGAAGGACGCCCGCGACGTCCGCGGGGACCGCAGCGATGTCGGGCGCGTTGTCGCCCGTCGCCGAGGTGAAATCGTCCCATTCGTAGTGAGTCGTGTTCGGGTCGCCCCGGTCCCAGCCGAACTGAGCCGGCGGGACGAAGCCCTGCCCACTGGCGCCGAATGTGAACGACACGATGCCGATCGTGGTGAAAATGTGGCTGAGCTTCACGGGACCTCCTGTGCTGTCTGGCTGGATCGGTTCCGGTCTGCCGCGACTCTAGCCATACTGAGACTGAGTCTCAACAATCCACACCCGGGCATGGGTTTCTTCAGCGGAGCCCGTACTCCTTTAGCTTCCGGTAGAGCGTCCGCTCTCCTATCCCGAGAAGGGCAGCCGCCTGCTCACGGTTGCCACCGGTGAGCCGCAACGTCTCTCGGATCGCCCGTTTCTCGAGTTGATCGAGGCTCGTGCCCGCGAGCGAGCCGCTCCCGGAGGGCTCGGCCTCACTGATCTCTGCCTCCCTGACCTCCGGCGGCAGATGCTCGATACCCAGCTCGACCTGCTCGTCGGGATCGGCCGGCCCCAGGGCGGTCACCACCATGTTCTGGACCGAGTTCAGCAGCTGGCGGACGTTGCCGGGCCAGTCGTACCCGGTGAGCCTGAGCATGGCCTGGTCGCTGATCGTCGGCTGGGGCTTGTCGGCGGCGAGCTGCTCGGCGAAGGTCGCGATGCCGTGCATGACAAGCGGCGGGATGTCCTCGCGCCGCTCGCGCAGCGGCGGCAGATGGATGTGCGACCCGTTGATGCGGAAGAACAGATCCTCGCGGAACCCGCCCTCCTTCGAGGCCTCGCGCAGATCCTTGTTGGTCGCGCTGACGAACCGAACGTCGATCGGGCGGGGATCGTTCGAGCCCAATCGCACGACCTCGGCCTGCTCGAGCACACGCAGCAGCTTGGGCTGCATGCTCAGCGGCATGTCGCCGATCTCGTCGAGGAAGAGCGTCCCCCCGCTCGCGTACTCGAACACGCCCTCACGGTCCTTCTCCGCTCCGGTGTACGCTCCGCGGACGTGCCCGAACAACTGGTCTTCGATCAGGCTCTCGCTCTGCCCGGCGCAGTTGAACGTGACATACCGCCCCGCGCTGCGCTTGCTGTTGCGGTGCACCGCGCGGGCGATCAGTTCCTTGCCCGTGCCGCTCTCGCCCGTGATGAGCACGGGGATGTTCGACGCGGCGACCGTCTTTACCGTGTTGAGCACCCGCCGCATGGGCTCGCTGACGGCGATCAGGCCCTCGAAGCCCGCGAGATCCAGCTCGTCCTTGAGTTCCTCATTCTGGTGGCGCAGCAGCACGGTCTCGGCGGCGCGGTTCACGAGGTTCCGGAAGACCTCAAGATCCAGCGGCTTCTCGATGAAGTCGTATGCGCCCTCTTTGAACGCGGAGCGCGCCGTGGGCACGTCGCCGTGCGCGGTGACCATGATCGTCTCGGCGCTCGGCTGGAGGGAGGCCGCGGCAGCCAGCACGACCAACCCCGCGTCGGCGCCGTCGCCAGCGACCGCCCGGTCCTCGAACGACTCGCCCGCGGAGGTCGGCATCCGAAGATCGGTCACGATCACGTCGAACACGCCGCCCCGGAGTTCTTCGATCGCCTGGGTCACGCCAGTCACGATCGTGCACACGTGCCCGGGCTTGCGCAGG
This sequence comes from Phycisphaerales bacterium, assembly GCA_028284805.1. Classification (GTDB taxonomy): domain Bacteria; phylum Planctomycetota; class Phycisphaerae; order Phycisphaerales; family UBA1924; genus JANQQZ01. The sequence continues at coordinate 3,479 of JANQQZ010000038.1, forward strand.
GCGTCCGCCATCACGTCGGCGTGATCCGCCTCGTCTTCAACAATCAGGACCTGGGCTCGGGGGACATCTCGCGGCATGACCAATCCTAGTTCGCGCTGCTCTTCATGCGTTGCGAAGCCGTCCGGCGCTGCACACAGATCGCGATCGCGAGTGCGTCGGCGATGTCGGCCGGCTTCGGGGGCGAGGGCAGACCCAGCAGTCTCTGGATCGAGGCCTGCATCTGGTCCTTGCCAGCCCGGCCCGAGCCGGCGATCGCCCGCTTGACCTCCGCGGGGGGCACCTCGACCAGTTCTGCGCCCGACCGCTGCGCCGCGAGCAGGATCACGCCCCGCGCGTGCGCCATCGAGATCACGGTTCCCGGGTGGCGTGGGTTCGTGAACATCGACTCGATCCCGATCAGCTCGGGGCGGACCCGCTCGATCAGGCCGACGATGTCGCGTTCGAGCTCGGACAGGCGCGACGCGAGGCTCGGTGTCTCCTTGCCCCGCACGAGCCGGACCACGCCAGCCTCGACGAGGGTCGGCGGCGCGAGCGTGTGCAGCTCGCCCTCGATGCACCCGTAGCCCGTGAGCCGGGTGCCGGGATCGATGCCGAGGACGCGCATGATCGGTATCAATCGGTCGCCTGGGCGCTCGCGGCGTAGTGCCGGGCGTAGTGGATCACGGTGCGGGCGAGGATGTCCGTCTCAAGGTTGCACGTGCCGCCCTCGGAGGCTTCACCCAGCGTGGTCGCCTCCAGTGTGGTTGGGATGAGGGCGACGTCGAACGTGCCCCCGTCGACATCGACGCCCGCGATGGTCAGGCTCACGCCGTCGATCGTGATCGAGCCCTTGGGTGTGATGCACACCATGAGCTCGGCAGGGGGGCGAACGGTGATCCGCCAGTCGTCGCCGGTCCGGACGCGTTCGAACGCGCCGACGCCCTCGACGTGCCCCTGCACGATGTGCCCGCCCAGGACCGTGTCGGGCGTGCAGCTGGTCTCCAGGTTCACGGCTGAGCCGACACCGAGACTGCCGAGCGTCGTCTTGCTGAGAGACTCGCGGACCACATCGAAGGCCATCGAAACGGAGTCGGCGTCCCGCTGAGCCGGCGCAGCGAGCGTCAGGCAGCACCCGGAGACGCTGATCGAGTCGCCTGTTTCGAGCCTCGCGTCCCACCCGGCCTCGACGACCAGCCTCGCTCCGGCAGGGCTGGGTTCGATCGAAGCGACCCGACCCTTGGCCTGAACGAGTCCTGTGAACACGCGTCTGATCCTCCTGACGGCGGGCGCTCGGCTTGACCCCCGGCGTGGGCGGCTTGATACTCTCCAGCCGGTCTGCCGAGCGGAGCCGGCACGCACAGAGCCTACGCCGAACGCGACCCGAGCGGTCGGCCCGATGCCGGAGCGAATCGTGATCCGACTCTCGATGTCTTTGTTCGGCGCGATCGTCGCCGCCGCCGTCGTGCTCCCGATGTCCGGGTGCTCCGGGCCCAAGGGCCTGACCCTCGAGCAGCGGATCGAGCTGCTGCCTGTGGAGAACGCGGAGTGGCGCCGGATCGGCTACCGGTGGGACTGGAAGGTCGCGCCGCCGCTCGGCGCAGAAGAGCGACCGGTCCGGACCGTCGTGAGCGACAGCCTGCTGCTCACGCAGACCTCGCGGGGCGAGATCACCGCGTTCGCGACCTCGTCGGGCGAGCAGATCTGGAGCACGAACCTCGCGAACCCGCTCACGCGCTACACGGGCATCTCAGTCGGCGAAGAACGCGTGGTCGTTACCAGCCAGGCCGAGGTCTTCGGGCTCGACGCGGACACGGGCGAGCTGCTCCTCCGCCAAGCGTTCGACAGCCTCGTCAACACACCGCCGGTCGTGCTGGGCGACGTGGTCGTCGTCGGCAGCAACGACGGTGAGCTGTACGGGCACTTCCTCGCAACCGGGTTCAAGGCGTGGGGGCACGCGATCAACGGCGTGTTCGAGGAGCAGCCAGTGCTCATCGATGGCATCGTGGGCGCGGTCAACAACCGAGGCCAGATCGTGTTCGTCGACCCTGTGTCGTTCCGCCAGACTGCCCAGGGATCGATCTTCGACGGCCCGGGCGCCCCGCTCGGCTCGGGCAACGGGCTGCTGTTCGTGCCGAGCCTTGACCAATCGCTCTGGGCGTTCAACCCGAGGGAACGGACCTCGGTGTGGCGGTACGCGACGCCCGATCCGATCCTCGAGCCAGCGGTGTACCACAACGGCGTCGTCTACTGCGCCTTCCGAGAGGCGGGCATGACCGCCCTCGATGCCGACACGGGCGAGGTGCTCTGGGAGAACGCCGACCAACGCGGGCGTGTCGTGGGCACGCGGAACGGCAAGCTGCTGGCGTGGGACAACGGGCGGCTCTCGGTCATCGATCCGCAGCGGGGCGTGGTCATCGACAGCATCACCGTCCCCAATGTGCTGTCCATCGATACCGACCGGTTCGAGGACGGCAACCTGTACCTGACCAGCAACGAGGGCGTGGTCGCCCGCTTCCAGCCCACGAGCTGAACGCGTGCCCGCTCCGACCCAGCGACGCGCTCTGCTCTCGGTCAGCGACAAGACGGGCGTCGCCGAGTTCGCACGCTCGCTCGCGGGATTTGGCTACGCCGTCATCTCTACAGGGGGCACCGCGCGGGCCATCGCCGACGCGGGGGTCGAGGTCACCCCCGTCGAATCCGTCACCGGGTTCCCCGAGATGCTCGACGGACGCGTCAAGACGCTCCACCCCGCGATCCACGGGGGGCTGCTGGGCCTGCGCGATAGCGAGGAGCACGTGCGGACCATGGCCCAGCACGGCATCGAGCCCATCGATCTGGTCGTGATCGATCTGTACCCGTTCGAGTCGACCGTCGCGCGCGAGGGCGTGACCCGCGCCGAGGCGATCGAGCAGATCGACATCGGTGGACCCGCGATGATCCGCTCGGCAGCCAAGAACCACGCCAGCGTCACCGTGATCACGGACCCCGGTGACTACGAGCGAGTCCTCGAAGACCTGCGGGCCAACGGCGGCGTGAACTCGACCGAGCTGCGACGGGAACTGGCCGCGAAGGCCTACGCGAGGACCTGCGCCTACGACGCCTCGATCGCCGGGTATCTGTCGCAGGACGAAGCACTCCCCGAGCGACTTGGCATCCCGCTCGCGCGACGCGAGACGCTCCGCTACGGCGAGAACCCGCACCAGCAGGCAGCGGTGTACACCGATGGCACTCGGGCGGGAGGGATCCTCGACGCCCAGCAGCTGCACGGGAAGCCTCTGTCCTACAACAACATCGCAGACGCGGCGGCGGCCTGGGCGCTCGCCTGCACGCTGCACTCGATCGAACCCGATTCGGCGGGCGCGGTCATCGTCAAGCACGCCAACCCGTGCGGGACATCTGTCGCGGGCGATGCGCGGACCGCGATCGACGCGGCGTTCGCGGGCGACCCGGTCGCGGCGTTCGGGGGCATCCTCGCCAGCAACGCGGCGATCACCTCCGATGCAGCAGAACGACTGTGCGACGAGGGTGTCTTCCTCGAGGTCGTCGTGGCGCCGGCATTCGAGGACGCAGCACTCGAACGGCTGATCGAACGCTGGAAGAACCTCCGACTGCTGCGGGCCGATCCACCGACCGCCACCAAGCGTCTCATCCGCCTGCTGCCCGGCGGCGCGCTCGTCCAGACGCCCGACACGCTCGCGGACGACACCTCGGCCTGGCAACACGCGGCGGGGCCCGCGCCCGCAGACGGCTCGATGCGGGCCGCCCGGATCATCGAGGCGGTCGCCCAGGCGCTGGCCAGCAACGCTGTCGCGATCGGCGGGGAGGATCCCGACCGGCCAGGGTGCGTCCGGCTCTTCGGTGCAGGGGCGGGCCAGATGGACCGGGTCACGGCCTGCCGCGTCGCGTCCGAGAAGGCCGGCCCCGCGGCCCGCGGGGCGGTATGCGTGAGCGACGCGTTCTTCCCCTTCGCCGACGGGCCCGAGGTGCTTGCGGACGCCGGGGTCTCCCTCATCGTGCACCCGGGCGGGTCGAAGCGAGACGCAGAGACGTTCGAATTCTGTGAAAAACAAGGCATCTCGTGCCTGGTCACGGGCATTCGCCACTTCCGCCACGAGCCGTTGCGGTAGTCTAAATGCGGATGAGACGCCCGCCTCCTCGTGAACCACGGGGCCAACGGCGGCGAATCAGGGATAGACGCGAGGGCGGAGCCCGAGCGCAGGGCGGTTCGTGCAGCCTAGAAGCCGAGGATCAGGATGAGCAGGAAGCGCGCCACATCCAGCCGGAACAGCAAGCCCGAGCCCACGGAGCCCGCGATAGGTACGCCGACCGGTCCCGACCCGGTCGGCGATGTTCCAGCCTTCGGAGCCGGCTCGTCGGTTGCCGCGATCTCAGGCCTGGATTGCAAGGTGCTCGTCCTCAACAAGCTGTACCTCGCGGTGCGGGTCGTCTCGGCCAAGCGGGCCTTCGGGCTGCTGGCGCGAGACCTCGCCGAGGTGATCCACATCGACGACGGGCAGTACCTCAACTACGACTTCGAGTCGTGGGCGGAGGTCAGCCAGATCGCGGCAGAAGTCGAGCGTGAGCGCCACGACTGGGTCAAGACCGTCCGTATGGACATCGCGGTGCCCCGCATCATCCGCCTGCTGGGCTACGACCGCCTGCCCGAGCAGCGCGTGAAGCTCAACCGGCGCAACCTCTTCGCCCGGGACCGCAACCGCTGCCAGTACTGCGGGCACCACTTCCCAACCAGCGAGCTCTCGATCGACCACGTGCACCCGCGCTCGCAGGGCGGGGGCGACTCGTGGGAGAACCTGGTCTGCGCGTGCATCCGGTGCAACGCCAAGAAGGGCGGGCGGACCCCCGCGCAGGCGAACATGACCCTCGTCAAGAAGCCCGCGATGCCGCGACGGAACCCGATGATCTCCGTCCGCCTCGGGCACGACCGCTACGCCTCGTGGAAGCAGTTCCTCGATAACGCCTACTGGTCGGTCGAGTTGCGGTGATCGGACACGACTCAGCCGGCGGCGTACCCGTCGGCAGCGCGGGCGAGCTCGAAGTCGTTCTTCGTGATCCCCCCCGCGTCGTGTGTCGACACGGTCAGCGTGACTTTGTTGTAACGGATGAGGATGTCGGGGTGGTGCTGCACACGCTCGGCGTAGTCGGCGATCTTGGCCACGAAGGCCATCGACGCATCGAAGTCGTTGAACTGGAACGTCCGCTGGATCTCGCCGCCGACCTCGGACCACTCGGGGGTGGACTCGATGGCGGCCCTGATCTCGCTCTCGCTGAGCTTGTCCATCACATCTCCGTCTCGGAACCGGCCCGGACTCCGCCCGGGGCTCGGCGCAGTGTAGCCTGACGCCGTGGCGACGCACACCACACGCCTGGCCCCCTCGCCGACCGGGGCGCTGCACCTCGGCAACGCCCGGACGTTCCTGGTGAACTGGGCTCTCGCGCGTCAGCGGGGCTGGCGGGTGATCCTGCGGATCGAGGACTTGGACACGCCTCGTGTGAAGCCCGAGACGATCGAGCAGACGCGCGACATCCTCCGTTGGCTCGGGCTCGAGTGGGACGAAGAAGTCGCACTGCAGTCGCGCGACCCCTCGCCCTTCCGCGACGCCATGCACTCGCTCGCGCAGCGAGGGCTGGTGTACCCGTGCGGCCTGAGCCGCACCGAGATCGCCGAGGCGGCGGGCGCTCCAAACGAGGGCGAAACCGAGTCGTGCTTCCCGCCCGAACTGCGCCCGAGCGATCGCCCGCGCGCGTTCGACCGCGCAGACACGAACTGGCGCTTCGCCTGCCCCCCGACGCGGGTGACCTTCGACGACGCGGTCGCCGGCACGGTCTCGGTCACTCCCGCGGACGACGTGGGCGACTTCGTGGTCTGGACGAAGCGCGGCGCCCCGGCATACCAACTCGCCGTCGTC
>JANQQZ010000048.1 GCA_028284805.1 Phycisphaerales bacterium
GGCCTCGCGCTAGCCGATCCGGTGGAGGAGCTGGCGCTCGGACCCCCGGTCGACGGCGCGTGGATGGTCGAGCACCGCGGCGCGATCGCGGACGTATGCCGCTACGCCGAGGAACTCGGACGGGTCGCGGTCACCACAGGGCGCGACAACCCCGAGCTCGCACAGATCCGGTCGCTGGTCAACTGGCGCGCCCTGCGGCTGCTCGAAGCGATCGAGCGGACGAACTAGGTCCAGCCCAGCGATCGCTTCCCGAAGTCGAGCTTCATGGCGTCCTTGGCCATGTGCAGGGTTTCCTCGGCGACCACGTTCGCCCGCGCGGTGCCGTCACGGATGATCTCGATGATCTTCTTCTCGCCCTCGGGCCCGTCGAACGCGGTGCGGCGCTCGCGCATGGGCTCGAGCAGCTCGTTGACCGACTCGATCACCGCGGCCTTCACGTGCCCATCGCCGATGTTGTCGCCCTTGCGGTAGCGGTCCTTCATCTCCTCGACCAGGCCCGCGTCGCAGAAGGTCTCCGCGTACATGAACACCGGGTTGATGTCCGGGTCGCCCGGCTGATCGGGCTCGCGGCTCTGGCCCGGGTACATGCTGTTAATCTTCTTCTTGACCTGCTTGGGCGTGTCGCTCAGGAAGACCGCGTTGTTGAGGCTCTTGGACATCTTGTTGTCGCCGTCGGTGCCCACGAGCCGCCCGACGCGGCCCACCAGCGCCTCGGGGATGGGGAACGTGCCGCCAAGCGAGGCGTAGTCCGCGTCCTCGGCCTGCGGGTCGACGCCGCTGTACACCTGATCGAACTTCCGAGCGACCTCGCGGCAGACCTCGATGTGCGCGACTTGGTCGACGCCCACCGGGACGTACTTGGGCCGGAACGCCAGGATGTCGGCGCACTGCCCGACCGCGTACATCGGGAAGCCGAACGGGTAGGTGTCGCCAAGGCCCTTGGTCTCGATCTCGGTCTTGAGCGTCGGGTTGCGCATGATCCGGTTGAAGGGGATCAGCATCGCGAAGTACCAGCTCAGCTCCGCGATCGCGGGCACCTCGGTCTGGAGCACGATCGTCGATCGCTCCGGGTCGATGCCAGCGGCCAGCCAGTCCTTGACGATCTCGATCGTGTCGGCGCGGATCTCTTCGGGCTCGGTCGCCCGGGTCGTGAAGGCGTGCATGTTGGCGAGCAGGAAGTAGCAGTCGTAGTCGCCCTGCATCTGCACGCGCTTCTCGACCGAGCCCACCCAGTGCCCCAGGTGGAGCCTGCCGGTCGGCGTGTCGCCCGTGAGTACGCGGTGCTTGGTCTCTTCTGTGGTCATGCGGCGATCGTAGGAGCCGCCCCCAGACCCCCGTTCGGGGGATCAGACCCCGGCAGAGAACAAAAAACAACCAAATCTGGTCTTGTGGATTCTCGGACGATCGGGTAGCGTACTTATTATGACTCGTCGTGCATTCAGCATTATCGAGCTCGTGATCGTTATTGGGATCATTGTAATTCTGATTGGTCTGCTCTTGCCTGCGCTGTCGGGCACAAAGGCAAGTGCGACGGCAACGGTTCTCGCCGCTGACATGCAACAACTTGCACGCGTGAACGACATGTACTGCGATGATCATGATGGTTTCTACGCTGTCTCAGATGCACGGCCAGACTTTGTGCCGCCGGACATGACTGTCGAAGCTGCGCGGGAATTTGGTCTTGGCAGAAGCTGGCCACACGCACTGCGCGATGCGGGCCTTATTGACAACGCAACACTCAATCGCTGGTTCGTAGGACACCCGATCTACTGGTCAGCGACAATGTACATCGATCCGCGTCACATGACGTCAACTACCATTCAGCCGTGGGAGACGCTGGCCACAACGTCTGTAGCGCGAGCATGGGCTCTGTATCCGAGTGATAAGTTCCTCTTCGGAGTCAGCTTTGTTCCGAGTACAGACGGCATGGTGTTGTGGAATCAGCACGGCACCACCGGGCCGCTCGGCCCTGTCGTCGGAGTGGATGGTTCCGTATCGATGATCAGAGCTGCCGAGTTGCTCGCACCCGATCCGGCACCGATTCTAGATTATGGCTCGTCGATCATCTTTACGTGGGATGGGATCCGAGGCCGCGACAGATAGTACTTACTTTGTACAAGGTGTTCTCGCCATAATACGTGGAACGATGAGACTGTCCGGACTGCTACTGCTCGCGGGAGCACCTGCCATTGCTCTTGCGCCCCCCGGCGACGACCGATGCTGGGACAGGAAGAGCGCCTGCACAACTTGCGGCGGCTTGTCCTCTACTATCTGTAACGATGGATATCAGGAAGTCTCCTCAGGCGGTCGCAAATGGGGAAGCGGAGCAACCGAAGACAAATGGTGCTACGAATACGGACCGGGCGGCACGTCTGTTACACCTTGTACCGTTGATCCGCCCCCCGGGTTCGCGCGGTCAAGCTGCCCCGGAGCTGGCGGCAACTGTTGTGATATCAACAGTACGGCGACACCAGTACGCACCTTTGCTGGGACTCAAACGAGACCCAATGGGTTCCCCTGCACTACCGGCGGAGGCCCCAATTGACGAGGATGCTGGTCCTTCTGGGTCTGTTGACGCTTCTTGGCCCAGTGAAGGCTCAAGTTGCCGCACCTGCGACCGGCGGTGCCGAGTTCATCCTGCGTGATCCAACAAGCGGACTGCACACCTATCTCGCGTATGATCTTGGTTCCGCATCGATGGTTTTGTACAACCTTGGACCCGGCGAACAGCGGGTCTGGTATCGCGATCCCGAGGGCCGCCAGCTCACTCAGCGGCTGGGGGAATCCGGATTCGTGAACGCTGATGAGAATCAGGCGTTCAATTGCAACATACTGTTGCTCACAGAACGTATCCCGGCGGTAGCCAGCCTGGGACTATCAATGCTTGACGAGAGCCAGTACACAGTAGAGTATAATAGCGATGGCACAAGAGTACTCCGCGCAACTCTCATCATCGGCTCGCTCGGATTCACTCTAATCAACCACCCGTCACATGCGGCGCTGCCTCACTACGTACGCGAGTACACGATTGATGCCCAAGATCGAATCATACGAACAGCGCTGGTTCTGAGCGGCGAGACCCTGGAGGCAGTCGATGCGGGCGGCGATGGTGAGTATCACGAGTGGTTCTTCTCACGTGATGGGAGTGTTGAGGCGGAAGTCAGCTCTTGGTCTTCAACGAGCCTAGCCGTGATTCAGAACGAGGACACCGTCGCACGGCGGCTTACCTCGGTCGCTGTGACGAACGCGAACGCCGGAGCTGCGCTGATCGCTGAGTTTCATGAGACGGAAGAAGGACAAGAACAGTTACGCGAGTCCCTTGAACGCGTCGCATCACCGAGCCCGTGGTCATGGGCCCGACTTCCAGCGATATTGACCGGTACTGCACTGTTCGTGGTCGGTGCTTTCGCCTGGTGGAAGCGCCGATGACCGGCGTGGCGACACTCCGGCCTCGGCGTGCCCGTTGGGGTGTTTTCCGCGCACTGGGCGAGGTTCTCGTTGTCGCGGCCGCGGCACTGCTCATCTTCGCCGGTTTCAGCAAGACCCTCGGCAACGAGTCGTTCGCGCTCGTGCTCGCGGCCCAAGGCCTCGTCCCCGAGCCGATCGTCGGGCAGGTCGCCTCGGCGGTCATCGTCGGCGAGATCGTGGTCGGCGTTGCGGCGGTGGCGCTCATGGCGGTGTGGGGACGGCTGGCGCTCGCGGCGGGCCTGCTCGCGGGGGCGGCCGCGGTGGTGCTCGCGCTGGTCAGCCTCGGGTCACGACGAGCGCAAGCCCTACATTGAGCGCGTTGAAGGCGATGTGCATCGCGATCGGCACGCCCAGACGCCCCGTGCGTTCGCGCGCGATGCCCAGCGCCAACGCCAGCACCGCGAGCGACGGGATCGCGAGCCAGGTCGCGCCGCCCGAGTCCGGGCTCCGCGGCACGTGCAGCAGCGTGAAGAGCGCACCGGCGATCAGCACCG
>JANQQZ010000054.1 GCA_028284805.1 Phycisphaerales bacterium
TGCAGGCCCTCGAGGCGGCCTCGGGCGAGCTGCTCTTGGCGAGGCTCTTGAGCAGGGCATATGCATCAGCGACGGCCGTCGGCTCGGGCGTCGTGACGATCACCGGGCAGTCTGCGGCGGCGAGCATGTCGATGACCGCGGGGTGCACGCCTGCTGCGGCATCGATCACCACCGCGTCGGCGGAGGTGTGGAAGTCGACGAGGCGGGCGAGCAGCGCTCGTCGGTCGTCCGCGTCGGGCAGACGCCGCCCCCCCACCACGCCTGGGACCAGGCGCAGGCGCTCGCCGACATCGAGCGCGATGTCGGAGGGGCGTCGCCCCGGCGCGAAACGGGTCAGGAAGCACTCGTCGAGGCGACGGAGCGGGGCGAGACCCAGCAGCACGTCGGCGTTGGCGGCGCCGAAGTCGGCGTCGAGCAGGGTGACGCGGCTCGATCGCGCGACCGAGACCGCGATCGACAACGCGAGCACCGACTTGCCAACGCCGCCCTTGCCCGAGGCGACCGTGATGATCGGCGGCGCGTGGAGTTCCGGGGGCGGGGGGTCGGCGTCCGGGGTGGGCGGCTCTGAGGCCTGATCAAGCATCCGGCGCAGGCGCGTCGCCTGGTCGTCTCGCTCGGCGCGCGTCGGTGTGTGAGAGGCGAGCGGGCTCATGCCGGCAGGCTCCCGGTGAGGATCATGCGCGCGAGGCGGTCGGGCTTGCCGGGCTCGATGTGATCGGGGACCTCCTGACCCGTGGTGACATAGCTCAGACCCACGCCCAGGCGCTTGACCACGGCGAGCAGGACGCCGAAATTCACGGCCTCGTCGAGCTTGGTCACGATGAGCCGGTTGGGCCCGAGCGGGGCGAAGTTGTCGACCGCGCGTTCGAGCACAGCCTCGCTCGCGACGGACGAGAGCACGAGGTGGATCTCGTGCGGGTCGGCCTCGTCGAGGTAGGTGCGGAGCTCGGTGAGGCGTTGCTGGTCGTGCTGGCTGCGCCCCGCGGTGTCGATGAGGATCTCGTCGAGATCGCTCATGGCCTCGATCGCGGGACGCATCTCGCCCGGGCTCGACACGACGGTGAGAGGGAGCCCGATGATGTCGGCGTAGGTGCGGAGCTGCTCGACCGCGGCGATGCGGTAGGTGTCGGTGGTGATGAGACCGACCCGGCGCCCGCGGCGGAGCTTGGCGGTCGCGGCGAGCTTGGCAAGCGTCGTGGTCTTGCCGACACCCGTGGGCCCGATGAGCGCGATGATGCGCGCCCGTCCGTCGGCAGGCCGCGGACGAACCGGCGGGTCGTCGGTCACCGGAAGCAGTGCCGCGATGTGACGGAGCAGGGTCTCGCGGACGATTTCCGCGTCGGCAAGCTCGGAGGCGGACAGCTCGTCGCGGACGGCTCCGATGATCTCGTCGGCGATCTCCGATGCGACGGCGTTCTCCTGCAAACGCAGGTAATGCTCGAAGAGCGGGTCGGGCATGGCCCCCGCGGAAGCGTTCTGGCCCGAGGACGCAGTCTGCAGGAGCTTGCTGACCATGCGTTTGATGGCCTGGATATCGCCGTCCTCGGGTTTGGGCTGCTGACCCGCAACAGGGAGGACGCGCGGCTCTGGCGCTGTGCGTGGACTGGTCATGGGTAGTGCATCTGGCACGAGTGACGCCAGCGGGTCCGAATCGAGAGCGATCGCGGGCTCGTCCGCCTTGGCCGGCATGACGCTCACCGGGGGCCTGGGTGCCTGAGCCTGCCTCGCAGCTGGCGCAGACGGTGCAAAGCCGTCCAGCGGATCGGGGCGTCCCTCGGTCGCGGGGCGCTGATCGCGAGGCTTGGGTGAACGGGCGGGCGGCAGGGGCCTCCGCGTGGGCGGGTTGTCGTCGGTGGTCGCCGTGATTTCGACCACGTTGCGGGCTCCCAGCCCGAAGAGCCCGCCGGACTTGTAGTTGCGCGTGTGCAGGATGACGGCGTCCGGGCCCAGGTCGCGCTTGACCTCGGCGAGGGCGTCGTTCATGGATCGTGCGCGGTAGACCTTGAGGGCCATGGTCGCCTTCCGTGGCTCGCGTTGGTGGACGCATCCTGCGCCCCGCTGTGTGCTCCGATCATCGGCAGGATCTGCCGAGGTTCCTCAGCAGAGAATAGCAGGATCTGCGCACCGGTTCAGGCTGCTCCCGCTGGAGCGGCTGCGGGGGCATCCGCGTCGGTGGGCCAGCGGGCGTAGCCCATGGACTCGATCTCGATGCCCTGGACGATCTCGTTGTAGCCCAGCACGGCGAGGTCGGGTATGTGGGGCTGCAGGATCTCAAAGAGCGGGCCCCGAACCGGAGGTGAGGCGAGGATGACCGGCGGGTGCCCCGCGGTGGTCAACGGCCCCAAGGACTCGAGCACCGCCGCCGCGAGGCGGTTGGCGGTGCGCGGGGGCATGGTCACAGCGGTGGTGTCGCCCGAGCGGTCGACGTAGCCCTGGACCTGGTCCTCGAGTTGGGTGTCGAGCGTGATGCAGCGGAGGACGGGCTTGCCGTCGTCCGCTTGGGCGGCGTGCCGGAAGCTGATCGACCGGCGCAGGGCGTTGCGGGCGTACTCGACGCGGACGGCGGGGTCCTTGCTCCGAGGGGCCCACTCGGCCATCGCCTCGACGATCGATTCGAGGTCACGGATCGGGACGCGCTCGCGGAGCAAGCCCTGGAGGACCTTTTGAAGGTCGCCCAGGCTGATGGCGGCAGGGATGGCTTCCTCGACCAGCTTGGGCGCGGTCTCCTTGAGCTGCTCGACGAGGTTGCCGACCTCTTCGCGGGTGAGCATCTCGTCGGCGTGCTTCTTGACGACCTCGGCAACATGTGTCGCGACGACGCTCGTGGGCTCGACCACGGTGTAGCTGAGCGCCTCGGCCCGCTGGCGCTGGCCCTGGTCGATCCACCATGCGTCGAGCCCGAAGGCCGGCTCGGTGGTCTTGGTGCCCTCGAGCGGGCCCGAGGCGAAACCGGGGTCCATCGCGAGCAGTTGCTGCGGGTGGACCTGGTGCTCGGCGACGGTGGCGCCTCGGATCTTGACGCGGTAGGTGTGAGGCTCGAGCTGCATGTTGTCGCGGATGCGGACGGGCGGCATCACAAGCCCCAGCTCGAGGGCGAGCTGGCGGCGGGTCGAGCTGATGCGGTCGAGCAGATCGCCGCCCTGCCCCGCGTCGACCAAGGCGACGAGCCCATAGCCGACCTCGAGCTCGAGGGTGTCGACCTTCAGGAGCTTCTCCACGGGCTGGGGCTCGGGCACGTTCTGTTGGGCGACTTCTTCTTCAACCCTGGTCTGGTTGAGGCGAGCGGCCCGGTTCATAGTGAACGCGACGCCGGCAAGCAGCAGGCCGCTGGCAACCAGGGGGATCGTGGGCAGAGGCGTCGCGGCGAGAGCGGCGAGAAACACTGCGGTGATGTAGAGCCCGCGCGGCTGGCTGGCGAGCTGGCCCGTGAGCTCGGTGCCCAGGTCGGCCTTCGAGCCCGATCGTGTGACGATCAGCGCGGCAGCGATGGAGATGACGAAGCTGGGGATGGCGCTCGTCAGACCGTCGCCAATCGTGAGACGGGTAAAGACCTCGGCGGTCTGCCCGGCGGGCCAGCCCCGCTCAAGGGTGCCGATGGCGAACCCTCCCAGGACGTTGATGAGGGTGATGAGGATGCCCGCGATCGCGTCGCCGCGGACGAACTTGGAGGCACCGTCCATCGCACCGAAGAAGTCGGCCTCGCGGCGGATCAGCTCGCGACGTTCGCGGGCCTCCTCCTCGGTGATGACGCCCGCGTTGAGATCGGAGTCGATCGCGAGTTGCTTGCCGGGCATCGCGTCGAGCGTGAAGCGGGCGGCGACTTCTGACACGCGGGTCGCGCCCTTGGTGATGACCAGAAACTGCACGAGCACGAGGATGAGGAAGAGCACGACGCCGACGGCCAGCGAGTCGCCCGAGACGAAGTCCCCGAAGGCCTGGATGACCTTGCCCGCGACGCCCGAGGCTGCCTCCGGGCTCGAGGCGTCGGCGGTCAGGATGAGGCGCGTGCTCGCGATGTTCAGCACCAATCGCAAGAGCGTGGTCGCAAGCAGGAGCGAGGGGAAGACGCTGAAGTCGAGCGGCTTGCTCATGTAGATCGTCGTGAGCAGGACGACGATGGCGAGGCTGATGTTGATGCTGATGAGCAGGTCCATCAGCACCGGGTGGAGCGGGACAAGGATGACGCCCAGCGCGAGGATGAAGCCCACGGGGACGAGCAGCCCGCGGTACTTCGCGATGCGTTCGAGCCAGGCCGGCATGGACGGGGCGGTGCTCATGGGGCGTCAGCTCAGGTGAGCGCCCCCTCTCGGGCCCGGCGTTGGTCGGCGGCGGTGCCGTCGAGCTCGTAGACGTAGGCGAGGATCTCTGCGACGGCCTCGTAGTGCTCGGGGGCGATGAGGTCGCCGACCTCGGTGCCCCAGTAGAGGGCACGGGCGAGCGGCGGGCGTTCGACCATGGGGACGCGGTGTGCCGCCGCGATCTGGCGGATGCGCAGGGCGAGGTGATCGACGCCCTTGGCGACGACGCGCGGGGCGGCGTCCTCGTCGGCGTACCGCAGCGCCACGGAGAAGTGCGTCGGGTTGGTCACGATGACGTCGGCCTGGGGCACGTCCTGCTGCACGCGCTGGAAGGCGACCTCCTGGGCGATCTTGAAGCGGCGGCGTTTGGTCTCGGGGTCGCCCTCCATGCTCTTGACCTCGTCCTTGACCTCCTGCTTGGTCATCCGGTTGTCCTTGCGGTGCTGCCACTTCTGGTAGACGAAGTCGATGATGCCTATGACCAACAGAATGAAGAGGATCCAGGCGAGGACCTCGACGAGAACGACCAGCACGACCATCGCGGCCTGGGTCGGTTCGAGCACCACCAGCATGACCAGCTTGGCCTCGTTGCGGATGATGACGAGCACGGCAACCGCGATGACCGCGGCGAGCTTGGCGAGGTTCATGACGGTCTTCATGACCCCCCGGAGGCCGAAGATCCGCTTGAATCCGCTGATCGGGTTGAGACGGTTGAGATCGGGGGTCACGGGCTTGGTGGTGAAGAGCAGGCCGATCTGACCGATGCTTGCGAGCGTAATCCCGACGAACATGATGGCCATGACCGGCGCGAGCATGGCGCCGGCATCGATCGCTGCGGTGCGCACGAGCGACCAGACGGAATCGGGCGAGGCGACGAAGCCCGTGCTGTCGGCTGAGAGCGACCGCTTGACGAGGTTGTGCATGCGTCCGGCGATGAACGCGCCGAAGACGAGGAGCGTGATCGCTGCGACGATGAGGCTCAGGACGCCCGTCAGGTCCTGGCTCTTGGGGACCTGACCCTTGTTCCGAGCGTCGCTGAGCCTGCGGGTGGTGGGCTCCTCGGTTTTCTCGCCAAGGTCGGCCATCAGATCATCACCCCGCTCGTAAGCGCCGGCAGGATGTGGGTGGACCACTCCAACACCGATGAGAGCACCGAGGCCGACTCATCGGCGAAGACGATGAAGATCGCCGCGAGTGCCCCGGCAAGGCCCGCCAGACCCGCGAGGGTCTTGATGGCGAAGCCAACGGACATGATGTTGATCTGCGGGATGGTCTTCATGAGCACGCCGCTGGCGACGGTCTCGATGACCATGATGCCCACAATGGGCGCTGCGACACGGAGCGCGAGCTCGTAGCCCGCCGAGAGCGTGCCCACGAGAAGCTCAAGCGGGATGGCCGAGAGCGTCATCGCGCCGAGGGGGACGGACTCGTACGAGTTCATCACAGCGCCGAACATGGCCTCGACGCCCCCGAACGAGATGAAGACTGCCAGCGCGGTGTAGAAGAGCAGTTGGTCGACGACGCCCGTGTTGGTCTCGAGCTCGGGGTTGAAGACCTGCGCGAGGCCCAGGCCCATCTGCTGGCCCATGATCTGCCCGCCAAGCTGCACCGCGATGAGGGGTAGGCTTGCGATGAGCCCTATGGCGGCGCCGATGAGGGCCTCGGTCACCATGAGCTGCCCGAGCGTCACGAGGCTGAATCGCATGGGCATCTGCCAGTCGGCGGGCATGGCTGGGTAGATCGCGACCGCGAGGGTGATGACGAGGAAGACCTTTGCCTGGCGCGGGATCGCGGCACCCGCGAGCATCGGGCTGAAGAGGAGCAAGCCCGCGAGGCGGAAAGCGACGATCACCATCGCGATGCCGTGCTGGTAGAGAGGCCCGAGCTCGAGCATCAACCGCTCCCGGTGGGGATGCCGACCCAGAAGAGGCGGGCGGCGAAATCGGTGAGGCGCATGAAGATCCAGGGCGTGAGCAGGATGAGCACGACCATCATCACGACGATCTTGGGCACGAAGGTCAGCGTCTGATCCTGGATGGACGTGACGGACTGGATGATGCTCACAACCAGACCGATCACGACACCCGCCCCGAGGATCGGCAGCGCGATCTTCAGCGCGATCATCACAGTCTCGCGGACGAGAGCTACCAACGATTCGTCGTACGGCATGCGTGAATCCCCCACTCCTATCCGGGCGGCACGACGGCGGCTGCGTCAACGGCGACCGCAGAAACGGACGAGAGGCGCGCGGAGTACCCCTCGCGCGCGAACGAAGCGAGCAGCCCGCCCGTGACGAGCTGCCACCCGTCCACCAGCACGAACAGCAGCAGCTTGAAGGGCAGTGAGATGAGCACGGGCGGCAGCATCATCATGCTCATAGAGATCAGCAGGGCCGCGATGACCATGTCGATCACCAAGAAGGGCAGGTAGACGCGGAAGCCCATGAGGAACGCGGTCTTGAGCTCGCTGAGCATGTAGGCGGGCACGAGAGCGACCATGTCGACGTCAGCGCGGGTCATCGACTGCGGGTCGGAGGTATCGACGCCCCGGTAGTTGAGCACCATGTAGAGGCTGGACCAGTTGCCGGTGGCCTCGATCTGATCGAACATGAAGTCGCGGAGCGGCTGCTTGGACTTGTCCCAGAGGGTGTCGTAGTCGCGGATCTCGCCTCGGTTGTAGGGATCGATGGCCTCGGTGTAGACACGCTCGAAGGTCGGGGCCATGACGAGCAGGGTCATGAACAGCGCGAGCCCGGTGAGCACTTGGGGCGGGGGCAGCCCCTGGGTGCCCAGGGCCTGGCGGAGCAGGCCCAGCACGATGAGAATGCGGACGAAGCTGGTGGTCATGAGCATGATCGCCGGCGCAAGGGTGAGCACCGAGAGCAGGATCATGATGTTGAGCGCGGCGGAGAGCCCGCCCTCGTCAGCGGACGCGGACTGGGCGGACGGATCCTGCGAGGGCAGCATCTGCCCAGCAGCTGAGAGCAGCGCCATCGGGTTGGACGGGTCGACTGCGTCGATCGCCGCTGAGGCCATCGGCAGGCCGGTATCGGGCATCGGCCCCTGCAGTTGTGCGGCCGAGGGCATGGCGAGGATCGAAAGCAGGAACAGGATGACGCGCGCCATGACGATCACGCCCGCTTCCTTCCGAGGCTCGCGAGCCTCGCGAGCGGGCTCTCGGCGCGTGTGAGATCGACGACCTCGACGCCGTCGCTCCCGGGCGGCGGCTCGGTGCGGTGGAGCGTGGCGATCACGTCGCGGAATGGCGTCTCGGGCTGCCTGACCCGTGTGAGGATCGACGAGACCTCGTCGGGGTCATTGATCTCGCAGAGCGTGGACATAGCCGGGGCAGCGCCGACACGCGAAGGCGCCGACTGCGCAACGAGCAGGATGCGACGGTCAACCTTCAGCAAGAGAAGCGCCTGGCCTCGGCCGATCGGGTAACGCCCGAGAAGGTCGAGCACGCCCGCCGGCGAACCGGCTGCGGCGGCTTGTCCCGCCAGCCCGCCCGCGCGCGACGCGAGGAAGCGGTACCCAGCGAAGCACGCAACCATGAGAGCGACGACCGCGGCGAGTGATGCGACCGTGGAGCCGACCGAACCAGCGGATGGCGCACCCGCGCCGAGCGGTGACCGCTCGCTCGCGGGCGTGCCGAGCGGAGTGCTCTCGACCTGCGCGTGGGCCGGGAGCGACATCAGCACCAGCATTAGGATGATGAGCAGCTTTGCCATGCGCCGTCCTGGCTGAGGCTTCGCCGCGTCCTGCGGCGGGTGTCGGGTTCAGTCTTCCTCGACGGTGTCGGCGTCGAGGATCTCGTTCACGCGGATGCAGAAGTTGTCGTTCAGGACCAGCACCTCGCCGCGGGCGACGAGACGTTCGTTCACAAAGACGTCGACAGGATCACCCGCGAGCTTGTCGAGCTCGACGACCGCGCCCTCGGCAAGACGGAGCACGTCCTCGACGAGCATCCGGGTGCGCCCCAGCTCGATGGTGACATTGACATCGACATCGGAGAGAAGATCGAGGCCCTCGGGCATCGCCTCGTTCTCGGTCGGGCTGAAGGCTGGTGCGGCGAAGGGCTCGGGC
Organism: Phycisphaerales bacterium; assembly: GCA_028284805.1. GTDB lineage: Bacteria > Planctomycetota > Phycisphaerae > Phycisphaerales > UBA1924 > JANQQZ01. The sequence continues at coordinate 8,384 of JANQQZ010000054.1, forward strand.
TGATCCCCGCTGCTAGCTGCGGTGGCCTCCGACCCGAGTGCGCTGATCGCGGCTTGGGCGGCCAGGAGCGCTGCGTTGGCCGCGTCGTCCGGATCATCCGCCTTCGGCAGCGGGGTATCCGAGTCGGTCGGGGCGGGCGGCGGCTGGCCTGTTTCGCCGGGCTCCGGGACCGCTTCGGGATTCTGGGCATCCTGCTCTTCGGACATGGCTCGACTCCGTCAAGCGCGCAGCACCTGTACGCATCACACCCATCGGATGCACGGGAACGTCGGGGACACAATTCCTGCGCGTCCGGGCAGGGCCTGCCGCTGCACGCGCAAGATCTGCGGATCAGAAGTCGGCCGGGGCGCCGCGGAGCTTGGGGATGAGCACACGCTCGACGCGGCTCTCCCCCTCGGCGTCCTCGCCAAAGACCTCGCCCAGATAGACCGAAAGCTTCCGCTTGACCGACTGGAGCTCGGGCTCGCGGAGCTGGGTATGCGTTGCCTTCCGGATCAGCTCGGCGATGCCCGCGGTCACCTCGGCCGTCCGGTACTCAAGGGCCTTGGTGACTGCCTCCTCGTTGCGCCGCTTGACCTGGATGACGATCTGGCACTCCCACTGCCAGACCCGCCCGGTGTGCATGTTCTGGAAGCGATCGGCGACGATCGGGATCTCGATCATCGCGTTGGGATCGTTCTCGGGGTCGAGCTCGATATCGGCGGCGGCCTCGTTGGCCCCGCCGCCCGAGAGCATCAGGAAGGCGCCCACGCCGATCACCTCGATCGCCATGACTCCGGCGACGATAACGAGCACCTTCTTGGGCATCCCGCCCTTGGGGGCCTCGGCTGGCGCCTGGGTATCGGTCTGCTGTTCGTCGGCCATGGCTGTTCCCTCTCGCGTGCGTGCTCGCTGCTATCTGGCCTCGGGGCTGGTGAAGTTCGGGTCCGGGTGGACCTGGTCGGGCAAGATCTCGGTCATGATGATCTGGACGCGTCGGTTGGCGGCCATGCCCTTGGAGCTGCCCAGGTCAACGGTCCGTGGCTCGGCGCTGCCGATGGCAGAGACCATCAGGCGCCCAGACTCGATGCCCTGGGTGACCAGGAAGTCCTTGACGGCCTTGGCCCGCTCGTAGCTCATGCGGTCAAGGTCGCCGGCCGCGGCGCGGTCCTCCCTGCCGAAGGCGTGCCCCCGGATCTCGATCTTGTACCGCCCGTCGCGGAGTTTGGGGATGACCTCGCGCACGATGTACTCGCGTGCCGTCGAGGTGAGGTCGGCAGAGCCGGGTCCGAATGTGAGCTCGGTGCCCACGACGGTGCGCAGCCCCTCGGTGAGGTGGCGCGTGCTCGGATCGGGCCCGGCGGGGGCGGGCGATCGGCTCTCGCTGCGGTGCTTGGCGTCGTTGAGCTTGTTGATGACCTCATCGAGCTGAGAGAGCTGCGAGTTGTTGGGGGGCGTATCGACATCGATCTCACCGATCCCGCCCTCGTACCCGAAGGCCTCCTGGATGCTCTTGATGACGTCCTGGAAGTCGCGGTCCTGCTTGAGCTCGCTGAAGGCGGCGAGCAGGATGAAGAAGCAGAGCAGCAGCGACATGAGGTCGCCGTAGGTCACGACCCATTCCGGGATGTCGCCGCCCTTCTTCTCGCGTCGCTTGGGCATCGGTGGGCCTCCCGGTTACGCGGCCTCTTCGAGGACCTGGTCGCGGATGCTGGGTGGGAGGAAGGTCGCGAGCTTGGCCTGGACGACGCGCGGGTTGTCGCCCGACTGGATGCTCATCACGCCCGCGATGATCATGGTCTTGACGAGGACCTCTTCGGCGTCCTTCGCGGCGAGCTTCTCGCCAACAGGACCGGCGAAGAGGTTGGCGATCATGGCGCCGTAGAGCGTGGTGATGAGCGCGACCGCCATGCCGGGCCCGATCGCGGACGGGTCGTCCATCGACTGCAGCATGAAGATGAGCCCGAGCAGGGTTCCGATCATGCCGTAGGCGGGCGCGTACTTCGCGATAGCGTCGAGCATGCCCTTGCCAGCGGCGTGGCGATCCATCAGGGCTTCGAGCTCGGTATCCATGATGTCCTTGATGAGCTCGGGGTCGGTGCCGTCGACGGCCATCTTGATGCCGCGGACGATGAAGGGGTCCTTCATGTCGCTGACCATGTTCTCGAGGCTGAGGATGCCCTCGCGGCGCGCGAGCTCGGCGTACTTGACCATGTCTTTGATGATCTCGACCGGGTCAGGGGGCGACGAGAAGATCGCCTGCATGACCACGGTGTGGATCTTGGTGATGCGCGCAAGCGGAAAGCAGATGACGGTGGCACCGACGGTACCGATGAGCACAACGAAGATCGAGACGACGTCGATGAGCGCGAGCGGGTTGCCGCCGAACACGACGCCCAGAGCGATCGCGGCGACGGCGATGACAAGTCCGATGACGGTTCCGATATCCACCGGCGCCCTCCAGGTGGCCCGCGCACACAGGGCGAGCCCGCTCCGTCGGGCCGCCAGAGGTCAGATCGGGGGTTCAGGGGCAGTTCTTGAACGGGGCGGGGCGCGAAATGGGGCCGAAACCGGGGGGTCAGTCGCGCGGGCGCATGGTGCGCAGGCGCCTTCCGAAGTCGATGGCCCGCTCGACGACGTCGCGTGTCGATTCTCGGACCATCAGGCGGTCGCCGTTGATGAGCGTGACGATGGTGTCGGGCGTGGACTCGATGGTCTTGATGAGCTCGGCGTTGACAACGAACTCGGTGCCGTTGAGCTTGGTGAGGTTGATCACAGCGGGTCCCCCACTTCAGTCATCGCCCGAGAACCAGCAGCTGCTGGATGAGCTCGTCGCTGGTCCGGATGACACGGGCGGAGGCGGAGTAGCCCGTCGAGGCGAGGATGAGCTCGATGAACTCCTCGCCCAGGTCGACGTTGCTGGTCTCGAGCGCACCCGAGACAACACGCCCCGTGCCAAGCTCGAGCGGCTCGGTCACGATGGCTGGCCCGGAGTTGGGCCCCGGGCGGTAGAGGTTCTGCTCGATCTCCACCAGACCCTCGGGGACTGTGAAGTCGGCGACGGCAACCTGTCCCAGCGAGCGGAGCAGGCCGTTGCTGAAGGTGCCGGTGATGATGCCGTCGGGGGCGACGGAGTAGCTGCTGAGCGTGCCGATGGGCACACCGTCCTGGAAGGTGGAGACGATGGAGGAATCGGTATCGCTGAGCGCGGTGACGCGGTCCCCATCGGCGTTGAAGTTGAGCTGGAAGCTGAGGGGCGAGGCGGCGCCGGTGCCGTCACGATCGAGTGTGACCGCGGCGCTCTGGGGATCGATGAGCTGTCCGAAGTTGTCGAAGCTGACAAGCCCGGTGCCGATCTGCGGGCCGTCGGTAGTGTCGTCGGGGCTCTCGGCGTAGTAGCGCCAGGTGGTGCCCGTGTTGGTCTTGGACTCGAGAACCATAGAGAGGTCGGTGCGCAGCGGCGTTCCGAGCGAGTCGTAGACCGTGAACGACGTCCGGACGCTCTCCCCCCCTGCGGTCGCGGTGCGGTTGATGAGGAACGGCTGGGAGCTGAGCGACCCGTCGGCGTTGAAGACGCGGATGTCCTCGCCCGTGATCTCGATGTCGTTCGCCTCGCCCTGGTTCCCGGTGACTGAGAGGATGCCCGTCAGCGGGTCGAGCGAGGCGCCTGGCTGGGTGCCGTCGGCGTTGGGGCCGATGCCGGTCTGGATGCCCAGGGCGTTGTCGACGAAATTCAGGAAGTCCTGCACGGTGCTTGCGGCCTCGACGAGGAACCCCTGGGGCCCGAGCAACTGCGTGCCCTTCTCGGCGCCGTCGACGCGGATGGTCTGGCCGGCGGCAAACGCGGGCGTGCCCGAGCCCGGTGCGGCGGGCGATTCGATCTCGGTGAGCAGGCTCGTGGTCTCGAGGGCGTTGGGAGCGGTGGGCGGCGTGGTCGCCCCGGCGATCAGGCTGAGACCCAGCCCCCCGCTGCCGGCGAGCGTGTGCGTCGAGCCATTCGTCGCGGCGGCACCCGAGGCATTGAGATTCCCAGAGAGATTGACCTGCGTGGTGGCTTCGGCGATGGTCAGGTCGCCAACCGGGATCTGGAGGCGCTGCAACTGGCCCTGCTGGACATTGAAGTTCTCGTCGACGCCGTAGCCCATGACGTAGTTGCCGTCGATGGAGGTCAGGAAGTTCTCTCGGTCGGTGCGGAAGGCGCCGACGCGTGTGTAGAGCTGGTCCACGCCTCGTTCGACGACGAAGAAGCCCTGGCCCTCGAGCGCGAGGTCTCGCGAATCGCCCGTGCCCGTGAGGGATCCGTCGGACATGTTGCGCTGGGTGCCCGCGACGGTCACGCCCTGACCGAACTGCGTCGGGTTCGATCCGCCGATGGCGTCGCCCGGTGCGGAGCCCTCGGAGACGGTGCGTGAGAGGCTGTTGGCGAAGTTGAGGCGGACGGACTTGAAGCCGTTGGTGTTGACGTTGGAGATGTTGTTGCCGATGACGTCGATGTTTCGGCTGTTGGCGTTGAGGCCGCTGAGTCCGATGAACAGGCTGGTGGTGGAGGCCATGGTTTCGGTTCCTAGGTACGAATCGAACTACTGATCGCTCTGATCTGCGAGGATGCGGAGCAGGTCCGGGTTCTGTGGTGCGCCAGCGGGGCCTGTGGCGGGTGTCTGGCTGGCAGGCGGCGCGAAGAGGAAGGTGTCGATCTCCGGGCGGATGCCCTCGTCGGCGTTCACCTCGCCCGTGATCTGGCGGAGGGTGACGTCGAGCTCGAGGGCGCGTCCGTCGATCATCACGACGGCGGTTTGGGCCCCCTGGGCCTCGGCCCGATCGGCGGCCTGGGCGAGACGGCTCAGCTGGTCGGTCGTGAGGTCGAGGTCGACACCCCGTCCGAGTTCGACGGGCTGACCCGAGGGCTGGAGACCGCTCTGGGCTTTGCCGAGCATGTCAGCGAAGGCGTTGGGCGAAGCGGGCTGGGTGCCGAGGAGCCGCTTGGCGGCGCCGGAGGCGAGCGAGGCAAGACCGATGACGTCGATGGGCGTGCCGGTCACGAGCCGGTCCCCGTCGGGTCGCTCGCGTTCGGACCGAACACGCTGTCTACGGACGACATCGGGACGAACGAGCCGTCATCCAGCGTGACACTGATGCCGTCATCGCTCTGAGTCACGCTGACAACTTCGCGGGGAGTGAGCGGGTTGTCGGTGGTGGTGACGCGCGAGCCAATGAGCGAGGCCGCAGCGGAGAAATCAGAGCGATCGACCAGGCTGCCGAGCGTGTCGTTGAGCTGGGTGTCGCTCTCGATCGACCGGATGGTGGAGAGCTGCTCGAGGAGCGCGCTCGTGTCGTTTGGCTCGAGCGGGTCCTGGTTGCTGAGCTCGGTGAGGATGATCTGGGTGAACTCGTCGGAATCGAGCGCACCGAACCCTCGCTCGTCCTGCGTGATGGCAGGGTCGAGCCCGGCGTTCGCGCCGATGGCGCCGGCCGTGGTCATGGCGATGCCTCCGCGTGCGCGGCGGGCGCGCACCGGTCAGTTTGGCTTGGCGGAGCATCCGTGCGAGGCCAGGCGGGTGTGGTTATGCCGTGGTGTCGAGACGGAGCCAGCCTCCGGCATGCTCATCGGGGCGTCCGTGCCCATCGTCTCTGTCTGACGCCGTCGCTCCGCGTTCAGCGCTGTCGTGTCGCGAGCCGGGCGCTCCGTCCCGGCGGCCGGTGTGGCGCTCCCCGCCTCCGGCGTCTCCCGTCGGCCGATCGCCTCCAGCGTCGGCCTGCGCTCCCGCCTGCTCGTTCCGGGCCTCCGCCCGGAGTTGAGTCGGCCCGTCGCTCTCGGCCGCTCCTTGCAGCCGCACCTCGAGGCGATCCACCGTGACGCCCCGCTGTTCGAGCGACGCCCTCAGCGCGTCGATGTTCTGACTGAGCACGTCGCGTGCCAGTATGGTCTTGGCGTCAATCGAGCCCTCCACGCGGTTCTGGGTGATGCGGAGGGCGACTTTGACTTCACCGAGTTCGTTTGGTGTGAGCTTCATGGTCAGCGTGCCGCCGCGTTGACGCAGGATCTGCGCGAGGCCGCGCTGGACCTGCGCAGTGGGATCCTGTCGCTGCGTAGCGTGCGCACTTGGCTTTGCCGGGCTCGCGCTCTCCGCCCTCGCGGGCGTGCGTTCGGTCGTGAACGGAGTCGACCCTGAGGCCGGCTTGCTTGCTGCGCTCACCGATGCGCCCCTGGTCACAGCCTGGACGGCAGCCTGCCTGCTCGCCTGCGTCGATGGCGAGGCCGGAGCCGATGCGAGAACGGGAGCCGCCTGGGGCTGCATCGCGGGCTGGGCGAGCGCCGGGTTGGGCGTTCCCTGGTTCGGCGCTGAGCGGTTCGTCGCGCTGGATGACTGCGCGTGCACAGGCGATGAGGGTTCGCTCGCGCGCCCGCTCGCGGCCGCCGCGGACCGGATCGCCTCGTTGCGTTGCGGGCTCGGCTGGGCCGATAGGGATTCCGGTTCGTCCGGCGTGCGGGGTGCGCTGGCCTGCGGCGTTGTCCGGCTCCGGAGTTCCTGGGCGGATGAAGAAGCTGCGTCCAGGCCCCGCTCACGGATGCCGCGCTGGCGATCCTGGGTCACCAGCTCAGCCGCGGCAAGTCCGGCAACGTCGGGCGGGGGCGCGGCGGTTGCCTCCGCGAGCGCAACGCCCGCGCCCGGGAGGCTCGTGCTTGCGCTGGGATCGAGGATGGAGGCGAGCCGGTCGAGCGACTGCTGGCCCAGAGCATCGCGAAACGAGCGAGAGCCCTCTTCCGCCTCCGATCGCGGCTGCGCAGGGGGGTTTAAGGGGCGTTGGCTGTTCAGAGGGGGTGTCGGGGTCATTCACTCGGGTCCGTCTGCGGCGGCGATCACGCCGCGGGTCCGCAGACGCTCGAGCAAACGGGCTGCCAGTGCTGGGTCTTCGGTGTTGAACTCGTCAAGGATCTTGGCTCGGTTGCGCGGGGGCAGGTTGTCGAGATAGGCGGTGACGAGTTCTTCGCCTTCAGGCTGCTGGGTGATGGTGTTCGAGAGCAGTTCGTGCGCGAGATCCGATTTCATGGTCTTGAGCGTGGTGAGGACCTGCTGGAACTGCTCCTGGCCCTCGGTCTCGATGATCTTTGCCCGCTCCGCCTCGAAGGCGTCCTTGTCCGCGATGAAGCGGCCTCGTTCCTCGTCGAGCAGGTCGCGTTCGGCTCTCAGCGCGCGGCGGAGATCCTCGACCTCACGGCGCATGCGCTGGATGACCTGACGGTCGGCCTCGCTGAGAGACAGCTTGCGGTCGATCTGCTGCTCGGCGGTGAGGGGCACCGTGCCCAGCGCCTCGGCGGCCGCCCTGGCCTCGGCCTCTGTCTGTGCCGCTTCATCGGCTTCGCGCGCATCGCGCGCAACGGTGGTCTCCGCGAGCATCGCCGACAGCTCGCCCATCCGCCGGTCGTCGAGCCGCCCCGTGCCCACGAACCAGCCGAGGAAGCCAAGCACAGCGAGCAGGTGGACGATCGCGAGAATAGCGGCGGCGGTGAACAGACCCTTCATTGTCCCGTCTCCCGTGCGGCTTTGGCCGAGGCGAGGTCGTCGAGCATGCGCGTCTCCGCCGCGTTCTGATCGCGCCGGAAGGCCTCGAGCTTGCGATCGCGGAGCAGCTCGATCGCGCGTCGGTCCGCTGCCCGTGCGGCGAGCACACCGCGTGCCTGCTCGAGACGCCTCAGGACCCCTGCGAGCGAGCGGGCGAGCTTCTGCGCCTCATCGCGGGCTGCCGCGAGCGCGACCCCCTGGCAGCGGAGCGTGGTCGCGTCGGTCCGTCCGCCGTGCGTGAGCAAGGCGAGCGCGGCCTCCTCGGCCTCGATGCGATGCTGCTGCGATCGGAGACGCCCCTCGAGTTCGAGACGCTGGCGTTCGATCGCGGCGACGCGAAGCTGCTCATCACGTTCGGCGCGCTCACGCTGGCGGAGGACGGGCCCGAGCTTGAAGCGGAAACGTGCCATGCTCAGGCGGCCTCACCGGGCGTGCTCTGCCCCGGGTGTGCGGCAGCGCGCAGGCGGCGCAGGTGCTCGCCAGCCTCCATGGCCAGCCCGATCAGCTGCTCGCGCGCGTCTGCCGGATCGGCCTGCTCGTGCGCTCCCTGGCGGAGCAGCTCGGCGATGCGTGACTGGTAGGCGACGCCAACGTCGGCGTCGGCGTCGGAGCCCCTGGCGTACGCACCGATCTGGACCAGCTCCTCGACGTTCGTGTACGCGGCCATGATCTGGCGGAGCAGGTTGCGCGCGACGCGAGCCTGGTCGTCCACGATGTCGTCCGCGAGGCGGCTGACGGAATCGAGCACGTCGATCGCGGGAAAGTGTGACTTCTGCGCGAGCTTGCGGCTGAGGACGATGTGACCGTCGAGAATCCCTCGCGCTGCGTCGGCGACGGGCTCGGTCATATCGTCGCCCTCGACCAGCACGGTGTAGAGCCCGGTGACCGAGCCCCCGCTGGCCTCGCTCGGGCCGGCTCGTTCCAGCAGCACAGGGAGCTGAGCGAACACGCTCGGGGTGTAGCCCTTGGTCGCTGGGGGCTCACCCACAGAGAGCCCGACCTGGCGCTGCGCGTGCGCGAAGCGTGTGACCGAGTCCATCATGAGCATGACATCGCGCCCGCGATCGCGGAAGAGCTCGGCGATGGCGCAGGCGAGCCATGCCGCGCGGATGCGCATCAGCGGGGGCTCGTCGCCCGTCGCGACGACGACGACCGAGCGGCGCAGGCCCTCTTCGCCCAGGGAGCCCTCGATGAAGTCTCGCACCTCGCGGCCTCGCTCGCCGATGAGGGCGATGACGTTGACGTCGGCGGCCGTGCCTCGTGCGATGGAGCCGAGCAGGGTGCTCTTCCCGACGCCTGGCCCGGCGAAGATGCCCATGCGCTGCCCACGCCCAAGGGTGGTCATGAGATCGATCGCGCGGACGCCCGTGTGGATCGGGTGCTCGACGCGGGCGCGTTGCATCGCGCCGAGAGGCGGGGTATCGATCGGCAGCATGGCGGTATCGGGTATTGGGCCCCGGTCATCGATCGGCCTTCCGAGCGCGTTGACGACACGCCCGAGCATCGCGGTCCCGATGGGCGCCGCCGCGGAGGCGTGCACCCCCTCGACGCGGTCACCCGGGCGCACGCCGCTGGCAGATCCGAAGAGCATCACGATCGACTGCTCGTGGGTGAAGCCGACGACCTCGCCTGCGATGCGCTCGCGGCGCGACGACGGGCAGACCTCGACCGTTGCCCCGACGGGCAGCGGGAGCTGCTTGACGAGGACCGTGAGCCCTCGCAGCGCCGCCACCCTCCCGGACACGAGCATGGGCAGCGCCGCATCTGCGACGGCAAGCTGGCCGCTGAGCACGCTCACGCCGCGAGATCTCCTCTCTCGATGTCGCCCGGGTCATCCGACGACGGGGGCGTGCTCGCCTCGTCGGCATCGGGAGCCCGCAGACCGGCAGCAGCGTCGGGCACGATCAGCTCGGCGATGCGGTCGAGCTGCGTCTGAACCGAGGCGTCGATCGAGCCTCCCTCGGCGGTGCGGATCACGCAGGAACCGGGACCGAGCGTTTCGTCGGCGATGAGTTCCGCGTGGCTCACGCCTTCGATGCGCGCGGTCAGGTCGGGCAGGACCTCACGTGCCAGCCCGAGCTCGCCCGGGTGGACCGCGATCACCGCGGTCGTCGGTGCGCCGATCAGGCGGAGTGCGGCTTCGATCTGATCGCAGACGATGTCCTCGTTGCATTCGATCGTGCGGTGCGTCACGCGCCGGGCGATCGAGAGCGCGAGTTGGAGGACGTCCCGCTTGCACGTCACGAGCAGGTGCTCGCGCTGCGAGAGGAACTCCGCGAGAGCATTCGCCCAGGAAGCCTGCAGGCGGAGGAGTTCATCGGCGTGCTCGGCGCGGGCCGCGGTCTCCCCCTCGGCGCGCCCGGCCTGCCAGCCCTCGGTTCGCCCGGCTTCCAATCCCTCGTGGCGCCCGACCTCACGTGCATCCGAGAGCAGACGCTCGCGCTCGGCCCTGGCCTCGGCAACGATCCGGTCGGCCTCCTGGCTCGCGGCGCGCCGGATCGCCTCGCCCTGCTTCGTGATATCGGCGAGATCGAGCACGACGGCGTCCTTCGTGTACCGCTCCGCGTGCTGGCGTTTCAGAACGGGCATGCGCACTCCCCCTTGCTACACGATCAGCTCGGCATCGCCGCGACCCTGGATGATGATCTCGCCCGCCTCCTCGAGACGTCGGACGATGTCGACGATGCGCTGCTGTGCGGCCTCGACATCGCTCACCCGCACCGGACCCATGAACTCCATGTCCTCGCGGATCATCTGCCCCGCCCGTTCGGACATGTTGCCCAGAATCTTGTTCTGGAGCTCCTGGCTCGCGGTCTTGAGCGCGAGGCTGAGCTCCTCGTTGTCGACTTCCTTGAGCACCGATTGGATGCCGCGATCATCGACGAGGAGCACGTCCTCGAAGACGAACATCAGTCGACGGATCTGCTCGACGAGGTCGGGGTCCTCCGCCTCCAGGCCCTCGAGGATCGACTTCTCGGTCGAGCGGTCGGCGAGGTTGAGGATCTCGCTCACTGTGGGCACGCCGCCCATCTTCTCGGTGGACTGCACGAGCATGCTGCTGAGCCGGCTCTCGAGGCCCTTCTCGACCTCGCGGATGACCTGAGGGTTGGTCTGCTCCATGTTGGCGATGCGCTTGATGACCTCGATCTGCTTCTGCATCGGCAGACCCATCAGGATCTCGGAGGCCTTGTGATGCGCGAGATGGCAAACGATGAGGGCGATCGTCTGCGGGTGCTCATCCTGGATGAAGGTCAGGAGGTTCTCGCTCTCGGCTCGCTGCAGAAAGGAGAAAGGCGTCTTCTGCACCTGGGTCTGGATCTGCTGCATGACCTTGGCGGCCAGCTTCGGGTCGAGCGCCTCGGTCAGCAGCGCCCTGGCGTGGTCCAGGCTGCCCTCGGCGGCATGCTGCATTGCCGACGCGGTGTGATAGAACTCGTTGACGACAGCACGGACGAGGTCTGGGGGAACACGCCCGAGGCCCGCGAGCTCGCGGGTCACTTCCTCCACGGTCTCCGCTTCCATCGATTTGAGTATGGCTGTCGCCTTCTCCGCATCGATCGCGAGCAGCAGGATCGCGGCCTTGGTCAGGCCTTCAAGGTCCTCCGGGTTGTTGGGCAGCTTGTCGCCCGGTCTGCGCGGCATCGGGAGGCTCCAGCTGATCAGGTCTCGGGGTCAACCCAGCGCGAGAGGAGACGGGCCGCGATGTCCGGACGCTCGCCGACCAGATCCGTGACCTGGGTGAGCAGCTTGGACGCGTTGACCTCGTCGGGCGAGATCTCGATGCCCTCCATGGGCGACTGTGACTCGTCTGCCTCGCCCACGACCTCCCCGATCGAGTCGAGCGCGGGCGGGATGCCCACGATCTCCTCGGCGGTCGGCATCTCGACCTTGCGGGTGGCCTTGCGCACCATCAGCAGCATCATCGTGACCGCGACACCGGCGAGAACGAGCAGGACCGCCTTCTCGATCAGCCCGCCGCCGATCCCGAGCACGCCACCCGATCCACCGGAGGACATGAATCCGAGCCCGATGCCGCCCGCTGCACCGCCCGATGCGGCCATGAGCATGGGTGGATCGGTCGCCATCAGGCCAACCGCGACTTCACCTGCACGGGTGAGCGTGCCGTCCCCGGCCGCGACCGAGGGCAGGTGCGGCTCGATGAGCGCAGCGATGCGATCGCGCTCGGTCTGGAAGCGAGCCTCGATCGCGGCATCGTCGGGCGCGGCATCGGCTTCCTCGCCCTCGTCTTCACCCGCCGGCGCGAGCAGACCCGCGATGTAGCTGCGGGGCACCTGGATCGAGATGGAGACCTGCGTGGGCATCCCTCGCGGATCGACGGTGCTCGTGACCTCGGAGCCAAAGCGGGTTTCGAAGCGCTGGGTCGCATCGGCAATCTCGACCTCGGGCGAACCGAAGGGCCCCGAGTTGATGTCAGCACCGGTATTGGGGCGAACACCGGGTTCGGCTGCCGACGTGCCGGACCGCTGGACCTCGTCGTTGGTCTGATCCTCCGCGAGGGCTGAGACGGTGCCCTTCCCGTCGTCGAGGAACTGCTCGCGTCGGCTCGTGACCTTCTTCACGTCGACCGCCGCGGTGACCGCGACGGTCACACCCGGGATGTGCGTGAGCAGGTTGCGAACCTTGCGCTCGAACTGCTGCTCGACCTTGCCCTGGTGCTCGAGGTAGCTGGTTGCGATGGCGTCGTCGTCACTGCGGGGCGAGAGGTATCGGCTGTTGGCGGCATCGATGACCGAGATGTCCCGCAGCTGGAGACCCGAAACGGCCTTGGCGACCAGCCGCGCCACCGCGTCGACCTGGTTCTGCGTGACCGGAGAGCCGCCCGCGGTCATGACGCTCACCGAGGCAGTGGGCATCCGAGCGGCCATGCCGATGCCCACGGGCTCGGGCACGTCGAGGAAGACCCGGGCGGATCGCATGGACGGGAAGTTGGAGATCGTGCGCTCGAGTTCGCCCTGCAGCGCCATCCGAACCATCTGCTGGTTCATCTCACGCGGGTTGGTCCACTTCATGTGCTCGTTCAGGTTGCCGAACAGCACAGCACCGTCGGCCGGGAGCACGCCACCCTCGGCGAGGATACCAACAGCGAGCTGGGCGTCGCCGTGCGGGACCATGAGGCGTCCCTGGGCGTCGAGCTCGGCGTGGATGCCCCGGGAACGGAGCTGAGGCACCGCCTGCTGCTTCACGTTCGCCTCTGCGCCCTGGTAGATCTCGGCTCGGCTGGGCGAACCGGCGTACAGGGCAACCATCGCGAGCGCCATGACGAGAATGACAACGGTGCAGGCGATGAGGAGGCGGACGGTGGGCGTCAGCTTGCCAAGCTGCTCGCCGATGTTGCGGATGAGGCGTTGTAACGCGTCCACGGGGCCTCCATGCCGGTGTCCGGGGCTGGACGATCCTCGTGCAGTCCTGGCGCGCGCTATCACGCCCGGAGTACCCCGTCACCACACACGTTTCGGTCCGTGCGCGCGCTGCGCTTGAACTTGCGCACAACGAAATCAGACGCGCAAGATGTGCTGCGCAGATGATGCCGACGAGTACCGCGAGAGCCCGATCAGACGCGGATCTGCTGGATCTCGCGGTAGGCCTCGAAGACCTTGTTGCGGACCTGCTGGAGAAGACGGAAGGCGGTGTCAGCCTTGGCGGTCGCGAGCAGCACGCCCTCGACGTCGTCGCGTTGCCCGGTCTGAAGGTCCTCGATCGCGCGGGTGGCGTCTTCCTGGAGCTGGTTGACCTTGTTGATGTTGGCCATGAGCAGATCGCGGAAGCCCTCTGCTTCGGCACCCTGCTCGTTGGGACGGTTGGGCTTCAGCGGCCCAGTACCGCCTGCATTCGGGATGAGTCCGACCGGGTCAGACATGCGTGGTCACTCCGGCGTCAGGCGAGCAGCCTGAGGCCCTGGCTGAGCATCGACTTGTGGGCCTCGGCGGCCGCAACATTCGCCTCGTAGGCCCGCACGGCTTCCATGGCGTCGATCTGCTCGGTGGTGGTATCGATGTTCGGTTGGCGGATATAGCCCTGATCGTCGGCATGGGGGTTGGTCGGGTCGTACTTGAGCCGGAACGGGGACTGGTCCAGGGCGATCTCCTTGACCTGCACGCCCAGCTGGCGCCCCCTGGCACTTGTCGCGTCCGGGTTGCCCGGGGCGAGCATCGCCATGCGACGCCGGAAGGGGTTGTAGTTGCCCTCTGCGTCGAGGATCGCCCCCTTGTTGGCGATGTTCGCGGAGATGACATCGAGGCGGGTCCGCTGGGCGATCATGCCGCTGGTCGAGATGTCGAGCGAGCCGTACATCGGTCATCGGTCTCCGGTCAGACGCGTTCGCTAATGGCAACGCGCATGGTCCCGACGCGGGTGCGCATCAGCTCCGTCGCGACGCGGTAGGCACCCAGGTTCTCCGTGAGGTCCTGCATCATCGACTCGAGGTCACGGTTGTTGCGGTCGTGGGTCAGGACACCCCGCCCGCTCTGCGTAGATGGGGTCAGCTTCAGCCCCCGCTCGGTGACTTGGACCTCGCGGGTGCCGCGGAAGCCGAGTTCGCCGTGGGCTCCTCCCGTGCGGGCCCGTCGGTCATCGATGGCATCGCGCAGCGCGGACTGGAAGGCCTGCGGGGACACGTCCTTGTGCTGGAATCGGGGCGTGGAGGCATTGGCGATGTTGTGGGCAAGCAGGGCCTGGCGACGCCCGGCGAACTGGATCGTCCGCTCGAGAGAGGGCAGGGCGCCTGCGTTGGTGACGTGGTCGATCAGGGTCATCGCTGTGGGCTCATCGCAAACCGGGGGCCAGTCTTCCTCACCAAGGCTCAGAGGCTCTCGGGCACGATCCGCTCTTCCTTCCACTTCTTGAGCTTGAGCCCGAGGGTGCGGACCCCGATGCCCAGACTCTTGGCGGTCTTCTGGCGGTGCCCGTTGTTACGCTGGAGAACGGTGATGATGGCCTCGCGCTCGATCTCCTCCAGGGTAACGGGCTTGTGCGCGATGGTGCGCAGATCCTGCGGCTCGCCGTTGTCATGCGGTGCCGAGCTCGAAGTGGCCGCGGCGTTGACGAACCCGTTGGCGACCGCGGCATCGACCTGGACGTGACCGTTGAGCTCCGGAGGGGCGGCGGGTACCGGAGCGGCATCGCCGCCCAGGCCGAGCCAGGAACCGAGCAAAGCGGCAGAGATCGTGCTGTCGCCCGAGGCCCTGCCGAGCACGACCGCCCGTTCGCAGATGTTCTGAAGCTCACGGACGTTTCCTGGCCATGCATAGCTGGTGAGCAGGGCAACGGTGTCCTCGCCGAGCCCCAGCGGGGCGATGCCCTCGCGTGTGCACACCTCGCTCACGAAGTGCCTGGCGAGCTCAGGGACGTCTTCGAGGCGTTCGCGTAGCGGCGGCAGATGGATGGGCAAGACGTTCAGACGGAAGAAGAGATCCTGACGGAACTCGCCCTTGGAGACTGACTTGGGCAAGTCGCGGTTGCTGGTCGCGACGACGCGGACATCGACCCCGATGGTCACGCTCGACCCGACGCGCTCGAACGCACGCTCTTGGAGCACACGGAGCAGCTTGGCCTGGAGGGCAGGCGGGATCTCGCTGATCTCGTCGAGGAGCAGGGTGCCGTTGTCGGCGAGCTCGAATCGGCCCTTGGGGAGCTTCTCGGCGCCCGTGAAGGCCCCCTTCTCATGCCCGAAGAGCTCGGATTCGAGAAGCGACTCGCTCAGGGCGGCACAGTTCACCGCGAGATAGGGCTGGGCTGAACGGGTGCTGCACTCGTGCACCGCGCGGGCGACGACCTCCTTGCCCGAGCCCGACTCCCCCACCACCATGACGGTGCCCTGACTGTCGGCGACCGCAGCGACCTGCTCGCGGACGCGACGCATCGCAGAGGACGAACCGATGAGACGGTCGAGGCCCGTGCGTTCGGCGGGTGCGCCCGCGGGCCGGGTCGTGCTGGCACGCAGCAGCGCGTTCTCACGAACGATCGCGGCGTGCTGACAGGCACGCTTGACCGCGATCACGATCTCGTCGCCCTGGAAGGGCTTGGTGACGTAGTCGAACGCACCGAGCTTCATGGCGTGCACAGCGGTCTCGATCGTGCCGAACGCGGTCATGAGGAGAAAGGGCAGGTCGGCATCGATCTCGCGGATGCGTTCGAGCAGCTCGATCCCGGTCATCTCGGGCATCTTGAGATCACTCACGACTGCATCGGGGCGTCTGCTGGCGATGGCGGTGAGCGCCGCGGCGCCGCTGCTGGCGGTCACAACGGCGAAACCAGCGCGCTGGAGGGTGGACCCCACGCTGTCGCGCATCATCTCTTTGTCGTCAACGACGAGCACGGTGTTCATGCTGCGCTCCTGGGGTCGGCCGTCGCGCGGCCGGGGGTTCTCGTGGGGAAGAGGATCTCGATGGTGGCGCCGCCCGAATCGCTCTCGGTCGCGGGTCGGTTGTGAACGCGGACCGCGCCGCCGTGGGCGTCGACGATGCGGTGCACGATCGCGAGCCCGAGCCCGGTGCCCGCAGCCCGCGTGGTGAAGAACGGGTTGAACATGCGCTCGCGGATGTCGTCGGGGATGCCGGGACCGGTATCGCTCACAGCGAGCGCGACCGCGGGGTCGCCCCCGGGTGTCGTCGCGGCGAAGGCGGTGAGCGTGACCTCACCCCGACCCTCGACCGCGTCGGAAGCGTTACGGATCAGGTTCACCAGCGCCTGCTGGAGCAACGACGGATCGGCGTCGACGGTTTCATCACCCTCGATGCGCACTGCGCACGTCGTGAGCACGTCGCGGCAGGAATCCAGTGCGTTGCGGAACAACTCGCCCGAATGTTGCTCGACCGGAGAGAGACACATCTCGCGGCTGAAGGCGAGCACGTCGTTCACGACCGCGTCGAGCCCGTGGACCGCGGCGACGATCTTCGAGGCGACATCGCGCCCGCGACCCTCGGGCAGGTCGGAGGCGAGCATCTCGGCGTAGAGCCCGATCGAGCCAAGTGGGTTGCGGACCTCGTGGGCGATGCCGGCCGCCATCTCGCCCAGTGCGGCGAGGCGGCGCGATCGCTCGAGTTCGTCGTTCGCGCGTCTGAGTTCGCCCTGGAGGCGGCTGACCTCTCCCGTCAGACGCTCGTGCGTCTCCTGCAGCTTCTCGGTGACGTCGTTGAAAGCCGCGAAGAGCTGAGACAGGTCGCCCTGCGAGAGCGCGGCGTTCGGGCTGGTGGCTTCGGTCGCGGTCACGGGTCAGGCCTCCCGGTCCTGGAACCGTGGGCCGCGCGACTGGCCGGCGTACGCCGAGAGTGCTGCACCGCCGCGGTTGACCCCGCCGAGCTCGGCGCCGATCGAGGCGCGTCGCTGCTCAATGACGTCGCGGTCGTGCTCGTCGCGCCGGGCGATCTGCTCCATCACGACCGCGAGGCCGTCGAGGCGACGTCGGATGCGTGCGCGTTCGTCATCGGGCAGCCCGTTGACGTTCGCGTCCCAGTCGCCTCGATAGGGCTCGAGCGACCGGGACAGGCGTCCGATGCGGTCGATCACATCCTGACGCTCGGCGAGCACGCGGAGCAATGCATCGGTGTCGTCGCTCTCGACGATGCTGTGCTGGCGTTTGCTGAGCTCGTCGAGGGTGTCGTAGAGATCGATCTGCCGGTCGATCAACGCGACGAGCCCGTCTGGCTGGGGGTGTTCGCTGTGCTTGGTCATCCTGACCCTCTCGTGGCCCGTCTCCGACGGGGTTCGGTTACTCCGTGTAGTTCGCGGCCCGGAGCGTGGCGAGTTCGTACGTCGAGTCCAGCCAGCGTTCCCAGTCCTCTCGGCTGACCGGGAGCGTCGGATCGTCCCACACCTCGTCGGGGAGCTGCTCGTAGAAACGCCGGGCACGCTCGCTGGCGGTGCGGGCCCGCTCGATGTCATCGAGTTCGAGGTACGCGTTGAAGATCTGCACGAGCGCGACCAGAGACGCGGCATCCTCCGGGTAGGCGTCCTTCGCGAGGCCGTAGTAACGGATCGCGCTCTCGTACTGCCCGAGATCGAACGCGCAGTCGCCGAGGTAGAAGTGCGCGTTCCGCAGATACACCTCTTCGACCGCGGTGCGCCGGATCTCGGCGACGCTGTCCCCCTCATCGCGGACCTGGGCGAACAGCTCGATCGCGCGGTTCAAGTGCTCGGCACGCGTGCTCTCGAGGCTCCTCGCAACCGTGGGCGCGATCGCACCCTCGCCCAGCGTGCTCGCGATGGACTCGGCCTCGAGCCGGTATGCATCGGCTAGCAGGTACTTCAAGCGGAGCACGCGGCGCGGGGCATCCGCACGGACGATCGCCTCCTCGAGCGTCTCGATCGCACGCGGGTAGACGCCCGCGTAGTAGTGCACCATGCCCATCGCGGAGAGCGCATCGCCGAAGGCTGGGCTCTCGACGCCGCCCGCCTCGCCGCGGAGCACGGCCTCGAGCAGATCGGACGCGCGGGCGTCGTTGCTCGGGTCCTCGTCTTCGAGGTATGTCTCGGCGAGCGGGACGTAGCTGCGGACGGCGAACGGGCCCACCCCGGTGCCCCGCTCTGGATCGAGAGCGACCTCGAGCAAAGATTCGTAGTTCTGCGCAGCCAGCGCATACTGCCCGACGGACTGGTACGCACGGGCGAGCCTGAATGTCGCTTCCGGCAGGCGCGGGTCGTCGGAGATCGAGCCCGCGAACTCGGTGTACGCGGCGCTGGCCTCGGACGTGTCCCCGCCGGCGTCGAACATCCCGGCCGAATCCCACACGCTGCTGGCGTAGGCGGGGTCGTCGTCCCCCCCCGCGAGCGC
>JANQQZ010000065.1 GCA_028284805.1 Phycisphaerales bacterium
CCGCTCCTTCCACAACCTCGCCCCCCGCGTTGCCAGCATCGCCAACATCGAGGCCGACCACCTCGACATCTACGGCTCGCTCGACGCTGTCATCGACGCCTTCCGCGAGTTCGCAGCGCTGCTGCCCCCCGCGTCCGACGATCCCTCCGAGTCGGGCGTCCTGCTCATCGGGCACGACTCCGCCCACAGGCGCGAGGTGACACGCGGGCTGTCATGCCGCGTAGAGACCATCGGCTTCAATCCCGGTGCCGACTGGCACGTCGCGCTCGATCCCGCGTCGCGTCGCGTGACCGTCGAGCATCATGGCAAGCCGGTCGCTGAGTTCACCTGCCCGATGCCTGGCGAGCACAGCGCGATCAACGCCGCGACCGCGCTTGCGCTCGCCGACATCCTCGGTGCCGACCGCACCGCATCGGTCCGCGCGCTCGCCGCCTTCCGCGGGGTTCACCGTCGGCTCGAACGCCTGGGCGACCGCGCTGTCGAGGGCGGCGCAGTCCGCGTCTACGACGACTACGGGCACCACCCCACCGAGGTCGAGATGACCCTCCGCGCGATCCGTGTCCACGAAAGGCTCGACGACGCGGGCCGGCTGATCTGTGTCTTCCAGCCCCACCAGCACTCGCGCACCCGGTTCTTCCTCGACGAGTTCGCCAGCGCCTTCGAGCACGCCGACATCGTGATCGTGCCGCACATCTACTTTGTGCGCGACTCCGAGGCCGAAAAGCAACGCGTCTCTGCCGCGGACCTGGTCGACCGCCTCCGCCGCCGCGGCGTCAGAGCCATGCACCTCTACCCGTTCGACGCCATCGTCGAACAGATCGAGACCCTCGCCCGCCCGGGCGACGTGCTCGTCGTCATGGGTGCAGGCCCCGTCTGGCAGGTCGCACACGGGTTCATGAGCGCCGCAGCACCCTCCGAGACGGTGCACGCATGAGCCGCGTTCTCGACCAGCTCGCGATCGAGCGCGATGCGCCGATCCCCACGTGGTTCCGGGTCGGCGGGCGGGCTGATCGTCTTGTCACCCCTCGCGACGAGGCCGAGCTCGCCTCCTGCCTCGGGCTCGATCCAGAGCCCAGCATCCTGGGCGATGGTGCCAACCTGCTCGTCGCCGACGAGGGCACCGATCGGCTCGTCGTCAAGCTGGGTGAGACCTTCCGCGAAATGACAATCGATGCCGATACGGGCCGCGTTACGGCAGGCGCAGGCGCCGACCTCTCCAAGCTCATCCACGCGACGGTCCGCGCGGGCCTCTCCGGGCTCGAGACGGTCATCGGCGTTCCCGCGACCATCGGCGGCGCGGTAGTCATGAACGCGGGCGGTGCCTTCGGCGCGATCTCCGACACGCTCACCCGGGTGCACGCCCTCGACCGCTCAGGCGAGCGAATCACCCTCGAGCGAAGCGAGATCGGTTTCGGGTACCGCCAGAGCGGGCTGAACCACCTCATGATCACCGGCGCAGAGTTCCAGCTCGAACCGAGCGATCCAGTGAAGGCCCGCGACCGGCTCAAGGACATCATGCGCCGCAAGAGCACCACCCAGCCGCTCAAGGAACGCACGTGCGGGTGCGCGTTCCGGAACCCGACCCTTCCGCACGAACTGCCAGGCATCGGCGCCGCTGGCGAGCGTGTCGGCGCGGGTCTGCTGATCGATCGCGCGGGCGGCAAGGGCACCACCGTCAGCGCCTGCCGCGTCTCTGATGTGCACGCCAACTTCATCGAGACCGGTGACGGCGCCACCGCCTCCGACATCCTCCGTCTGATCGATGCTTCTCGAGCACTCGTGCTCGACCGCTTCGGCGTCACGCTCGAAACCGAGGTCGTTGTCTGGAGCCGGTCGCGATGATCGCGACCGTCCTCGCAGGTGGGCCCGACGCCGAACGGGCGGTGTCCATCGCCTCCGCGACCGCTGTCGCCGAAGCGATCGATGCCCAAGGCGAGTTCAGCGCAGACCTGCGCGTCATCGACCGGCCCGGGTCACTCGGCGACGTGGCCGGCGATGTCATCGTCCCGGTGCTGCACGGCTCCTGGGGTGAGGGAGGCCCACTGCAGGACCTCCTCGAACGCGAAGGGTGTCCCTACGTCGGTTGCGGTCCGAGCGCCGCGAGGCTCTGCATGGACAAGCTTGCCGCCAAGCTGGCCGCGGAACGTGTCCACGTCCGCACGCCCGGGGCAGCCGTCCTCAACCCGCGCGACCCGGTCCCGCCGATGGACGGACCGGCTGTCGTCAAGCCGATCTTCGAAGGCTCCAGCGTCGGGCTGCACCTCTGTCACGACCGGACCTCGCTCGAGAGGGCCTGCAGCGAGGTAGTCGGCAGCGCGACGCCCATCATGATCGAACGGCTCATCCCGGGCCGCGAGATCACCTGCGGCCTGCTCGACACGGGTGAGGGCCTCCGCCCGCTCCCGCTCGTCGAGATCGTCCCCGCCGACGGGGTGTACGACTACGCCGCCAAGTACGACCGCGACGACACCCGGTACTTCGTGGGCAACGCCATCTCGCCTGGCGTCGATCACGCGGCTGTGCAGCGTGACTCGCTCACTGTGGCCGCCGAGCTGGGCGTCCGCCACCTCGCCCGCGTCGACTTCATGGTCGACGACCGGGGGGACCACTGGATGCTCGAGATCAACACCATGCCGGGCTTCACGGGTCACTCGCTGCTGCCCAAGGCTGCGGCGGCATCGGGCATCCCGATGCCCGAGCTCTGCACCCGCCTCTGCAGGCTCGCGGTCCGCGACCACTCAAGCCCGGGCCCCCATCCGGTCGAAACGAAACCCGATGCCCAGACAAAAACCCACGCCAACCCGCTTTAGCCCGGAATCCGTGCCTTGGACTCGTCTGGCATCGGTTGCGTTAGGCCTGCTGGGCGTTGCCGCGGTGGTGGGGGGGCTGGGCCTCGCCGACCGCCGTGCGGGGGAGCTTCTCGCAGAGACCGCGCCCACGGTCCGCTTCACCTGGGCTCAAGCGCTCGGACCCGAGGGCGCGGGCACCTGGCCGCCCTCGGACGTCCAGCTCGAACTCGATCAGCAGGCCCACCAGCTCGCCTCAGTTGCTCAGGGCCCGCTCTCGATCGACCTGCTCGAGCGTCTGGGCACCTGGGTCGCCGCCACAGGCTGGGTCGATGAGCTCCGCAGCGTCGAACGCACCGAGCCGGGTGTCATCACGATCGATGCGACCTGGCGTGCCCCCGCTGGTGTGGTCCGCCAGAACGGCTACGACTATCTCATCTCCACCGAAGGGCGACGCCTCGACGCCCAGTGGCGCGAGAACACCGCCGGCCTGCCCGTGATCGTCGGCGCCGAGCGCTCGACCGCCGCGACGTCCGTCCTGCCTGGCACCCCCTGGCCCGACCGCTCCGTCCTCGCGGGCGTCGAGCTGCTGACCCTGCTTCACGACGAGCTCGGGGTTGATCCCATCCTCGGACTGGGAGGCTTCGATCAGGTCTGGGGTGTCGATGTTGCGGAGTTCAGCCGGCATCAGCGCCTCATCATCCTCACGGATCTGGGGAACCGGATTGTCTGGGGACGCGCGCCCTCTGATCCCGTGAGCGATCTCGTGCCGACCCACCAGAAGCTCAAGAACCTGGGGTACATGCGGAGGCATCCGGACTACGGCAACCGCATCGACGCGTCGCAGGCCCGGATCGATCTCAGCAACGGGCCGATCCTGGTGGACGACCGCCCCAGCAGACCCGACAATACGGGTCCGTGACCGATCCGACACCATCCGCACCCGAACCCCGGCCCTCCGGCTGGCGTGCCCTCGCCGAGAGCGTCGGGCTCATCCCACCCCGTGACGGGCGAGACCCCTACGCCCACCGACGGGGGGAACCGCGAGGGTTCACGGTCATCTGGCTTCTTTTTCTCTTCCTCGTTGCCGCGCTGGTCTACGGCTCGATCGGGAACCCCGTCTTCGCGTCCGCAGAGGGCTACCGCCTCGCGTCCAAGGTACTCCTGACCACGGTCGCTGCAGGCATCGTCACGGTCTGGCCCGTGCTCCGGCTCACGCAGCAGGCCCCGCTCGCGGGCGGGGTCAGCGCCACAGCCCGTGACATCGCGATCGTGCTCATCCCGATGCAAGCGCTCATCTGGCCCCAGTCGCTCATCACAGGCTGGGGCATCGACGCGGTCGCAGCGATCGCCATCCTGCTCGCAGGGTGGACGCTCATCGTCGGCGCGATCGTTGCATTGGCGATCGGACCCCAGCGTTCGCATCCGCGTGCGCGAGCGGCACTCGGTGCTTCGCCCTTCCCGATCGCGCCGGGAAGCCGTGCCGTCGCGATGGCGGCAATCCTGATCCTGCCGTTGCTCGCTCCCGCAGGTCTCCTCCTGCTCGACGCCCCGCCAGGCTCCGAGCCGGGTGCCTGGGCGGAGACCCTCTCGGTGTGCTCACCGTTCACGGCGCCCTGGGAGCTCTTCGAGGACCGATCCTGGACCGGGGCGCACGCCCGGGCTCTGGCCCAGCACTGGAAGCCTGTGCTGCTCACGCTGCTCGCGGGGGCGGCCGCCTGGGCCGCTCTCCTGACCATCCGCCGGATCACCCGAGTGGAGGACCGCCCGGCTTCCGCCTAGATTTTCGGTCTGCATTCGACGCGCCCAGGCCGGAGGCACCGCGATGGAATTCATCACCCACGAAGAACGCGAGCAGCTCGAGGCCCAGCTCAAGGGGCTCGTCGAGAACCGGCCCACGATCTCGACCCGCATCGCGGAGGCCCGGGCGCTGGGCGATCTCAAGGAGAACGCGGAGTACCACGCCGCCCGCGAGCAGCAGGGCATCGAGGAGGCCGAGATCCGCCGGATCGAGGAACGGCTCGCGACCGCTCAGGTCGTCGACGCGTCCAAGCAGGCCGACGGCGTCGTGTTCGTCGGGTCCATCGTCCGTCTCAAGGATCTCAAGCGGGGCGATGACGACACCTACCGCCTCGTGGGCGAGCTCTCGGGCGACGCCCTTGCCGAGCACGTGGAAGTTAGTGTCAATTCACCCATGGGGCAGGCCCTGCTGAAGAGCCGGGTCGGAGAGGTGATCCGCGTCGATGCGCCCAAGGGCGTCAAGCAGTTCGAGATCACCGAGATCCTCTGAGGTCGCGCGAGGCAGCCGGGTGTCAAGCCCCCCAGCAAGCCCGAGGCGTCCCGCTCAGCGGGTCTCCTTCTTGAGGCTGATTCGCCCCTGGGCAAGCTTCCGCTGCCCCGTCTGCTGGCTGTCGGCCGGCTTGGGCTGATCGGGCGTCACCCGCGGAGCGACGTCCACGATCGCCGATTCCAGCGAGAGAGGCTTGATCTGGTCCTGGTCCTCGCGGTTCGGCTCGTCAGGCATCGCGATCCTCCTGATCTGATCCTGGCCGGGCAAACACAGGCCATTCTCCAGATTACCAGATTCAGGAGTCGCTTGCAATCCATGCCGACGGGTTCGCCGAAACCCGTGGGAATCTCGGGGGTCTAGGGAATATTATTGTTGCAACAAGTAATTACAGCGAACCCCGCCCCCTGGTTGACAGCCGATAACCTCACGACTGAACACGTCACTTTTCCAAGGAGACACCCATGAAGCCCATCGTTGCCGTTGCTGCTCTCGCCGGAGTGTTTACAGGAGGAGCCCTGCTCTCGAACGCCGGTCTTGCCGACCCCACCCCCGCCGCCCAGGCGAACCTCGCCGCCGACATGTACGAGGTCGACGGCCTGCACTCCTCCGTGGTCTTCCGCGTGGGCTACATGGGCGTCTCGAACTTCTACGGGCGGTTTAATGACGTCTCGGGCACCTACCGCCTCGACTTCGACAACCCCTCCGAGAGCTCCATCGACATCTCGATCGACACCGCCTCGATCGACACCGCCAACGAAGGCCGCGACAAGCATCTGCGTGGCCCCGACTTCTTCAGCGCCAAGGAGTTCCCGACCGTGAGCTTTACAGGCACGAGCTTCGAGGCCGTCGACAGCGACACCATCCGGGTGACCGGCGACATGACCGTCCGCGGTGTGACACAGGCGGTTACCGTCGACATCGACTGGGTCGGCGACCGCCCCGACCCGCGTGGCGGCTACCGCTCCGGCATCGATACCACCCTCACCATCAACCGCTCGGACTTCGGCGTGAGCTACGGCGTCGACATCGGCGTCCTGGGCGACTCCACCGACATCATGATCGGCCTGACCGGCATGAAGCAGTAAGCACCCCACTATCCAAGGAGCACCGCCGTGGGCCTCGATGATCCCAGAGTGCAGACCGCCCTCTTTGGCGTCTTCGGGCCCGCGGCCCTCGCGTTCGCCGCGACACTGATCGCGGCGCTCGCCTTCAAGGCCGCCCGTGAGCCGGGTGAGACCGGGCCCGTGCCGCGCGCGGGCCTGGGCGCCGCGGTCGGGCTCGCAGGCGCGTTCGTGCTGGCCAACCTCGGGCTGGACGGGATCCCCGACGCGATGCCCGTTGCTGCCGCGGACTGGGCACTGCCCATCGTTGCGCTCGCGGGCATCGTCGCAGGCGTCGACGCGCTCGTATCCAAGGGCAAGAAGCGTCACGTCGTCCGCTGGCTCGGGCGGCTCGCGATCGTCGTCGCACTCGTCCTGGGCCCGATGGCCAGGCCTCGCCAGAACTTCTGGGAGGGCGCCGAGATCGCCGCCTGGATCGGCGGCGCAGCGGTGTGGATGCTGCTCGCGTTCGCAGCAACGGATCGCACCGCGTCCAGGTCAAGCCCGAGAGGGTTCGCGGTCGTCGCGATGGCGCTCGCGGGCGGGCTCGTGCCCGTGATCTTCGGCGCTGGCGTCACGGTGCAGTCGCAGATCGCGGGGGCCGTCGCTGCGGCAGCGGGGGGCATCGTCGCTGCGGCGCTGCTCGTACGCAAGTCCATCCCGCCGCTCCAGGCCACTGGCACGGTCGTGGTCGCCTGGCTGGCCGTGATGCTCGCCCTGAGCTGGCAATTCGTCGCCGAGATGGCCTGGTGGGAGTTCGGCGTCGTTGCTTCGATCCCGCTGCTGGTGGCGGCGGTGGACCTCATCCCCGGTCTTCGTGGGCTGTCGGACTTCAAGCGGCTCGTGATCCGCCTGGGCGTCGTGATCGCGACGACTGCTGCCGTCAGCGGGCAGCACGTGTCCGGGCTCATCGAGCAGTTGGGCGGCGGATCATCGGATCCCTACGGCGACTACTACGACAGCCTCTAGATCAGTCCTCAGAGTGCGCACCACCCGGCAAGCCGTACGGGTGAGCGACCGTCGGCGAGTTGCCGTAGACCTCCTGGGCCGGGCGGCTGCCGCTCACGTCGAGCGAGGCGTCGCTGAGCAGGTAGAGCCCGATCAGCCAGTCTCCCACGAGGTACGGATCGATCTTCAGCTTGCCGACGAGCGCGCCCTCGGCCGCGAACTTCTCGCCCCCGGTCGCGGGCGTCGAGAGCGATACCTCGATCGCGTCGTACGGCGTGGGCGGGATGCCGATGCAGCACCCGTCCCACTGGTTCAGCATCACCAGCAGCTCCTTGGGCTCGGGCGACGCGAGCGGGAACTGCAGGTACCCGCCCAGCCTGACGTACTTGCCGTCGAGCATCTGCAAGTGCGCTGCGATGTCCTTCTTGCCCTCGCGGGGCCGGTAGGCCTCGCGAGCGCTCGTCAGGTAGTCCCATGTCACGTCGTAGGGCTTCTCCTTCGTGCCCTCGCCCGTGAGGATGAACCGCTCGTTGATGCGCTTGGTGCCGTCCTCGAGGTCCTCGATGTCCAGACGCGTCGGATCAACGTTCACGGGCATGTCCGAGCCGGCGCTGCCGCCCGCGGCGTCCGAGCCTCCCCCGTTCAGCGAATTGATCACGTCCGTCCACGACGCGGGCTTCTCGCCCTCGTTGGGCGCGGGCGGCGCCAACGCGTCGAGCAGGGCGCGCTGCTGATCCGAGACCGTCACCAGCTGCGGAGTGGCATCCGTCTTGCCCGATGCCTGGTGAATCTCGAGCTCGCCTTCATGGGTCACCACGAAGAAGTGCCCGTCGGTCATCTCGACAGGCATGTACACCGCGCGCCCGCCGTCGACCATCAACTGCACCCGCTCGCGGCTTGTCTCCGCGTCGTCCTCGGTACGTACCAAGATCAGCTTGTTGACCTCTCGGAGCAGTTCGATCGTCTCCTCGCCGAGTGTCCACGCCATGAGCACCCCGTCGGTCGCCTGCGCTCCGGTCGACTCAGCGGGTGCGAGCTGCGCGCTGACCGTCGCCGACGGCGTGAGCCCGAGGCCGAGCAGGGGAAGGGCGAGCATCACTCCGAGTCTGTTCACGACGGCTCCTCCAGAAAGTGAGTCAGCTTGCTCCCAGAGTGTACGAACGAACCGCGAAAGAGCTTCACCCGATGGGGCGAAGATTGCGGGAGACCGAGGTCCGGTAGGCGAGCACCGCCGGTGCCAGACCCGCCAGAGCCCCCAAGATGACCGTTGCCCCGGCGACCGTCGCCGTCAGCCCCGGGTCGAACACGGGCTCGACCACGAGCCCGACCTGAGCCCTGAGCGCTGACGCCGCGATCTGCGAGCCCACCAAGGCCCCCGCAAGACCCAGCAGCGCACCGAACAGCCCGAGCAGGGCCGACTCGACGAGCACCAGCGCGACGACGCGCCCGCGGCTGCACCCGAGCACGCGCAGGATCGCGACCTGGCGCCGCCGCTGCTCCATCGAGTTGTACAGCGCCAGCATGATCGCGATGCCGCTCGAGACCATCACCGCTGCCGCCATCGCGATCAGGATCTGATCGATGCTCCCCACGATCTCGAAGAGGGTGTCGATCTGCTCCTTGGGCTGCGCGACCGTGATCGATGGATCGGCCCGGAGCTGCGCCAGGATCGCCGGGATCGCTGCGCTTACCGATGAGCCTGCGCGGGTCGCGACGCGCCCGTAGATCCCCGTCACGAGCACGTCCTCGGCGGTCAGGTCGTTCACCGTCGTCGCGGTGACCGTTGGGTCCTCCGCCTGCCGTCTGTCGTGCGCGTGGATGATCCACGAGCTCGTCAGATCCGTGAAGAGCGCCCGGTCGTGCGACGAGCCCGAGGGCTCGAGGATGCCCACCACGGTGTACTCGAAGTCCTTGTGCACGTGCGGGCTGAACTGTTCGGCCAGGTCCGCCGCCTTGCGGCTCACCTCGGTCCCGTGCACGACGAAGATCCCGTCGCCCACGTTCACGCCAGTCTCTGCCGCGGCGGTCGCGCCGAACACGACCTCGAACGGCGCATCGAAGAACTCGCCCTCGGCCAGCGCCCAGGGCTCGCCCTCGGTCTCCGGGTCGTCGGGGTTGAAGTCCGGGTCGGGACTGAAACGGCTGAAGAACTCCTCGGTCGTTGCGAGCACGGGCATACCGCGGTAGCTGTCGCCTTGCTGCGTGGGCACGAAGAAGGAGAACGCCGCCTCATAGTCGTTTCGCAGCTGCGCGAGCTTCGCCGCATCGATCGGGCGCGCCGGCGGGTCGGCGTAGAACACGCCGTTCAGCACGCTCACCAGCGGCGAGGAGTCCCGGCTGATGAGCAGGTGCATGTTCCCCGTGCCCCGCTCGAACGCTGCCCGACCCGAGTCGCGCATCGAGAGCAGCGTGAGCATCAGCGTCACCGCGACAGCCACCGTGATCACGGTCGTCACCGTCGAGAACATCCGCGACGACAGGCTCCGGCGGATGATGGTCAGATCGCTCACGGACACCGCTCAGACCCCCTGTCCCTGCGCGGCCTCGCGCAGCGACCCGAGCGACTCCCGCCGCTCGAACCGCTCTGCCATCGCGGGGTCGTGGCTCGTGCAGACCAGCGCTGCGCCGATCGAGCGGCAGGTCTCCTGAATCAGGCCCATCGCCGCCTCGCCCGCCTCGGGGTCGAGGCTGGCAGTGGGCTCGTCGGCCAGCACGAGCACCGGGTGCGTCGCCGCCGCCCTCGCGACCGCGACGCGCTGCTGCTGGCCCACGCTCAGCTGCGTCACCTCGCGGTCGGGCGTGTCGAGTCCCATCGTCGAGAGCAGTTCGACAGCCCGCGATCGGTGCCCGGACTTCGGCGCGCCGCTGAACTTCAGCGCCATCATGACGTTCTCAGCGGCGCTGAACCCCTGCAGCAGGTTGAAGGTCTGGAAGATCATCCCGATGCTGGTGCCGCGGAAGAGGTCGCGCTCTGCGCCGCGCATGAAGTGAACGTTCTCGCCCTTCACGCGGATGGTTCCAGAGGTGGGCTCCATCAGCCCCGCGATGAGCTGGAGCAGCGTGCTCTTGCCCTCGCCCGACGCGCCGGTCAGCAGCACCTGCTCTCCCGCTTCGAGCGAGAGGGTGTTGATGCGCACCGTGTCGTGGTCGGTGCCCGGGTACCGGAATCGCAGGTCGGAAATCTGGAGCGCCGCCGCCATGGGTCGGCAGTTTAGCGAGCAGAGTCCGCGTCAGCCGCCCCGTCCGCCGGGCCGCCCGCCCTGGCCGCCCGCGGCCTCGCGCTGGGCGCGCATCATTGTGAAGAA
This sequence comes from Phycisphaerales bacterium, assembly GCA_028284805.1. GTDB lineage: Bacteria > Planctomycetota > Phycisphaerae > Phycisphaerales > UBA1924 > JANQQZ01. The sequence goes on from JANQQZ010000065.1 coordinate 10,430, forward strand.
CTCGCCCATGAGCCCGGTGCGCTGCGCGTCGCCGTTCTGGAAGGCGTTCTGGAGACGCCCGCGGAACGCGGCCTGGCGGTCGGCGCGGGACGGGCGATCACCCTCGCCTTCGCCCCCGCCCTCGCGGTTGCCGCCCTCGGGCGGTCGTCGGCGCTCGCCGTCGCCCCCGGGGCGACCGCGCATCATGTTCTGGAACATCTCCTGCGGCGTCTGGTTGCCCCGCGCCACCTCGCGGATGCTCTCGGCAAACATCTCACGCCCGATCTCACGCGCCGCGCGCCGGTCTTCCTCGTCGAACGTTGTCTGCCATTCCTCGCGCGAGATCTCCTGCAGCAGCGGGGCGGCCTCGGCGTACCACTGCCGCTGACGGTCCACCGGGAGCCGGTCGATGCGTCCCGACTTCACCATCGCGAGGGCCTGCTCGGTGGTCTCGGGGAAGCTGACGGGGCGGTGCTGCCACGCGAACCACCCGCCTGCGCCGACCGCCGCGACCGCGAGCAGCGCCGCGACCGAGCCGACCGCGACGCGTTTGGCCTTCGACCAGTCGGCGTCCACGGGCTTGCGCTTCTCGAACTCGATGCCCTCGAGCAGTGATCCGTTCTGGTTGTTCGTCATCATCCGTCCCCGTCCGTCGACTCGAACTTGCCCACGTGCCCGTCGGCGAAGAGCAGGTTCCGAGAAGAGTGAAAGAAGTCCACCTGCACCAGCCGCCCGTCCTCGGTCTCGTACGTGTTCCCGTCGAAGTCGTACACGACAGGCACCTGCGTCGGGTTCATCCCGAGGCGTTGCACGAACCACGACTCATCGAGTCGGCGCCCGCCCAGCCCGCTGATATACGTGTACGACGTCCCGCCGATTCGCTCGACGCCCTGATCATCGGTCCATTCGATACTGTGGACCTGGCGGTCCCCGGGGCACTTCCACAGGTCGGCCCCGCCGTCGAGGTAGTTCTCCATGCGCTCCGGGAGGGCGATGTCCCACTGCTCGAAGATTTCGAGTTCGTCTTCGTCGATGCCGAAGTCGTTGGGATCGATCCGCAGCCAGGGTTCGGGCATGTAGCGGGCGACCGGGTACAGGTCTTTATTGTCCTGAATGTACAACTCGACACCCTGGCCAACACCCCGGAGCGTGGCGCCGCAGGCCACCCGCCGGGCGGCGTCACGCGCCAGCGGCAGCGTGGGCAGCAGGATCCCGATCAGCACCGCGATGATCGAGATTGTCACTAACAGCTCGATCAGCGAGAAGCCGCGTCGTCTCATACCCGCCCAACGCCGGCCGGTCGTGCCCATTGCATGTACCCCACAAATCAGGAAACCCGAGCCGCCCCAGATCAGGGCGCGCTCTGAGCATATTCCCCGGTTTGCAGGATGCGATAGAGCTCGGAATCGCTGAGCAGCTCGTCGGTCGTCGAGACCGAGAAGACCTGCATCGGGATCGTGCGACCCTGCTCCCGGTCGCCGCACAGAGCCACCGGGGAGGTGAAGACGGGCACGTCTTGGGTGATCGTCCGTCGCGTCCGGTTGCCGTTGTGCCACGCGTCGATCACGAGCGAGCCGGAGTCGTACCGCATCGAGATCTTCAGATCGTCCTGGCGGAGCAGGTAGCTCGACTGGAAGAGATCGATGAACTGCGGCTGATCGACGCCGTTCCAGGCTTTCGCGTAGAGCGTCATCCCGTTCCGCCAACCGAACTCCACCCAGTTCTGCGCGCCATCGCTGACCGAGAAGAAGGCGTGGTCGACCAGAACACCCTGAGACTCTGGCTGGGTGTAGTACCCGGCATCAACGCCGTGCGGGTCGCTGATCCCGTGGAAGATCACCGTGCCCTCCGCGGGCAGCCCGGTGACCCGCTGCACCTCGTTCGGCATTGGGGCCGGGCTGTCGATCGATGCGCCGACGGTTGTCTGAGACGCGTTCGGCGGTGCCGCGTACCCCATC
>JANQQZ010000111.1 GCA_028284805.1 Phycisphaerales bacterium
CTCTACCAACTGAGCTACGTCCCCAGGATGTCACCGCCGATCCGGGCGTCCGGGCCCGCGTGCGGAAGGTCATCGTAGGGTCCACCATCGGCTCGTCAACCGGCTGGCTCAACCCCGACACCCCGCCCAAGCGGTAGCAGCCCCCCACCGGGCACACCCGGGGCACCCATGCGACGCGGACTACACCCCACAGGCCGCCGAGGGGCCACAGACCCGCCATGAGAGCCAGACGGGGCACAACGCGCAAGAATGTCAATCCGCGCCTCCGGCTTAACCCCACCCCCGACCAGGCCGATAAGCCTGCATCACGCCCCTTAGCCCCCTACCCCAGGCCACGGACGGCCACGGACGGGCTGGCCTCCGGGCGCGAAGGAGACCGACCATGCCTGGCCTGTCCTACCAGCACATCGGCCACGACCCGAGCCACGGGAGCATCGCCCTCTGGTCCCTCGATGAGTCCGGCGACTTCAAGGAGGATCGCCGGAGCTTCGACGAGCCCGATGCGGACTGGCTCGATTGGTCCCACGAACGGATGTTCCCCGAGCTCAAGCCGGCCGCCCTCGGACGGGTCGAGCTCGACCGTCGCACCGGGACGATCCACATTTCGGAGCCGAAGATCGGGCTCTCGAGCCAGCGCCTGACGCGCCTGCTCGACATGCTGGACGCGAAATACCCCGAAACACGGTGGTTCATCTTCGGTGCGGGCTACAAGGGCGAACCCGTCATGAGCGCGCTCGCCGAGCGCGTTATGGGCTGACCCCCCAACCCCACGCCCTCCCGGCAACTCAGGAACTGAGCACACGATCTGCTGCGGCGATCACGCGATCGGTCTCGATCCGATCGATGCGGCACCGCTGTGGGTGTTCGTCGGCGACCAGCTCCTCGGGGAGCGTCGGATCCGCCACGAGGATCTCCTCGCGCCTGGACTCGCCCGCCGTCTGATCGGGCAGCGTCGTCCAGCGTGGGTCGGTCGGCCCGAAGAGCGAGACCGTGGGTACGCCGAAGCAGGCAGCGATGTGACGCGGGCCGGTGTCGTTGGTCACCAGCAACGCGGCCCCGCGGATCACGCCCTTGAGCGAGCCGATGGTCGTCCCGCGCCCGGCGAGCGAATCCACGCAATCACGCACTTGGCGCGGCACAGCCTCGAGCACCTGACGAGCGAGGTCGGCCTCCGCGGGTGACGCGTTGATGAGCACGCGCAGTTGATGATTCGCAAAGAGATGGGCCGCGACCTCGGCGAAGCGGGACGCGGGCCAGCGCTTGTCTTCGCGGTTGGCGCCCGGGTTGATGACGGCATACCGCTCGGGCGAACCGACCTGGGCCAACACTCGGCACGTCTGCTCCTCCTGCTCCGATGTCAGTCCAAGCGCCATCGAAGGGGCGGGCTCGTCGTCGGACGGCTTCCCGAGGAAGCGATCGACGAGGCGCAGGTACTCGTCCAGCGCGGGCACGGGCGCGAACCTGCGCGCATCCGCGCGCACGGGCGCGACCCGGTCGGTCAAGAGCCAGGAGCGTCCGTCGCGACCCGTCCCGACGCGTCGAGGGATGTGTGCGAGGCGGACCGTGAGCGCGCTGGAGAAGGAGTTACGCAGGAGCAGAGCGCTCGAGTATCGCCCGTGAGCGAGTGCTCGTCCCGTGTGCAATGCCTGCATCACGCCCTTGCCGACGACCGGGACGATCTCATCGAGTGAATCGAGCCCGGCGAGCAGCTGGTCCGGGCCGGGACGCGCAACGCCGGCGATGTGCGCAGACGGCAGTGACTCACGCAGCCGTCGCAGCGCGGGCGTCGCCATCGCCGCGTCTCCGAGCCAGGTCGGGAGCACCACGAGAATGCGCTCGGCGCTGGGCCCGCTCATGCTCGAGATTCCAGGACGCGGGCGGCCGCACGCGTGATGGTCAGATCGTCATCCAGCAGCAAGGTACGATCTGAGTTCAGACCCGCAGCGAGCGCAGCCTGGATGTCGCGCGGCATGTCACCGATCATCCACGAACGAGACAGGTCCAGGTCCAACTCCTCCGCCGCTTGGAGCAGCATCCCGGGCGCGGGTTTCCGTGTGGGGTGCTCAGTGTTGTAGGGAGTCGTCGTGCCCTTGGGGTGGTACGGGCAGACGTAGACACCATCGAGCTCAACGCCGAAGCCATCGCGGAGCAGCTCGCGCATGCGCCCGTTGGTGGCAGCAACGTCGTCGAGCGTGCAGTGCCCCCGCGCCACCGCGCCCTGGTTGGAGACGACGACCAGTGCGAAACCGGATTCAGCGAGGTCGCGCAGCG
>JANQQZ010000119.1 GCA_028284805.1 Phycisphaerales bacterium
CGCTGATGAGCGCCCGCGGCGCGCCGGGAACGTACAGCACCGTCGGATGGAACTGCACGAAGCACATGTCCGCGATCGATGCGCCGGCGCGGTAGGCCATCGCGACGCCGTCGGCGGTCGCGACCCGTGGGTTGGTCGTCTCGCGGTAGACGCGACCCGAGCCGCCCGAGGCCAGCACGACCGACCGGGCCCAGATCATCTGCAGCCCGAACCTTGGGTGCCACGTCACCGCACCGAGCACGCTTGCGCCGGGCTCGTCGCTCGCGGTGATCAGGTCGAGCGCGAAACACCGATCGAAGAGCCGGACCCGCTCGCTGGCTCTCGCCCGCTCGATCAGGACGCGCTGCAGTTCGGCCCCGGTCGCGTCGCCGTCGGCATGCAGGATGCGCGTCGCCCGGTGCCCGCCCTCACGCCCGAGCGCGATCTCGCCCGACGCGTCGCGATCGAAACGCATGCCCCAGTCGAGCAGCCGATCGATCTCTGCCGGCCCGCCCCGGATGATCGTGTCCACCACGGGCTCGTCGCACAGCCCCGCGCCGGCTCCGAGCGTGTCGGTGACATGGCTCTCGAACGAGTCGGAGTCGTCGAGCACCGCCGCGACGCCTCCTTGTGCCCAGGCCGTGTTCGACTGGTCGAGCTCGCCCTTGGCCAGCACGATCACGTCGCCGTGCGCTGCGGCGGCGATTGCCGACCGAAGGCCAGCAACACCCGCCCCGATCACGAGCGTGCCCGTGAAGATCTGCGGCAGCAGCCCGCTCCGGAACGGGATCAGGTACCGACGCTCGTCGAACAGCGGGTGCATCCGACAACGATACGCAGAGCCCGCCCGACCCGATGCTGCCCGTGCTGTTCACGCCTGCCCGAGCAGTCGGTCCACTTTGAGGTTGCAGAACCACGCGTGCCGCTCAAGATGCCAAGTGTCGTATGCCACCAGATCCCGGAGCGTCATCGGGCCCCGCTGGGCGTGCAGGCCCGAGCGTTCCCACGCCTCGGCGGGCAGGCCCGCGAGCCAGGGCCCGAGCCACTTCCGGAGGGTGTGCAGCAGCGCGACGTCCGCGCCGATCGCCGGACGCGTCGGGGTGTCGCCCTCGACCATCGCAACGACGCCGTAGTGCCCGGCGTCGATGAACGCGTCCTCGTCCCACGCACCGATCTCGCACCCGGGCTCGGCCACCACCCGGCGCATGCGGTGCGCGAAGCTCAGCTCAGCGTCTGCGAGGTGACCGAGCAGCACACGGATCGGCCACTTGCCGACCGCGGCGTCCTTGGGCCACGCGCGGTCGAGATCCTCGTCCGGCACTTCGAACACCCTCGCGTCGAGACGGTCGACCCCGGCCTCGAACGGCTCGAGCAACTCGCCCGGCGCCATCGCGCAGTAGATCTCGACTCCTGCCGGCTCCTCGGTCTGCATCCGCGACGCGTCCATCTTCGATCGCCCCCTACCCTCGTGCCATGCCCACCGAACTCGCCGACGACCAGCACCGCCTCGCACTCCGCGTCGTCGCCATGCCCAAGGATACGAACCAGTACGGCACGATTTTCGGAGGCGTCATCCTCAGCTACATCGACCAGGCAGGCTTCGTCGAGGCCCGGCGCCACGGCGCCCACCGCTGGGTCACCGCCTGCATGGACAAGGTCGACTTCAAGTCGCCCATCAACGTAGGCGACACCGTCTCCTTCTACACCTCCACCACCCGCCTGGGGACCAAGAGCGTCAGCGTCGCGATCGACGTCATCGCCGAGCGTTTCGCCAACGCCAGCTCCGTCCACGTCACCCACGCCACCATGACCTTGGTCTCCGTCAACCAGGACGGCACGCCCATCCCCTTCGCCAGCCCCCCCACCGTCCACGAGCCGGGCGTCGAAGGCTGATCGCCCCCGACGCGACACGATACACTGCTCCGATATGACCGAATCAAGCTTCGTCAAAGCCGAGCCCGCCGGAAAGGCGGTGAACCTCACGATCCTGTCGCCCCAGATCGGTGATCGGGAGGCTCAGATCATCACGGGCGAGATCGAGCAGGCCGCCGTGCCAGCCAACTGGCGCGTCGCGATCGACATGAGCCAGGTCACGTTCCTGGCCTCCGCGGGCCTGGGCGTGCTCGTGAGCGCGCACAACGCCGCGAAGGAGTCCAAGGGGAAGCTCGCGGTGTACAACATCGCGCCGAGCCTGATGGAGATGCTGAAGCTCACGCACCTTGACAAGCTCTTCACTATCAAGCCCGACCAGGCCGCCGCCCTCAAGGCCGTCTCCTGATCCGATGGACCGCACGGCACCCGCGCGACTCGTCTGCCTGATCTCCGGCGGCGGCCGGACCGTGCTCAATCTTCAAGACGCCATCGAGCGGGGCGAGCTCAACGCCACCATCGTGCTCGTGATCGCGAGCCGCGACTGTCCGGGTATCGCCCGCTGCGATCAGCGCCGGCTCGAAACCCGCATCGTCCCGGGCGATCTCGACCCCGACACCCTGTCTGCCTTGCTCAGGGGGTACCAAGCAGACCTTGTCTGCCTCGCCGGCTACCTGCGTCTGGTGCCCGTCCCGCCTGGCTGGGAAGGGAGAATCCTCAACATCCACCCCGCGCTGCTCCCCAAGTATGGGGGCCCCGGCATGTTCGGCGAGCGGGTCCACTGGGCCGTGCTTGACGCCGGTGAAACCGAATCAGGCTGCACGGTCCACGTCTGCGACGACCGATACGACACCGGACCGATCATCGCACAGCGCAGGTGCCCCGTGAAACCCGATGACACCCCGGAAACCCTGGCCACCCGGGTCTTCGAACAGGAGTGCATCGCCTACCCCGAGGCCATCCGCACCGTGCTCGCCCGCCCGCGCATGGAGGCAGACGCATGAAGCTCCTCGCCGCCATCCTTCTCGCCTGCCTGCCGCTCGCCGCGTCGGCCCAGTCGGACCTCAACGACCGGGCGGTCGAGGCCTGGACCTCGGGCGACCTCGACAAAGCAGAACAGCTCTGGCGGCAGATGGCCGACCGTGACGAGTCCGCGTTCGTCCCCTGGTACAACCTCGCCTGCGCCCGCGCGGTGCGGGGCGACACAGACGGCGCCGCCGACCACCTGCTCACCGCGATCGAGCGGGGCTTCAGCGACTTCCACAAGATCAAGACCGACCCCCACCTCCGCGCGTACCGCGCCACGGACCACTACGAGAGCCTCCGCGACGCATGGCCCGCCTTTCTCGACCGGCGAATCGACACCCAGATCGCAGCCGCCCGCCAGACCTACGGCCCTCGCTACAACTACACCAAGGACGAGAAGCTCCGCATCGCCTACGCCTCGGCCTTCGACACCATCACCAGCCGCCAGGCGCGCGAGGACATCCGGAACGTCGCCGACTGGGCGATCGAGCACGTCTTCTACAACCTCGACGACTACGACCCGGCCCACCCGGACCCCTGGGCGCTCGTCGTCCTGCCCACACAGCAGCACTTCATGGGCTGGGCCCGCGAGACCTACGGGGACATCCCGGGCTCGGCCACCAGCCAGCTCGGCGGAGCGTACGACCACGACAGCAAGGAACTCGTCGCCATCGACCTGGGCTCCACGCTCCGCCACGAGTTCTTCCACGTCCTGCACTGGCGATCGGTCGACCGGCTCGGTCAGCGGCACCCGGTCTGGATCCAGGAGGGCCTCGCCTCGCTCGTCGAGGACATGGACCAGACCCGCCGGGGGCGGTACGAGCCCGTCGCCAGCTGGCGGACCAACTCGATCAAGCGGCTCGCCGAGCAGAACAAGCTGCCCGCCATCCGCGACTTCGCGAGCATGACCCGCGAGCGGTTCACGGGGTTCCGCCCCCTACGCAACTATGCCTACGCGCGCTGCGTCTTCATGCTCCTCCACGAGATGGACCTGCTCGACAACTGGTACCGCACCTACACGATGGGCTTCTGGGAAGACCCGACCGGCGTCGAGGCCCTGGAAGCCGTCACCCAGCTGTCCGACGCCGAGTTCGACGAGAGGCTCCGCCAGTGGGCCCTCGCCCTCCCGGAGGTCTACGAGCAGAACCGCCCGCCGCGGCTGGGCATCGGGGTTCAGCTCGATCTCGCTCAGGGCGACGGCCCCGTCGTCCGCAAGCTCGCACACGAGAACGCTCGCCGTGCAGGCCTGCGACCCGGCGACATCATCACGGGCCTGGACGGGCGATCCGTGCGCGACCTCAACGAGTTCTACCGCGTGCTCACCGGGCTCGAGGCCGGCCAGCGGGTCGACCTGACCTACCGCCGGCGTGTGCAGCACAAGTCGACGACCATCGAGCTGGTCGAGTCCCGCTGAAAAACTCCGCCGATCCGCGTCCGGCTCTCTTGCGGCGATGCCTTGCTCCCGATACTATGCAACACATAGTATGTGATACCTGTCCTGGAGCGACACGATGAAGCTCGAACGCGAACTCATGCGGGGCGCGGGCCCCACCGCCGTCCTCAAGCTCCTCGAGCGGGGCGAGATGTACGGCTACCAACTCGTCGAGGCCCTGGAAACCCGCTCAGGGGGTGTGCTCGGGATGGGGCAGTCCACCCTGTACCCGATGCTCTACAACCTGGAGGCCAAGGGGCTCATCAAGTCCAAGCGAAAGACGGGTGAAACGGGCCGTGAACGCAAGTACTACCAGCTCACGGGCAAGGGCAAGCAGAAGCTGAAGGCCGACACGGAGCAGTGGAATCACCTCGCGGGTGCCCTCACCGCCCTTGGCGTCCTCGATCCTGCGAAGGCGAGCCCGGCATGAGCGCTATCAAGCACCGCTCCCCCGTCGTCCGCTCGTTCCGGCTTGTGCTCCGCATGCCCAGCGAGGCGGACGAGCGGATCGCCGCCGCCGACCTGCCGGATGCGTGTGCCCGGTTGCTCCGCCTGGTCGTGAAGCGCACCCGGCTCTGGCCCGGCGAGAAGGCCGATGTCGCGCGCGAGCTGATCGACCACATGCACGACGCCCTCGGAGCCGAGCAGTCGCCCGAGAGCATCGTCGAGCGGTTCGGCGACCCCGCCGCGGCGGCGAAGCTCATCCGCCGGGCCCGCAAGCGGCAGCGTCACCCCCTCATGCGCGCTTGGACCGCTGCCGTGAAGATCACGGTCGTCAGCCCGTTGATCCTGCTGGGGCTGTACGGGATCCTGTGGGCCCGCTTCCACATCGGTGATCCCCGGGTTACAACGAACTACGCCGCGATGATCGAAGCTCGCTGGCCCGACGCTGGCCCGGGTGACCCGCCCCACGAGATCTACGAGCTCGCGCGGATCCGGTGGAACGACATCGCGATCGCTCTCGACAAACGTGCGATGCAGGACCTGCGAGACACCGACTGGTCGCACAGCCCCGCGTCCGACGTTCCGCATGTCAATCCGGCCCACCCGATGTACGCCGAGGTGGTCGCGGCCTTCCGGACGATCAGCCCGGAACTCGATGCGGTCGCCGACGCCGCGACCCGCCCGGGACACGGAACGCCGCTGTCGGCGGACATCACATACTCCGAGACTTATCAGGACGCCTCCGTCGATCACGAGGATCGGCTGTACACGCTGCGGCCGTTCCCGGACGAGATTGAAGACCAGCCCCCAGTCTGGAGCGTCTTGCTGCCGCACCTGGGCTCGATGCGCACCCACGCCAGGCTGCTGGCGTTCGATGCCCGCCTCGCGCTGAGCGAGGGTGACACCGAACGATTCGTGGCGCGCACGTTGAGCCAGCTCGATCTTGCCCGCCAAGCGTCTGAGGACGGGTTCATCATCAGCAATCTGGTGGCGATGGCCGTCCACGCACTGGCAGCCTCAGAGCTCGGGCGAGCGCTGCGGGATCATGCCGACGTGCTGTCGTCAGACCAACTCTCCAGACTGGCCCACGCCCTCGCGGCGTCGGGCGATCGGGTGGAAACGATCCACTTCGAGTTCGAGCGGTTCGGCGCCAGCGACGTCCTCCAGCGGTCCTTCACCGACAACGGCCTGGGTCATGGACGGCTCGTCAACGAGTCGTTCGGTACCATCGCGAATTTCGGCGTCGAAGACTTCGGCCCTGTGCCCGACACCTACAAGTTGGGCCGAGGCGGGCGTCTGCTCGCGCCCATCATCGCAGTGATCGTCGCAGATCGTCGGACCCAGCACGAGATCATCGACCAGCAACTCGCGATCGCCGAGGGCTCGCTGGCCCGAGGGCCGGCGGCGATGCCAGAGCTCATCGCAGCCCGCGAAGAGTTCAATCGCCGATTCGACCGCCCGTTCGCTCGCGTCCGCTACTTCGTGGCCGCGATCTACAGCCCCGCGACCGATCGCCTGCTCGCGACGGTCTTCAAGACCCGGGCCATGTCCGATGCGACACTCGTGGCACTGGCGATCGAGAGCTATCGGCGCGACCAGGGCTTCAACCCCATGTCTATCGGAGACCTCGTTCCGCGCTACCTCCCAGCCGCACCCGAGGACCCGTTCGCTCCGGGGGAGCCGCTGCGACTCTGGGTCGGCGGGGAGTCACCAGTGATCTATAGCGTGGGCCAGGACGCGGACGACGACGGCGGACAACCCATGGTGGAGTCCGATGGAGACCGGGCCCATCACTCCTTCCGAACCCGCTACGCCTCCGAACTGCCTGACCGAGAAACCGGAGGCCGATCACTCGTCACGCTTGTTCCTAGCGACCGCGCCGGAGATGGTGACTGGGTGCTCTTCCCGCCCGCCGACTGAGCGACACCCGACAGCCTCAATGCCGTACAGTCTCCCGATCCACGGAGGGACACCCATGCGGCAGTACCACGACCTGCTCGAACGCATCCTGGCCGAGGGCGTCACCAAGTCCGACCGCACGGGCACAGGCACGCTCTCGGTCTTCGGGCACCAGTCCCGCTACGACCTGTCCGAGGGCTTCCCCCTCGTCACCACCAAGAAGCTGCACACCCGCTCGATCGTCCACGAGCTGCTCTGGTTCCTGTCCGGCTCGACCAACGTCCGCCCGCTCCAGGAGGCCGGCGTCAGCATCTGGGACGAGTGGGCCGACCCTCAGACCGGTGAGCTCGGGCCCGTCTACGGCTACCAGTGGCGTTCCTGGCCCAGCCCCACGGGCGAATCCGTCGACCAGATCGCGGGCCTGCTCCGCCAGCTGCGCGAGACCCCCGACAGCCGGCGCCTCATCGTCTCGGCCTGGAACCCGGCCCAGATCGACGAGATGGCCCTGCCCCCCTGCCACTGCCTGTTTCAGTTCTACGTCGAGCCGAGCGATGCCGGACCCGATCGTCTGAGCTGCCAGCTCTACCAGCGGTCGGCCGACGTGTTCCTGGGCGTGCCCTTCAACATCGCCAGCTACGCCCTGCTCACGCACATGATCGCCCAGGTCGTGGGCATGGTGCCGGGCGAGTTCATCCACACGCTGGGCGACGCCCATCTCTACTCCAACCACACCGAACAGGCCAAGGAACAGCTCGCCCGAGAGCCACGCCCGCTGCCCGCGCTAAAGCTGAACCCCGCCGTGACGGACCTCTTCGCCTTCGCGTACGACGACATCACGATCGACTGCTACGACCCGCACCCGCACATCAAGGCCCCGGTCGCGGTCTAGCCTGCCCCATGGATCTCGTCATCATCTCGGCGATGACCCTGAACCGCGTGATCGGGCGTGAAGGCGGCCTGCCGTGGTCACTCCCGGCGGACATGGCCCACTTTAAACGGACGACCATGGGATCGCCCGTCATCATGGGCAGACGCACGTTCGAGACCGACGCGGGCGTCCTGCCCGGGCGGCTCAACATCGTCGTGACCCGCACCCCGGGCTGGTCCGCGGAAGGTGTCCAGGTCGCGTCGTCGATCGACGACGCGCGATCCCTCGCCTCGGAGCATCACCCCGATAAACACGCCTTCGTCATCGGTGGAGGGGGCGTGTATCGCGCCGCCCTGCCGATAGTCGACCGGCTCGAGCTGACCACGATCCACGCCGTGATCGAGGGCGACACCAGCTTCCCGGAGCTGCCGCCCGGGGTCTTCGAACTCGTGGCTGCTCAGCACAGACCCCGCGATGAGCGGCACGCCCACGCCATGACCTTCCAGACCCTCCGTCGCAGTCCCCGCTAGCGGCTCCGGAGGCGGTCTCGGAGCCCGGGTTCGCCGCGTAGAACACTTTTTCGCCACATTCCTGGCACCACCTCGGATCGGTTGTAGTTTCGGTGTGTCCCCGGCGGTTACCGGGGGCAGCGTCCGGGAAACCGGAAGCTCCTCCGTGGGGAAGCCACCCGGCGCCACACGGGTCGCAATTGGTGTCGGGTGGCCGGCAACTCCGCCGGCACCCAAAGAAAAGTACGTTCCGTAGAACCGCAGGAGAAACCGAGATGAAGACCCTTGCCCTCATCGCTCTCGCCGGCGCCGCCTCGACCGCCACCGCTCAGGACATGATCATCACCGTCTGCGAGGTTACCCCCGGCAACTGGGATATCACCGCTGAATTCTTCGGCAGCCTCCCCGTGGACACCACCGCTCTCGGCACCGTGCTCAGCGATGCCAGCTTCCGTGTCTCGGGCGACAGCGCCATCAACTTCGGCGACGGCTGGAACCCCAGCTTCGTCAGCTCGCTCTTCGGCCCGCCCACCATCACCAACGACGGCACCACCTCGGTTGACTGGCTTGGCTTCAGCCCCGCCGCGCCGATCGGCAACCCCGACAACAGCAACCCGCTGTTCATCGATAACTTCACCTACACCTGGTCGGGCGACAACGACAGCCTGGATCTCGAGCTCGTCGGCCAGAACTCGGCCCTCTTCACCGGCAACCCGGCCGAGCCCTTCGGCACCATCCTGCAGTACCAGGATGCCCAGGGTAACCCCGGCGTCCTCAGCTTCGACGTCGTGATCAAGCCCATCCCGGCTCCGGCCTCGGCCGCGCTGCTCGGCCTCGGCGGCCTCGCCGCTGCCCGCCGTCGCCGCTAATCCCGACGACAACCGAATTATCTCACGCAACCGCCCGGGCCCAGCCCGGGCGGTTGTTTGTATGAAACCCGAACACAACGATTCACACAAATTCCATCCGTTTTCAGGGCAAACCCTTGCGACAGCCCCCCGGCACCGGCTAGGCTGCCCTTGTGAATGGTGCGGTCCATTCGCATTGCGGGGGGTGCGGACCTCCTGCGTGGGATAATTTGTAACCCTCGTGGTTAGTGGAGAAGTTTGAGATGAAGACTCTCGCTGTTTTTGCGCTCGCTGGCGCCGCGTCGTCGGTTGCCGCTCAGGATCTCATTGTCTGCGTTGACGACCTCGACGGCGACGGCCGCTGGGTTGTGACCGCCGAGTACACCGGGAGCCTGCCTGGTGCGGCTACCGCCATCGGCACGGTCTGGTCGGATGCCGGCTTCGTCATCAACGGCGACGGCAGCGACATCACCATCGATGCCTCGTCCGCCAACGCGGGCTACACCAGCGCCCTCTTCGGCCCGCCCGTGATCAACAACGGTTCGTCGGCCTCGTTCGTCGCCGTTATGCCCGGCGCGCCGATCGGCAACCCCGATTCCAGCAACCCCCTCTCGGTTGTTGAGTTCGACTACTTCGGCGTCCCCCAGGCCCTGACCTTCGATCTGGCCGGCCAGAACACCGCTCTCTTCACGGGCGATCCGGCCAACCCCTTCGGCACCATCCTCAGCTACCTGAACGCCGATGGCAGCGACGGTGACCTGACCTTCCGCGTCGACATCAAGATCCCCGCCCCGGCCTCGGCCGCGCTGCTGGGCCTGGGCGGCCTCGCTGCTGTCCGTCGTCGCCGCTGATCGCAGGATCGGCACGCCGATAACTCTTCGTGATTTCTGAACAGGCCGCCCGGATCCGTCCGGGCGTCCGTTCTTTTACCCCTAAACTACTTCTCTACATTGATTTACTGATCTACGCCCCACAAAGAAATCCGAACAAAGTCCCATTGGACATATCTGGCGTGACTTTTTTCTCAATCTCGCTTGCGAAGGGCTTGTTCGTCGTTCCCGGAACGATTACAGTTGACCTCGCATCGTGAACATCGCAGGGCATGATGCTGAATCACAGGTACTTGAGGAGAGAACAAAGATGAAGACCCTCGCTCTTATTGCTGCTGCCGGTATGGCTTCGACCGCCGCCGCACAGGATCTCTGCATCACCGTGGCCCCCGATGGCCTCGGCGGTAACGGCTGGACCATCGAGGCTGAGCTGTTGACGGCTCCCCCCTCGCCGATCATCCAGATCTGGGCCAACGCTGGTTTCCAGCTGTCCGGTGACGGTGCGATCAACATCACCAGCTACAACGCTTCGTACGACACCACCCTGGGCGACGCCGTCCTGACCGATAACGGCACCAACACCGTCGGCTTCACCGGCGACGCCGACGGCACCGGCTTCTTCGGCACCCCCGACGCCAGCAACCCGCTCGCCGTTGCCAGCTTCACCTACGACGGCACGTTCCAGGCCCTCGGCATGTCGCTCGTCGGCCAGAACTCGGCCATCTTCGATCTGCCGCCCTTCAACGACATCCGGCTCTACCAGGACGCCCAGGGCAACGCGGGCTCGCTGAGCTTCGAGATCAAGATCATCCCGGCTCCGGCTTCGGCCGCTCTGCTGGGCCTCGGTGGCCTCGCCGCCGTCCGTCGCCGCCGCTAATCGGCGACCGTCACCTGCGGGTGACACCAATTGCGACTTTCGCAGCCGCCCGGTTTCCGCCGGGCGGTTGTCTTTTTGAAGCCGTCCCCGCTCCGTGCGAGCGCGTCCGTGATCGACGCTGGCCATGAAGGAGCAACCGCGATCGGCACGTCTGGTCCGATACAGGAAGCTCGATCGCGGGCGACGCCCCAATCACGGTCACTCGGGTACCAGCCGGGCTCCGAGTCCTTCCTCGATGACGCTGAGACTAGCGACAACGCGGCACGAGCAGCGTCACGTCCGAGATGTTCGTCGTGTTCCGGCCCCCAGGAACAGCGCTCGCGATCGGCGTGCTCTCGCAGGCCTTCCCCCGACGGGGAGCATTAATTCTGCACAAAGCCGTACCCTGATTCTCGTACTTCCAGTAATCTAATGTTGCAAAGTTTCGTGGGATGCTTGGGATGCGAGGGATAGCACGATGAACATCGAATCGTGTCGAGCGCCCGCCTTGGCGTGCTCGGGCCATGCTCTTGCTCAGACAGAAGAAGTCACCGTTCCGTCGCCTATGGGGGTCGGTTTTGCATCAGTCGTCCGTCATCGCGGCCCGACGCCGCAGAAAGGGAGCAAGTCCGTGAAAGCTCTAATGATCATCACCGTCGTTGGTACCAGCTCCGCTGCGTCCGCCCAGTTCGGGTTCGCCTGCTCCCCGGGCACCGATCTTTGCATCTTCGGGCGCTTCGACACGGCGCCTAACGAGTACTTCCTCGAGGCCGACTTCACAGGCGATCTGCCCGCGGGCGCGACCGCCATCACCACTGTCTGGTCCGATGCGAGCTTCACTCTGACTGGAGACGCGCCGATCACCATCACAGGCTGGAACCCGGGCTTCAACAGCGCGCTCTTCGGCCAGCCGCAGATCACCGGCAACGGTACGACTGAGGTCACCTTCTCCGGCGTCATGCCCGCGAACCCGATCGGCACGCCGGACAGCAGCAACCCGCTCCGCGTGATCGACTTCAGCTACTCGGGAAGCCTGTTCATATTCCGAGGCGAGCTCGTCGGTCAGAACTCTGCCATCTTCAGCGGCGATCCCGCGAATCCCTTCGGCACACCCGTGCTCTACCAGGACGCGTTGGGCAACCCCGGCGCGCTCAAGGCCGAGTTCGCCAACGTGCCCGCCCCTGGTGCGATGGCCCTCGCTCCCCTCGCTCTCGTGGTCGCGCGCCGCCGCAGGAAGTGAGAGCAAGCATGAGGCTCGCCGCGTTGATCATCGTCACCGCTGGCGGGTCGACCGCTGCGCAGAATTGCTGGTTCACGGTTTCACCGACCACGGAGCCGGGCCTGTTCGCGGTGAGCGCTCGCTTCTTCAACGCCCCGCTGCCCGGGGACACGACCCGAGTTGCCTCGATCTGGTCCGACGTCGGGTTCTCGATCGAGCCGACTTTCGCATCGAGCGGGATGCCGATCACGTTCGAGTCGTTCAACCCCGCGTTCCGGAGCGATCTCTTCGGCGACCCCCAGATCTCTGACCGCTCTTCGACACCCACGACCTTCCGCGGGTTCCAGGCGCCAGAACCGATCGGGGGCAACCCGGATCCGTCCGACCCGCTTCACGTCGCGACGTTCCGATACGGCGGGGCCTTCCTCGATCTCAGATTCGCACTCGTCGGACAGAACGCAGCGCTGTTCGCAGGCGATCCGGCGATGCCGTTCGGGACCGTCGAGCTCTACCTCGACGCACAGGGCAGCGCGGGCGATCTGTCGTTCAACGCGGATCTGTTCTTCGGCACCGTGGACACCGCGGACCTCGCCGACTTCATCGTGATCCCCACGCCCGGTACGCTCGCGCTGGCCCCGCTTGCCCTCGTTGTCGCACGCCGCCGCAGAAGGTAGGAGATCTCGATGCGATCCGCGCTGTGCTCGGTGCTGTCCGTCTCTTCCGCGGCCGGGCAGGCCGACCTGGTCGTCACCATCGTTCCCGAGGGTCGCACCGATGTCTGGTCGGTGGTAGCCGAGTTCGTCGGTGACCTCCCCGACGGCCTGAGCCTGACCGACCCGGCCTTCACCAGCGACGGCGCAATCTGGTCGGACACCTGGTTCGAGCTCTCTGGTGACAGCGACATCACCATCACGAACTGGAACCCCGCGTACGGACCTCACGCCATCATCGGGCCGCCGATCATCACCGGCAATGGCTCGCCGAACGTCGAGTTCATCGGCTTGCAGCCCGCGTTCCCGCTCGGGTTTCCCGATCCGAGCAACCCGCTGCGCGTCGCCGATTTTCACTTCGAAGGCGACCCGCGATCGATCGACATGCGCTTCATCGGGCAGAACAGCATCCTGCTCGTAGGGAACCCAGCCGAGCCCTTCGGCACAATCCTGCTCTACCAGGACGCCGCGGGCAACCCGGGCCCGCTCTCGATCGCCTTCCAGCCGATCCCCGCTCCGGCCTCGCTCGCCTTCGCGCCGCTCGCGCTCGTCGCGGCACGCCGCCGCAGAAAGTAGCACCAGCAATGCTCAAGCCCGTAACCGTCGCCACCCTCGCTGTCACTCTCGCAACACCGGTTGCAGGCCAGGACCTGACGATCGAACTCGTCACCATTGGAGGGGGATTCGGTCACTACGGTCTGCTCGCAACGTACACAGGGTCGTTACCCGATGCCTCCACGTCCATCGGCGCCATTTGGGCCGACACGAGCTTCGTGATCCGCGGCAACGGCAGGATCAGCATCGAGGCCTTCAACCCCGCGTACGCCGCCTCGATCTTCGGCCCCCCTCGCATCACAGGGAACGATACCAACGAGGTCTCGTTCGAAGGGGTGCAAGCAGGTCCGCCCATCGGGACTCTTGATCCGAGTAACCCGCTGCTCGTGGCGTGCTTTACGTATCTCGGCGGACTCAACGCGTTCGAGTTCGAGATGACCGGACAGAACTCCGCCCTGTTCTTGGGCGATCCGAACCGCCCGTTCGGTCAGATCGAGCTCTACCAAGACGTCAACGGCAACCCTGGTACGCTCAGCCACGAGTTCATCCTCTTGCCCTTCCCACCCGTGGTCCCCGATGACGCATGCCTGTTCCCGGCCCCGGGCACCCTCGCATTCGCACCCGCTGCCCTGATCGCCGCACGCCGCCGCAGAAAGTGAGAGAACCATGAAGACCGCAACTTGCCTTGCCATCGCGATCGCGGGATCGGCGCACGCCGACGTGGACACGGTCTTCACCGTCGAGTTCGACGTCACGACAAGCACCGGCGAGATCCGGGCTGAGTACTTCGGCGACCTGCCCGGGGCGACGACCCGGATCGGCTGCGTCTGGTCCGACGCCTGGTTCCGGATGACCGGAAATGGGCCGATCGACATTCTCGCGTTCAACCCCGGCTACAGCAGTCAGCTCTTCGGTGATCCCGATATCGACGGACGCGGTACCGATGTGCTGGAATTCGTCGGCGTGCAACCGACGCCGCAACTCGGCAGCCCAGATGGCTCCAACCCTCTCTGGGTGGCCGACTTCAGTTACGGCGGCTTGCCTGGCGAACTTGGTTTGGAGCTCCTTGGACAGAACTCTGCGCTCTTCCTCGGTGATCCGTCTGAGCCATTAGGCACCTTCAGGCTCTACAACGACGTCAACCCCGACCCTCGGTTCTTGCTCACGTGGAGGGTTGATGTTGTGATTATCCCCACACCCGCGACGCTCGCCGTCGCTCCGCTCATACTCGTCGCGGCACACCGCCGCAGAAAGTGAGAGTACCATGAAGACCGCCGCTTGCCTTGCCATCGCGGTCGCAGGATCGGCGCAC
Organism: Phycisphaerales bacterium; assembly: GCA_028284805.1. GTDB lineage: Bacteria > Planctomycetota > Phycisphaerae > Phycisphaerales > UBA1924 > JANQQZ01. The sequence continues at coordinate 14,357 of JANQQZ010000119.1, forward strand.
GCCGACGTGGACACGGTCTTCACCGTCGAGTTCGATGTCACGACAAGCACCGGCGAGATCCGGGCTGAGTACTTCGGGCAGCTCCCCGGCGCCACCACCGCTATCGGCACCGTCTGGTCCAACACACAGTTCGAGCTCAGCGGAGACGGCCCGCTCGTGATCGAGTCGTTCGACGTCAACCCGGGCTACTTCAGTCCCATCTTTGGTGGTCCCACGATCACGGGCAACGGCACCAATCTCGTCCGGTTCGTGGGCGTCCAGCCCACCCCGCCGATCGGCAATCCCGACCCCTCGAACCCGCTGCGTGTGACCGACTTCAGCTATCAGGGCTCACCCGATCAGCTCCGAATGGAACTCTTCGGGCAGAACACCGCCTTGTTCCTTGGCGATCCCGCGAACCCGTTCGGGACGGTGGTGAACTACGTCCTGGTCGATCCGCCAGGGGGCGTATCCCCGCTCGAATGGCGGATCGATGTCATCATCATCCCGGCACCCGCCGCACTCGGCGTCGCACCCATCGTCCTTGTCGCGGCACGCCGCCGCAGGAAGTGAGGAGCTTGATGAAGGCCACCGCAATCACGATCATGCTCGCCGGTTCGGCTTCAGCACAGGACACGATTTTCACCGTTGAGTTCGATGTCACCACTGATACCGGCGAGATCAGGGCCGAGTACTTCAGTGATCTGCCCGGGGCGACAACCGCCATCGGCGCCGTCTGGTCCGACACCAGTTTCCGGTTGACGGGTGACGGCCCCATCGACATCCTCGACTACAACCCGGGGTACAGCAGCCCGATCTTCCAGGATCCCGACATCGACGGGCGGGGCACCGAAGACCTGACGTTCGTTGGCGTGCAGCCGGCGTCACCGCTCGGAACACCCGATCCGTCCAACCCGCTCTGGGTCGCCGACTTCAGCTACCAGGGCTCATCCGACCAGCTCCGGATGGAACTCTTCGGGCAGAACACGGCTCTTTTCCTGGGCGATCCGTTGTCTCCTTTCGGCACGATCCTCCGGTACATCGGGGTCCAGACGCCCCCTCCAGAGCTGACATGGCGGATCGATATCGTCATCATCCCGGCACCCGCCGCACTAGGCGTCGCACCCATCGTCCTCGTCGCGGCACGCCGCCGCAGGAAGTGACAACCAGCATGAAACAGACCATGAGCCTGATGATCCTCTTCGCGGGCAGCGCGGGCGCGCAGGACGCGACCTTTGTCGTCCAGGAAACCACCCAGGACAACCTCTACGTCGTCTTTGCCCAGTTCTTAGGCTCGATCCCCGCCAACTCGACGTCGCTCGACACGGCCTGGGCAGACACACGTTTCCGAATCACCGGCGATGCGCCGATCACCTTCCAGGGGTTCAACCCCGCCTATCGCTCCGATCTGTTCGGCGATCCCGAGTACACAGGCGACGGCACCACCCAGGCCGAGTTCCAGGCGATCATGCTCGGGAGCGCGGTCGCCCCGCTGCTGGGCAGCTCAGGGCCCGACTCATCGAACCCGCTGCTCGCGGCATCGTTCCACTACGACGGTAGCCCGCAGTCGCTCGGCTTCAGCCTGTTCGGTCAGAACTCCGCCATCTTCGAGGGCGATCCGAGCTCTCCCTTCGGGCGGTTCGAGCTCTACCTCGACGCCCTGGGCAACCCAGGATCGCTGTCGTTCAACACCTCGGTCTGGTTCGGTCAGTTCCCGGTCGAGCAGATCGACTTCTTCATCCCCGCGCCGGGCACACTGGCGCTGACGCCCCTCGCGCTCATCGCGGCACGCCGGCGACGAGTAGGATTGCGCGATGAGCCTGTGTCCTGAGGGTTCTGCATGAAGCAGCTTTCGATGAATCTCGCTGGGCTGGTGCTGGCGGGTACTGCTACGGCAGAGCCGCTGTTCACCGTGACCGTCGCTCCGATCGACGGCATCGCCGGGCGCTACGGCATCACCGCAGAACTCACCGGATTCAACGACCAGGGCTTCCCGGTGCTCTGCGTCTGGTCGGACACCAGTTTCGAGCTCTCGGGCGATGGCTCCGGCATCACGATCGATGCCGCCTCGGCCAACCCCGGGTACACCTCGCTGCTCTTCGGCAGCCCGATCATCACCAACGGCACGACGGCGAGCTTTGTGGGCATTCAGCCGTCAGAGCCGCTGGGCAACCCCGATGGCAGCAACCCGCTCAGCGTGGTTGAGTTCGACTATGCCGGCGCGATCGGCGCGTTGTCGCTCGAGTTGGTAGGTCAGAACTTTGGCACATGGAGCTTTCCGTACCCCTCTGGCGGGCCATCGCCGATCGCCTATCAGGACAGCCTCGGCAACACATACTTCCCGATTGAGATTGTGATCGTGCCGGCACCGGCGACGCTCGCTGTCGCTCCGTTGGCCCTCGTTGCGATGCGTCGGCGTCGCTAGAGCTTGAGCACCGCGTGCAGCTCGCCGAACTGGTCGAGGCCCCTGCGCCCGCCGAGGGCTTCGAGCTCGATCAGCACGGTGATGCCCAGGATCTCGGCGCCCACCTTGTCACGCAACAGCCCGCCGCAGGCGCGGAGGGTCCCGCCCGTGGCGAGCAGGTCGTCGACAAGCAGCACGCGGGTGCCTGGCTCGATGGCGTCGGTGTGGATCTCAAGCCGGTCCTCGCCGTACTCGAGCGCGTAGTCGGCGCCGTGCACGCTTCCTGGCAGCTTGCCGGGCTTGCGGATGGGCACGAAGCCCGCCGACAGCGACTGGGCGATGGCGGTGCCGAAGATAAACCCCCGGCTCTCGGCCCCCACCACGATCTGCACGCCCTGGCCCCGGTATGGGTTGGCCATCATCTCGACCGCGAGCGCCAGCCCGCCCGGGTCGGCGAGCAGCGGCATGAAGTCCTTGAACACAATGCCCGGCTTCGGGAAGTCCGGCACGTCTCGGATCAGATCGATCAGCTGCTGCACACCCGCCTCCGGAGCTGTCAGAAGTACGAACCCGAAGCGCTAGGATAGTGCAAAGACCAGCCCGGGAGCCAACCACGCCCATGCCGAGCAAACCCAACAGCACGACGCCCGAACTCGAGACCGTCGAGCCCATCGGTGCCCGTGTCCTGATCCGCAAGGACGAGGACAAGAAGCAGACAAAGACCGGCATCCACCTGCCCGACAAGATCGAGATCCCGACCATCACGGGGCGGGTCGTCGCGGTCTCGGCCCAGGTCGAGAGCGACACGGACTACCCGGTCGCGAAGTACGACCGTGTGCTCTTCAACCCCAAGCACGCGATCCCGGTCGACCTCGAGGGCGACAACCGGCTCTTCGTGATCCCGATCGAGGACGTCGTCGCGGTCTTCCGCAAGGCAGACTAACGCGCACCGCGCCTGGGCGGTTCGCAGTTATCAGTTGTCACGATCGCCGTTTAGCAGCCCGCGCTGAAGTTCTGGATCCAACTGTTGAAATCGGCCGGCGTGCAGGCTCCGTCGCCGTTCTGGTCGCACCCCGGGGATTGGTTGTTGAACGCCAGGATCCAGGCGTTGAAATCAGCGGGCGAGAGCACGCCGTCACCGTTGACGTCGGGCAGGCAGACCTCGACGAAGAGGAGCGTCAGCGTGTAGGTCGCGATCGGCGGCACCCCGTTGAACGGGATCTCGTTCTGGATGTTGCGGATCGGCACATGGGGCATCGAGGGAGGATTGCCCGTTGAGAACGTCGTGCCCTCTTCGGTTCCGCTGTCGTAGACCTCGAGCGGGATGACGAGCTCCTCGATCCAGTCGCCGTTGGCATCGAGCAGCGAGACGCCGTGCGTTCCCATGAACCAGTCGGGGCTCGGCGCGACCATGGTCACCATCGTGAAGAGCGGGTGAATGGTGGAGAGCCTGATGTTCCGGCTGTACAGGTCGTCGTCGCGCATCCCGGGCCCGACGAGCCGCACGCGGGCGGTGCCGGCGTCGACGTACTGGTTGGCCTCCTCCTGGAGTTCGGCGGAGCTGCCCGACTCGGCCATCCGCTCGATGGCGAAGCTCGCCAACTCGCCGGGCTCCCACATGCTGGCCTGATCGTTGTGCACCATGCCCACGAGCGGGGAGAAGTGCGCGGTCGAGATGTACCCGCTTCCGTGTGTTGCCGCTGTCCAGTGCGTGTCGACCTCGAGCACGTATACCGCCTCGCTGTACTGCGCCGCGGCCCCGCACCCCGCTCCGATCGCCGCCAGACAGGCGGCTGTCTGCATCATGCTCCGCATCTCGTGCTCCTTGTTGCTCTGGTACCTTGTTCACCAGCGCCGTAACGCAGACGCACTTTTTCCTATCGTATCAGATCACCCACCCATTCCCGGTGGGTTTGGGCACACACCTAGCAGCCTGCGTTGAAGTTCAGGATCCAGGCGTTGAAGTCGGCAGGCGTGCAGGCCCCGTCAGCGTTCTGGTCGCAAGCGTCGGACTGATTGTTGAACGCCAGGATCCACGCGTTGAAGTCCGCGGGGGAGAGCGTGCCGTCGCTGTTCACGTCCGCCTCACAAACGTCGACGGACAGCAGCCGGATCGTGAAGCGTCCGAGCACGGGCAACCCGTTGAATGGGGCCTCATCCTGAATGTTCCGGATAGGCTCCTGCGGGTTCGTGTCCGCATCGGGGGAGGTCAGGTCGGGACCGCTGTCGGTGCCCGCGTCGTAGGCGTCGAGGTCGACCACGATCTCATCGATCCACTCGCCCTGCGCATCACGGAGCAGGAGCCCGTGCGTGCCCACGAACCAGTCGGGGCTGGGGGCGATCATGGTGACGAGCGTCAGACGGTCGTGGCTGATCGTGCCCGAAGCGGAGGCCTCGAACACCACCGCGGTCGAATCCGGAAAGTCATCGATGCCCGCGCCCTGCACCCGCGCCGCAGCCGTGCCGGCGTTGATCGCCGTGTTGATCTCGCTCCGGAGGGTGTTCCTGGCACCGGTCTCGGCCATCCGCTCGATCCCCGGGCTCGCGATCCCGCCCGGAGACCAGAACTCCACCTGATCCGAGTGCACGCCCCCGATCAGCGGGGAGAAGTGCGCCGACGCCACGTACGCCCCGGCGTGCGTCGAAGGGCTCCACAGCGAATCGAACGTGACCTCGTAGGTCGCCGTGCTCGACTGCCCGCTGACCCCCGCGGCGGCCGTAGCTGCACAGACGGACCCCAGCACCCTCATCGTCTTCGACATCTGTTCGCCCTCGTGCTTGATCGCGGCAGAGCTGCTGCGATACCCCCGACCATCCTTCCCTCTCGGTCAACAGGCCACGCTAGGGGTCTATTCCCTACCCTCGCAAACCATGACCGGCCCGCCGCAAACCCCCGATCCGTACCCGGTTCGATCGCTCAAAAGCCCTTTCGAGGTCGCGATCACGCCCCCCGGATCCAAGAGCGAGACCAACCGCGCGGTCATCCTGGCAGCCCTGACCCGCGGGACGTCCACGATCCGCAACGCCCTGACGAATGCCGACGATGCGCACCGAGCCCTCGAGGCAGTCCGCACGCTCGGTGCCCAGGCGACCGTCGATGGAAGCACCGTCTCCATCACCGGGGTCGACGGCTCATGGAACATCCCCGCGAGCGGCGTAACTGTCGATCTCAACAACGCCGGGACCGCCACTCGGTTCCTGACCGCCGCGGCGCTGCTCAGCTCGGGCCCCGTGACCGTCACGGGCAACGCGCGGATGCGTCAGCGTCCCATCGGCCAGCTGGCCGAGGCTCTGCGCGATCTTGGCGCCGTGATCGAGCATCACGAGGCACCGGGCTGCCCGCCGCTGACCGTCACACCGCCCGCCGAGCCGCTCCGAGCCCCCACTGTCACGATCGGCACGCCCGACTCGAGCCAGTTCGTCTCGGCGCTGCTCATGATCGGCCCGTGGATCGCCGGGGGTATGACCGTGCGCATCACAGGCGAGGTGACCAGCGCTCCCTACCTCGCGATGACCATCGACATGCTCGAGCGCGCCGGCGCTCAGGTACACGCCTCTGGAGACCTGCGCACGCTCCGCTGTGCGCCGCCCGCGCCCGATGCAACCGGACTCGACGCCTTCGAGTTCGACATTGAGCCCGACGCCTCGGGCGCGACGTACTTCTGGACGGCCGCCGCGATCACGCCCGGCGCCCGCGCGCGTGTGCCCGGGCTCACCGACCGCTCGATCCAGGGCGACGTCGGCTACGCGGCGCTGCTCGAACGCATGGGCTGCCGGGTCGACCGCGACGAGAGCGGCATCACGGTCACCGGGCCCGTCAAACTGAGCCCGATCCTTGCCGACCTCGGAACCATGCCCGACACCGCCATGAGCCTCGCCGTCGCGTGCGCGTTTGCCGACGGCACGAGCATCATCCGCGGGCTGCGGACCCTGCGTGTCAAGGAGACCGACCGCATCGCCGCGCTCGAGACCGAGCTCACCAAGCTGGGCGTCGGGGTGCATGTCCAGGGCGACGACGCCATCACCATCACCCCCCCCGAGGGCGGGCTGGGGGATGCCCCCGTCGCCTTCGACACCTACGACGACCACCGCATGGCCATGAGCCTCGCTCTGATCGGGCTGCGCCGGCCCAACGTTCTCATCAACGACCCGAGCTGCGTGCGGAAGACCTACCCGGGCTACTGGCAGGATCTCGGCCGGCTTTACGCCGACTGACGCATCGGCTCGCTGCCGCCCAGCGACTCCGCCGCGATCGACGCGATCTTCTCGACCCGGTGCTCCCACAGGTGCCCGGCCTCGACGGCCTCGCGCCCGTGCTGCGCCATCGAGACGAGGCGGTCCGTGTCACCCAGCAGCGATTCGACCGACGCGCGCAGCGCACCGGGGTGCCGCGCGTCGAACACCTGCACCGACTGGCCGGCGCCCTCGAACGCGAAGTGCTGCCCGATCATGTAGCGGTCGTCCGCGACGCTCGCGCACCCGGCCGCCATCGAGAGCAGCAGCCGCTCGCTGAACGTGTGCTCGAACTGCGTCGGTCCCCACGCCAGGCAGACACGCCCCGACGCGAACACCCGGGCGACGTCACGGTACGGGGCGTCGCCCTGCCAGCGGATCGTGCCGCGGCACACGGAACGCCACGCCTCGCTGCCGTACACCGCGACGTCGAGCTCTTGGAGCTCCTCGACCATCTGGATCCGCTGGAGCCGGTTCAGGTGTGCCGAGGTGACCCGCCAGAGGCCAGCGAGCGTCGACCAGTTGCCCGTCACCACGCTCCGGCTGCCCGCGACCAGGTCCACCGCCTGCTCGAAGGGGAGCATCGGCTCCGCCAGCATCAGCATGACGATCTCGTCGACCCAGTCGTGAGTCTGCTGGGGCAGCTGCCCCTTGAGCGCGCGCAGTTGCTCCTCCGTATGGATCGAACCCGCGACCACGACATCGAAGTCACGCGAGGCAAGCCCATCGTGGGTCACGCACGAGGTATCGACCAGTGAGCCGCGACCGATGCCGTGCGGCAGATGCCCGTGCACCAGCCGCGGCCAGCGGAGGCGCAAGAGATGAAGGCCATCAACCGAAGGGAGCAGCAGTCGGAAGTTGGGAAGCAGGCTCGTCGCGTCGGTGATCTCCGGGGCGAGCGCGAGCGGGTGATCGACCATGATCTGCACGCAGGCGACCCGTGATCCCGGGCGGCGCACCGCCGCTGGGATCGCCTCGATCGCCGCTGGCATGTTGAAGAAGACCAGGATGCCTGGCCTCGAGCCATCAGGCAGCCCATCGAGCACCTCGAACTGATCGCCGTGGGCCTCGAACCCCTGCGCCAGCTCTTCTGCCATGGCCCCGAGCAGGCTGTAGCGGGACTCGTAGCGACGCAGGATCCACACGGGCACGCTCATGGTGCCTGATATCGGCCCCCTGAGGGCGGATTCGCCAGACGCGCGAACCGCTCCCCCACCAAGGCCGTCCAACCGTGCAGCGGGCCGATCCCGGTGCATCGGGGCCCGCCGAAGGAGACGCATCATGCCCGCCCGCTCGAATCCGGTCCGCCCGATCGCCGCCGCCGCGTGCGCCGCCCTTGCAGGGCTCGCGGCACCGGCCGCGGCCCAGCCTGGTGTCACCGAGTACCACGCCCACCGCGCCGCGCACGCCCGGGCCCACCAGCCGGTGGTGCAGCTCGCCATCTGCCTCGACACCTCCGGCTCGATGGAGGGCCTGCTCCACCAGGCCCGAACCCGCATCTGGTCGATCGTCAACGACCTCGCCCGCGTGCGCCACTACGGCGTCACGCCCAGGCTCGAGGTTGCTCTCTACCAGTACGGCTCCGACCACCACCCCGCCAAGGAGAACTTCACCGCCTGCATCCTGCCCTTCACGAGCGACCTGGACGCCGTCAGCGAGGCGCTCTTCGCCCTCACGATCGCGGGCAGCAACGAGTACTGCGGTGCCGCGATCCACTCGGCCGCCAACCAGCTCGAATGGACCGCGACGGGCGAGGGCGCGCTGCGACTGCTCGTGATCGCGGGGAACGAGCCCTTCACGCAGGGACCGATCGACTACAGGTCCGCGGTTCCAGACGCGGTCGAGCGGGGCATCGTGATCAACACGATCTACTGCGGGCGCGACGCCGAGGGCCAGGCGACGGGCTGGCTGCACGCGGCCCACCTCGCCGGCGGCGACTACGCGGTCATCGAGCAGGACAGGGTGCTGACCCACATCCCGTGTCCGCAGGACGAGCCGCTGCGTCGGCTCAACGCCCGACTGAACGACACCTACCTGCACTATGGCTCGGCCGGCGCCGAGCGCGCGCAGCGCCAGGTCGTCCAGGACAAGGCGAACGAGGTTGCCGAGCCGTCTGCGCTGTACAGTCGTATCGCTTCGAAGTCCTCAGCGAACTACAGCAACACGGCGTGGGACCTGGTCGATCTGTTCAACGACCAGGGCGCCGACGCCCTCGCCGATATCGAACGCGACACGCTCCCCGCCGATGCGCGAGGCCTAAGCCAGCCTGAGTTGCTGGCCAAGGTCGAGGGCCTCGCAACCGAGCGGGCTTCGATCCAGGCCGAGATCCAGAAGCTCTCTGCCGAGCGAGAGCGGTTCCTCGCCGAGGAGCGTGCGCGCCTGGGTGAGGACACCTCGGGCACGCTCGACAACGCGCTGCTTGCCTCGATCCGCAAGCACGCCGAGAAGGCCGGCTTAACGTATGAAGACTGATGGCGTCTGAGGGCATCGGGGCGATCCTGTGATCGCGCGACCCACCCTAGTCGGCATCCTCAACGGGACGACTGGGCTGGAGGCGCTCGACCACGCGACGCAGCGATCGCATCGACGCCAGAAGCCGCTCGTTACAGACCTCAGGTGTCACGAGCTCGATGCACTGCAGGGCTTCATCCGCAAGAGGCGTGTAGCCGTAGCTCCCCGCGGAACCCGCGATCGAGCGAAGTGTTCCGAGCAGCGACTCGCGCCCTCCCGCCGACAACCTGGTCTCCATCTCGGACACCAGCTGCTGGCATCGCTCGATGTACGCGCTCAGCACGTCGTACTGATCCTCTGTCTCGGGAGATTCAGAATAGATCGGGGACGTGCGGATCACGCATTCCGGGTGCTCACGGTACACGTCGCGGAGCGCACCGAGCAGCGCGTCGTTGCGCATCGGCTTCGGAACGTACCTGCACCGCCCGAGCGGGTCCATGTCTACCGCGAACGAGGCCTCCTGATCCAGCGAAACCAGAAGCACGGGCCCCTCGAAGTAGCGTTCCCGGCACGCGCTCAGCAGGTCAACGACCGAGCTCTCCTCACCGTCGCAATCGATCACAACCGCGGTCGCTCGTCCGGAAACCACCACGTCGAGCAGAGCCCCCCGAGACCGCGCATGTATACGCTCCGTGTCCGCTGACCGCAGCTGATAGTCCATCGCATCGATCGACAGATCGTCCTCTGCGTACAACGCGAGCGTCCCCGCGATCGGAGCCTCGAACTCCGGGTGCGACGAACACGCCTCCATCCAGTCCGACGCATCGATCAAGTCACGGATGCGGATCGGTTCGTCGAACTGGATACCGATGGCGTGGTACCGCCCGGTCAGGAAACGGCACCAGCGAGAGAGCCCGCTCGCGACGACAATCGGCTTGTTGGGGATCACGATCGACATCCGGAACTGCGTCCCGGTGTGGAGGTAGCCCGGATAGATGATCTGGCCGCCCCGCTCGCTGAGATCAACCAACGTGACCTCCGCGTCGTGCCGGGAACCACCGGGCTGTCGGATCTCGCACCGCGCGACCCCATCCTTGAGGGTAAACCGGGGTGTCTTTCGGTTCGCGGCGGCCCCGTCCCCCTGCTCGCGGTGGGACTCGAGGGCGAGCTTGAGCAGCATGTCCTTCGAGGGAGCCATTTCAGAGTCGGACCTCGTGTATTCGAGCATGCGAACTGCCTGCCGAACTACTCAAGAGCCGACTGGATCGGGCCGAACACACCACCAGGTATTTCGGCCCAATTCGACACATTCTTGAGTTTAATTACTACCCTTAACAACCGATAGTGTGGCATGCAACGCACGATCTATTACCAGCTGCTGTACCGGAGTCGGGCCGTGAACCCCGTCGATGAGACGGTGCTGCGGCGGATCCAGTCCAGCGCCGCAAGAAACAACCAGCGGCTCGATATCACCGGGTTCCTGCTGCACGTCGGTGACACGTTCGTTCAGCTGATTGAGGGCCCGGAGCGTTCGGTGCTCAACCTTCTGTCACGGCTCACCGCCGATCCGCGGCACACCGAGCTGATGATCCTGCATGCCGCGCCCACGGCATCGCGCACCGCACCCGGGTGGTCGATGGGTGTCTTTTCTCGAGAACGCGAGACCGACCGAGAACAGCCCAACCAAGCGCTCAGCAAGCTGCTCGACGTGTGCCTCTCGCACTCGTGGGATGACGGCAACGTGCGAGCAGCAATCAGGCAAGCGTTGCGATCCGCCGCGGCCTGATCAGGAATCAGGGACTCCCTACCGGCACGCCGCGGTACCAGGCGACGAGGTCATCGCTCAGCCGCTCGAGCTCGGACTCCATGAGGTACATCATGTGCCCACCGTAGTAGTACGCGCGGGTGATGTTCCCGAGCAGTTCGTCGTCGAGCATCATGTGATCGAACGCGTAATCGGCCCCGAGGGGCGGCGTTGCGAGGTCGTGGTACCCCGCCGCGTTGAATACGCGGATGTGAGGCTGCTGGTGCATGACCTTCCGCAGGCGTTCCGCCACGTTCACGAACCTGCCCTCGCCAGCGTTCCCGAAGTCCCAGGGCCACACGTTGGTCAGGATCTCGTAGCTCAGGTCGCTCTCGAAGCCCAGCTCCTCACGGATGTAGGCGTTGAAGCTCTCGGTGAAGTTCGCCCGGATCGCGGCGTACGACGCGTCGTACTCGTACGAGTCGCCCGCGTCGGCGCGGTCGCGCCCGGTGAACCGCGAGTCGAACCGGCCCACGGTCAGGCCCCGCTCGCGCAGAAGCTCCTTGCCGAACCGCCGCTGCGAGACGCGCAGGTTGCAGCTGCGGATGAACTCCTCGCTGAGCCCGGTCAGCTCGCTCATGCGTCGGACGACCGCCGCCTCGCTCACGTCATCCAACGCCGTGCCCTGCATGAGTGCGGCCGCGTAGTCGCCCAGCGCGAAGGCCCGCGCCTCGGCGTACAGCTCGTCAGGCGTCATCGCCTGGAGTTCATCCGAGAGCATCCCGTGATGGTGCGCTGTCGCGGCATACGTCGGCAGGAAGCACACATACGGCAGATCGTGCCCCGGGTTGAAACGGATCGTGGCAAAGTCGATGACCGTCGAGACCAGGATGACACCGTTCACGCTGATGCCGTGGCTGTTGTGCAGCCGCTCGGCGAGCGCGGACGCGCGGGTGGTCCCGTAGCTCTCGCCCGCGACGAACAGCGGGCTCGACCACCGCCCGTGCCGTGTGATGTAGCGT
>JANQQZ010000121.1 GCA_028284805.1 Phycisphaerales bacterium
CGAGACCAGATCTCGTCCCACCAGCGTGCCCTGGGTGATCATCCCATCTCCTTTCCGGATTCGCTCGACCGCACGAGCGTGCCGACGCTCTCATCTCCCGAGATCACGGCGCCCGCGTCGCGCCACGACGCGATCCGGACCCCGCCGGGCACACGTCCCGCGAGACGCAGCGCGGACCGGACCTTCGCGATCATCCCGCCTGTGATGACACACCGCTCGATAGCGTCCGCAGCGCTGTCTTCGTTGATCTGCTCGATCGTTGTTCCGGAGGCATCCGCGACGCCGTCGACATCCGTCAGCAGCACGACGCGCTCCGCACCGAGCGCCGAGGCGACACCCGCAGCCGCGTCGTCAGCGTTGATGTTCAGCAATGCACCAGTTGCGTCCCTCGCGATGGATGCGACCACGGGCAGCAGCCCCGCGTCCAGCAGCGTGCGCAGGGTCGAACCGTTGCCTCCGGTGACACGCCCCACGCGACCACCGACGCCCGGATCTGCCTCGGCGTCGACCACGCCCGCCGAGGCCAGCGAGAGCCCAACCGCCCGGGCCCCCGCCGCGCACAGCAGCCCGACGAGCGTCTGGTTCACCTCGCCCGCGAGCACGCCCGCGACCAGGGGCATTTCGGTCTCGGAGGTCAGACGGATCCCGTCGCGACGCTCAACGCGGAGGCCCAAACGCGCGAAGAGGTCGTCGACCTGCCGCCCGCCCCCGTGCACGACGACCGTGCCGACCGCGTTCGCCGCCAGAGCTGACCACAGACCCCCGGCCGATGCGGGCTCCGCGATCGGCTTGCCGCTGATCTTCACGACAGTGGTCACAGGCCAACCCCAGCGTCACTCACCGGAAGAATCCCGAGTCGCTCGTCCCACTCCATCGAGGCGTTGAAGGCCTGCACCGCCTGCCCCGATGCTCCCTTGAGCAGATTGTCGATACACGAAACCGCGATCAAATGATCGCCTCGCACCGCGAGACCGATGTCGATGAAGTTCGTGTGGGTTACCGCGCCGACACTCGGCCACTCGCCAGGCGGCATCAGGCGGACGAAGGGCTCATCTCCGTAGTGCCTCTCCAGCGTGTCGCGCAACGCTTCCTCGCCCGCACCGTCAGCCAGGGTCATGTGGATCGTCGAGCAGATTCCCCTTTCGTACGGACCTAGGTGTGGTGTGAACACCGTCTCCGTCCCGCAGTACTGGTCGATCTCGGGCTGGTGGCGATGCCCGAACACGCCGTACGGCGACTGACTCACCTCGCAGAATGACGTACGCTCATTCGCCTTGCGCCCAGCACCGCTCACGCCCGAGGTCGAGTCGATGATGACCTGGCGGTCCGTGCGGACGAGCCCGGCCCGCACCACTGGAGCGATCACCGTGATCACCGACGTCGGGTAACAGCCAGGCGAAGCGATGAGCCTTGCTCCGGGCAGTCGAGAGCGATCGAGCTCTGGCAGCCCATACACCGCGGTCTCGAGCAGATCGGGCCTGGCGTGCTCGAAGGCGTAGTGCTCCCGGTAAAGGCTCGCGTCGCTCAGCCTGAACGCAGCCGAGAGGTCCACGACCCGCACGCCGCGGTCCAGCAATTCCGCGGTGAGACCGACGCTGGCTTCGTGGGGCGTTGCCAGGAACGCAACGGCCGCACCGCTCGAAGCGATAGCGTGCGCGCTTCCCTCACGCACCTCGCCCTGAGCGACGCCACGCAGTGCAGGCGCAATGTGTTCGAGAGGTGCGCCCGCGCTCGATGCCGAGCCAAACAGGCCAACCAGATCGAGCCCCGGGTGCCCCGCAACGAGCTTCACGAGTTCCTGCCCCGTGTACCCGCCGACACCCACGATTGCCGTCGGCAGGCTCATGCCCCACCCCCGCTGCCAGCTTCGAGACCGACCAGCACCCGCAACGAACGCCCAACGGTCTTCACCGCGGCTGAACTCGACACCGCGACCAGAACCGTGTCATCCCCCGCGACCGTCCCAACGACATCGCGCGGCGGACGCTCGTCCAGTTCCAATGCCACGACGGCCGCACTCCCGGGCTTCGTCTTCAGTACAACCAGCCCCGCGGCCTCGGCGATGGAGGTCACGTGCTGCGCCATCACAGAAGCCGATCGGGCGTGCCCGCTCGGCTCGGGCGTCTCGGGCACCATGTACCCACCCGGTCCTTTCACGGCACCGATCGCCCGGAGGTCGCGCGAGATGGTCGCCTGCGTCGCCGCGATCCCGAGCCCAGCCAGCTCGGCCTGCACCGCTTCCTGGCTCTGCACCGGTCGCTCCTGCACGATCCGGCGGATGGCTTCTCGTCGACGAACCGGGGTCATGCATGAATATACACACAATGCATAAATATGTCAACCCCTGCTCTCCACACGCCCTCGCTCGGATGCGGTAGCGTGTCTGAGACCGATCCAGGCCCGAGACCGGCCTGGGTCGACCGGAGTTGCCAGTGACCACCAAGCCGATCGTCCGCTGGGCCGACCTCGAGCCGGACAAGCCCACGCACGCACTTGTCGCCAACGTCGACCTCGTCGTCACCCGCTTCCAGCGTGCTGGGCAAGACCTCACCAGCGTGCTCTACGGGCGGTGCCTCCACCGCGGCGCACTCATGGCAGACGGGTTCGTCCAGGGCGACAACCTCATCTGCGGCCTGCATGGCTGGGACTACCGCCTCGACACGGGCATCAGCGAGTACAACAACGCCGAACGCCTCCATCGGTTCCGCAGTTGGGTTGAGGACCACGACGGAGAGCCCTGGCTCTGTGTTGATGAAAGCGAGATCGCCGACTGGGAACTCGCCAACCCCCAGCCCTATCAACGCGACGAGTACCTCGGGAACTATCAGGACATCCACGGCGCGCCCGAGGAGCCCCACGTCAAACTGATCCAGTCGCTGGCCCGCGACGGCCTCTCGAAGTACGGGCACCACGGGCCGAGCGCGGCGATGGGCGTGCCCCGCGATCAGCTTCCCTCGTGGGACGACATCCAGTTCGTCACCGCGCAGCTCGCCACCAAGCCGCTGCTCGACGACCACCCCGTTAGCACCGAAGTGGTCATCGGCCCGCGTGCGAAGAAGCCGCTGACGCTCAGCATCCCGATCTTCGTGAGCGACATGTCGTTCGGCGCGCTCTCGCAGGAGGCCAAGGTCGCCCTCGCGATGGGTGCCGAGCTCGCGGGCACCGGCATCTGCTCGGGCGAGGGGGGCATGCTCCCCGAGGAGCAGCAGGCCAACAGCCGCTACTTCTACGAGCTCGCATCCGCGCGCTTCGGGTACACCGTCGAGAAGGCCGCGCGGTGCCAGGCCTTCCACTTCAAGGGGGGCCAGGGTGCGAAGACGGGCACGGGCGGGCACCTGCCGGGCGAGAAGGTCGATCTGACCATCGCCCGCGTCCGGGGCATCGAGCCAGGCACGCCCGCCATCAGTCCCGCGACGTTCCCCGAGCTGCACACACCCCAGGACTTCAAGGCGGTCGCAGACGAGGTCCGCGAGGCCTCGGGGGGCATCCCGATCGGCTTCAAGCTCAGCGCCCAGCACATCGAACGCGATCTCGACTTCGCGCTCGAAGCCTCGGCGGACTACGTCATCCTCGACGGGCGAGGCGGGGGCACCGGAGCCGCCCCGCTCCTGTTCCGGGACAACATCTCCGTCCCGACCATCCCCGCGCTCGCACGGGCCCGGGGGCACCTCGACGCGACGAGCCCCGACACAACGCTCGTCATCACGGGCGGGCTCCGCACACCGGCGGATTTCGCCAAGGCCCTCTCGCTCGGCGCCGACGCGGTCGCAGTCTCGAACAGCGCGATCCAGGCGATCGGCTGTCTGGGCATGCGTGCGTGCAACTCGAACAACTGTCCGGTCGGCATCGCGACGCAGAAGGACCACCTGCGGGCACGCCTCATCGTCGAGGAAAGCGCCAAGCGCCTGAACAACTTCCTCTCCGCATCGGTTGAGTTGATCGCTGTCCTCGCCCGCGCCTGCGGGCACGATCACATCAGCAGGTTCGCGCCCTCGGACCTCGTCGCCTGGAAGCGGGAGACCGCGGATCTCGCTGGCATCCGGTTCGCCGGGGTGTCCTGAACCAATCGGGGAGACCAGCGTGAACCGGACGATCGCACAGCATGACCAAGCCGCGCTCGGCGGCGCCCACGAGCTGGTGACCCACGCGCTCGAGTGGGCGGTGCTCGCGGTCAACGTGGCCTGCGCGTTCGTCCTGCTCTGGGGCGTGATCGTCGGGCTCATCACCTTCGCGCGGATCCAGCTCCAACCCGGGTGCGACCCAGACGAGCACTGGCCCACGCTCCGACGCCAGGTCGGGAGGTACATCCTCTTCGGGCTCGAGTTGCTGATCGCCGCGGACATCATCGAGACCATGGCGCAGCCGACGCTCGAGCAGCTCGGGCTGCTCGGCGGCGTCTCGGTGCTGCGAATCATCACCGGCTACGCTCTCTCGAAGGAACTCGAGAGCCTGCCTGGTACCCACCGCGAGCGCGAACGTGACGCCCGCGATTGAAACACAGAACACGCGAGGGACTATGGCTGACGGAACCGGCCAGATCATCCAGGAGCTCGTCGCACCGGCGGTTATGATCCCGGCGGCGGCGCTGCTGCTGCTCTCGTCTACCGCACGCATGAACGTCGTGCTCGCCCGCATCCGCACGTTTCACCGCGAGCAACTCGACATCTGGTGCCAGGACCCGGCCGACGGCAGCAAGCAGGCCGCGGTTCGCCACACGCGCCTCGAGGGGCTCGATCACCAGATGCACCGCTTGCTCCGCCGCGCTGCTCTGCTCCGTGCGACGATGCTGCTGCTCTTCGGTGCGATCACCTGCTTCCTGTGCGCCATGCTCTGTCTTGGCGCGCGTTTCATCGCCCCAGACCCCGACCTGCTCTACCGCGTCAGCGTGTATCTCATCATCGGCGGCATCGGGCTCATGCTTTCCGCGATGGTCACCAGCATTCTAGAGGTCGGCGCCATTCTTGAAACGCTGCGGTACGAGCACCGGCGCGTCGTCGGCCTGCTCGCCAGTGACCCCACGGGCGAGCGACCCGTCTTCTTCGACGAACGGGGCGAGGGCTCGGGCCTGTAGTCCCGCCGTTCATCGCGAAACGAGGCACACCCTTGAGACTCCTGGAACCAGCCGAACTGACCACCGACGTCCACTGGTGGGAACTCGCAGGCCACCACGATCCCGCAGCCCTGACCGACGCGTGGCGGCAGGTGCACTACGCATGCCAAGCGGTCGCCGAGGCAGGCAAGTCCTGGGCATCCGAGCAGCCCGACGACAGCCACTCCACACTCGTCTGGGTCCCCAATGCCGAGCGACTCGCCGACCAGTTCTTCGCCGGGGTGCTGATCGAGGGCGACACACACCTGCGGGCCCTGCTGCGCCCGTGGGATATGAAGCTGTTCGTCATCGATGGCCTTGGCTCGCCGGTCGGCGAGACCGACGCCGAGGGCAAGTCCGTTGGCGAGCTCACGGCATGGGTCCGAGACACCATCGAAAGCCGGATAGGTCCACAGCACCAGGATGCGCGACCCGCGCCAGACCTGCCCGAGCACCCGCTCGCGGGGGGGGGCTCGTTCACAGAGCCAAACCAACTGGCCGTGGCGGAGATCATCCGGTTCTATGCCAACGCCGACGCGGTCCTTCAGCGCATTACGGAACTCGTCGAAGCGACGGACGAGCCCCGGACCTGGCCTCATCACTTCGATATCGCGACGCTCGCGACGATCGGGACCGATGCAGACGGCGCGATGACCAAGACGATCGGCATCGGGCTTACACCGCCCGACTCGCTCAGCGATGCCGGGTACTGGTACGTCTCTCCCTGGTCGCGGGACGGGACGGCGAGCACCACCGGCTGGCCCTCGCTTCCGTTCGGCTCCTGGATCGATCGAGGCGGGTCGATGCCCATGGCGCTGCTGTCCGTCGATGATGTGACGTCGACCGAGGATCCCGCCGAGCAGCACGCGCGTGTCGCGGTATTCATAACCGAGGCCTACAACGCCTGCCGGAGGGCCCACGACGATGGCTGATTCACCGAACGAGCGTCGCGTGCAGCTCACGTGGCACCGCGTCGCGCTGCCAGACGAGTTGCCCGAGGGGCGTGTGATGACAGTCGCCATCGAGCAGGGCGACACCGTGAAGCAGGTCTGCCTCACGCATCACAAGGGCCAGTACGGCGCCCTCGACAACGCTTGCCCGCACCAAGGCGGCCCGCTCGGGGAGGGTTCCATCGAGTGCAACGACGATGGCGAGTGCATGCTCCGCTGCCCCTGGCACGGGTGGGACTTTGACCCGCTCACCGGCAAGCCGCCCGGCGGGTACGACGACGGCATCGAGACCTACCCAGTCGAGTCGCGAGCCGACGGGATCTACGTTGGCCTCGAAGGACCGCCCCCGCACGAGCGCACCGTGACGGACGTCATGGCCGAGACGATGGTCAACTGGGACGTGACGCACGTCTTTGGCATGGTCGGGCACTCGAACCTCGGTCTGGCCGACGCCATCCGCCGGCGCTGCGAGGCGGGCGAGATGGAGTACATCGGGATCCGGCACGAGGGCGCGGCCGCGTTCGCCGCCAGCGCATTCGGCAAGCTCACGGGCCGCCCCGCGGGCTGCCTGACCATCGCGGGCCCGGGCGCAACCAACCTGCTCACGGGCTGTTGGGACGCCCGCGTCGACCGGGCCCCGCTGCTCGCGCTCACGGGGCAGGTGAACCAGCAGGTCTTCGGCCCCGGCGCATTCCAGGAGCTGCCGCTCAAAGACGCGTTCAGCGCCGTCGCCGACTTCAGCCATCTCTGCCTGCCCGGATCCAATCACGCCGAGCTGATGTCGCTCGCGATCAGGCACTCGATCAACCACAGCGGTCCCGCGCACATCATCTTCCCGGATGACGTGCAGACCGACCCCGCTGGAGACGACGCCCCGCCCGGGTCTCCCGAGGGACGCCTCGGCAACACGCGCATCAGCCCACCCGCTGACGCACTCGCAGACGCACGCAGGCTTCTTGGCGAGAGCAAGCGGCCCGTCATTGTCGTCGGGCACGGCGCCCGCTTCGAGATGGACGCGGTGACCGAGCTCGCAGAGAAGCTCAACGCCCCCGTGCTCACGACGTTCAAGGGCAAGGGCCTGATCGGTGACTTCCCGCGCCATCCGCTCGGTTGCGGCGTGCTCGGGCGATCGGGCACGCCCGTTGCCTCGTGGTTCATGAACGAGTGCGACCTGCTGATCGTCTTCGGCGCCAGTTTCAGCAACCACACGGGTATCACACCCAAGAAACCGACGATCCAGGTCGACTCCGATCGCTCGCAACTGGCTCGTTTCCACGGCATCGATGTCCCGCTCTGGGGTGACATCGGGGTGACCGCACACCTGCTCACGCAGACACCTGCACGCACCATCGACCAGCGCCCCGAGGTCGAGCAGCGTTGGGCGATCTGGCGCGCCGAGAAGCAGAGCCGCCAGCGGGACGACCGCGGACAAGGCATCGGCTCGCCCGTGCTCTTCGACGCGCTGAACAGACTCGTGCCCGAAGACGCCATCCTCGCGGTCGACGTGGGCAACAACACCTACAGCTTCGGGCGTTACTTCGAGGCCAGCGGCAGGCAGGCCGTGCTCATGTCGGGCTACCTCGGCTCGATCGGCTTCGGCTACCCCGCGGCGATGGGCGCATGGGCAGCGACGCGGGCTCACCGTTTCTCGGGCGACCCGTTCTGGCACCGCTTCAAGGACCGACCCGTGGTCTGCATCACGGGCGACGGCGGGTTCGGCCAGTACCCGTGGGAGGTCAACACCGCCGTGCTCCACGGCATGAACCTCACCCACATCCTGCTCAACAACAACGAGCTCGGCAAGATCTCGAAAGAGCAACGCGCGGGTGCCTGGGAGGTCTGGCAGACCACGCTCAGCAATCCGAACATCGCGGAATATGTGTCGTCCTGTGGAGGTCTGGGCATTCGGGTCGAGAAGGTCGGTGCGCTCGACGAAGCCATCGGGGCCGCGTTCGAGCACGGCGGGGTGTCAACCGTCGAGGTCATGACCGATGCGGCGCTTGTGTAGGGGAAACACGATGAGAACCATCACGGCGTTGCTGGCGGTCTCCTCGATGCTCGCGGGGTGCGGGGGCGCACCCGAGACCGCCGACCTGGGCCTGATCTACAACGAGGCCGCGACCTCTATCGGAGATCAACGCAACCCGGTTGTTGTGATCCCGGGTATCCTGGGCACGAAGCTCGAATCGGTCGACGGGACCAAGGTCTGGGGCTCGTTCACGTTCGGCGCCGCCGACGCCGACTTCCCCGATGGCGCGAGGCTCGTCGCTCTGCCCATGGAGCAGGGGCGCCCGCTTTCAGCGCTCACGGACGACGTCATACCGACCACCGTGCTCGATGTCGTCGTTGCCGACGTCGGCCTGTTCCGAGGGATCGAGATCGGCGCCTACGTCGACATCCTCAAGACCCTCGCTGCGGGCAAGTACCGCGACAACATGTTTGGTGAGGCGGGCGTCGTCGACTACGGCGGCTTGCACTACACCTGCTTCCAGTACGCCTACGACTGGCGCCGCGACGTCGCCGAATCGGCCGTGCTGCTCGACGAGCTGATCCACGACGCGAAGCAGGCCTCGCGCGTCGGGCGCGGGCTACCCGACGACGCGCGGGTAAAGGTCGACGTTGTCGCCCACTCGATGGGAGGGTTGGTGCTCCGGTACTACCTCCGCTACGGCACCCAGCCGCTGCCCGAGGACGGCTCGCTCCCCGAACTCACCTGGGCCGGCGCCCAGCACATCGAGCACGCCATCCTCATCGGCACGCCCAACGCCGGTTCGGTCCTCTCTTTCCAGCAGCTCGTCGATGGCTGGGACCTCGGTCCGCTCTTCCCGAACTACCGCGCTTCCGTGCTGGGCACCATGCCGGCGATCTACCAGTTGCTGCCGCGCTCGCGTCACGCACGAGTGATCGACGAATCCACGGGCGAGCCGATCGATATCTTCGACGCCGACGAGTGGCTCAAGCGAGAATGGGGGCTGGCCGACCCTGCGCAGGACTTCAAGCTGGAGGAACTCCTGCCCGACGCCGCGTCCGCCGAAGAACGCCGATCGATCGCGCTCGATCACCTCACGAAGTCGCTCGCCCGCGCCGCGCAGTTCCACCGCGCACTCGACGTGCCCGCCGAGCCGCCACCAGGCACGAGAATCTCGCTCTTCGCCGCGGATTCACGGGAAACCCCGGCCGTGATCTCCGTGAACGAACGCAACGACATCCGCATCGCCGAAGAATCCCCGGGCGACGGCACCGTCACCCGAAGCAGCGCCGTGATGGACGAGCGGATCGGTCAAGAATGGACCCCGGGCCTCGACTCGCCCGTCGCCTGGGACCGTGTGCAGTTCCTGTTTACCGATCACATCGGCCTGACCAAGGACGCCGCGTTCGCAGACAATGTGCTCTTTCTGCTGCTCGAGGACCCCCGCCGCTGGAGCACGGCGCCATGAACCCGGTCTCGCTCATCGTGTACGCGGCGCTGGGCTATCTCGCTGTGGGCCTGATCGTCGGTGCGGGCGTGCTCGTCGGGCGCGCCGGTCAACTGGACGAGCGGCTGCCCTCTGCCCCGTTCCGCGTCAAGCTGATTCTGCTGCCCGGCGCAGCCGTGTTCTGGCCGCTGCTGCTTGCTCGCGCGACGGGGAACAGCAGATGAACCGCACGCAGCGCCGAATGCATCTCGTGGTCTGGGCGGTGCTCGGGCCCGCGTTGCTCATCACCGTACTCGCGGTCACGCTCGGAAGCGAAAGCAACCAGCCGCCAGCACCGGAGGCTGCGCCGTGAGCGTCGAATTCCGGCTGGTCCAATGGAACACCCACAAGAAGGTCTACGACCTCGCAGTCACGGCGTTGGTGCTCGTCTCGATCGGCTCGATCGTGGGCGTCGGGCTCGCTGCCTTCCCGCCACCGGGCGAGGTCTCCCCACCCATCCTCCTCATGCGCGCGCTCGGTGCAACGGCTGTGATCATGCTCCACGTGATCCTCGCGATCGGCCCGCTCGCACGCCTCACGACGCTCGCGGCCCCGCTTCTCTACAACCGCCGTCATCTGGGCGTCGCGTTCTTCCTTATTGCTCTCCTGCACGCGCTCGTTGCGACCGGGTTCTACGGCGGGTTCGGGCACGGCGTCTGGCTCGTCAACGTAGTCACAGGCGGCTATCGCACGGGCGGCGAGGTCCCGTTCGAGTTGCTCGGCTTTCTCGCTCTGCTGATCTTCTTCGCCATGGCCGCCACGAGCCACGACTTCTGGCTGTCGTTCCTCGGGCCCCGGGTCTGGAAGTGGCTGCACATGCTCGTGTACGCCGGGTATGCGCTCGTGGTCGGGCACGTCATGCTGGGTGCAGCGGCCGAGCGGGCTACACCGGTCTGGCCCGCGTTGCTCGGGGTCGGGATCACAGGCCTCACGACTCTCCACCTCGCAGCCGGCCTGCGGTCGCTGCGTGAACACCAAGCGGCGGAAGGCGAGAGCAACTGGGCCGACGCGGGAGAGGCCGCCTCGATCCCCGACGACCGCGCCCGAATTGTCCGCCTGCCCTCGGGCGATTCGGTCGCGGTGTTCAGGCAGGGCGACCGCCTCACAGCGATGAGCAACGTGTGTGCGCACCAGGGTGGACCGATCGGCGAAGGCAAGATCGTCGACGGGTGCGCCACCTGCCCGTGGCACGGCTACCAGTACCGCCCGGAGGATGGCTGCTCTCCTCCGCCGTACACCGAGAAGCTGCCGACCTACAGCGTGCGGGTCCGCGGCTCGCGTGTTGAGATCAGCACCACGCCGAACGAACTCGGCACGCCTTCGGCCGCTGGCATCCTCGACGGAGACGATCATGGCGAATGACCACGACGATTTCTACGTCGGATACCTTCCAACTCCCTCGGCGCATCGCCGCTTCTCCAAGGTCGCTCTCGTCGCGGTGCTGCTCTGCGCCGGGATCGCGGGGGCCGGGATCGCGTGGCTCATGGACGACCCCGGACGAGGCGTCTGGGCGACGGAGACCTCGGAGCTCACCGGCACGCTCCGCCTCTCGCCGGTCGCATTCTTGCAGACTGCTGCTGGACCGGTGCTTCTGGTCGAACCCGGGAAGTTCGGCGCACGAGACCTCGAGCCGATCGGCGATGGCTCGCCCGTCACAGTCCGCGGGACCACGCTCGAGCGAGACGGACATCGCATGATCGAACTCACATCTGGTGACGACGCAGTAACCCGCGTGGGAACCGCTCCGACAAGCATCACCGAGACGGAAGCCGCTCGCCGGGTCGTGATCGAAGGCGAGATCATCGACACAAAGTGCTACCTCGGCGCCATGAAGCCCGGTGAGGGGCGGACGCACGCCGCGTGTGCGCGCCTCTGCATCCGGGGCGGCATCCCAGCCGGAGTCGTGGGCACCGCGGACGGCCGTCAGATCTGGGCCATCATCGACCCGGGCGAGGACGGCGTCATCAGCGAGACGATGCTCAACGCGGTCGGCAAGCCTGTCCATATCGAGGGCGAGCTCACCAGCCGGGCGGGCCTGGCGATCCTCCGCGATGCCAGGCTGCACGCCGGCGACTAAACGCCCTCGCTACCCCTCGTCGCGAGCTTCCAGCCTGGTCCGCTTCGACTCGAGCTCGTGCCACCGCTCGTAGAGCGAGGCGACCTCGGCCTGCGCCGCTTCCAGCACCCGGCAGGCCTCGGCCATGCGTTCGTGATCCGTGTTCACCGCGGG
>JANQQZ010000140.1 GCA_028284805.1 Phycisphaerales bacterium
ACGCGATCGTGACCGGGCTCGGGACCGCACGCTTCGATGACCCTCGTCTGACAGCGCGTGTCGGGCGGCGTCCGCGCCGGGTTGCCAGGCGGGGCGTGATCGACACCGATCTGCTCCTGCCCGCGCACTCGAAGCTGGCGACCACCGCGCGCGAGGTCCCCGTGACGGTGTGCTGCATGAACGAGCTGAAGAGCAGCGAGTACCTGCGTGAACGGCGCGAGGCACTCGAGGCGCACGGCGTAGAGGTCATGGGCGTCCGCTCCGACAACGAGCGGCTCGACCTGGACGTCATGCTGTCCCAGCTCGTCGAGCGCCACGACGTGACGAACGTCCTGATCGAGGCAGGGCCGGGCCTGCTGGGCTCGTTCTTCGAGTTCGATCTCGTCGACGAGGCCAGGGTCTACGTCGCGCCGCTGCTTCTCGGCGATGAGCTGGCCAAGGCGGTTGCAACAGGGCGGACGGTGCCGAGCCTGAGCGGGGGGCGGAACTTCCGCCTGACACGGGTGAAGCGGATCGGAGACGACGTCGAGCTGGTCTACCGGCGCCCCGTCGAGCACGCGCCCAGGGCATCGGGCCTCTAGCCCACCCGTGACTCCGCAAACGGTGCCGTGAGAAAAATCTCTGCGCTCGTGAAACGGCCGTTTGAAACCGTGCGAAGGCGGTGCAGGGATCAAACGGGCGTTTCAGAACAGGTGTTTGAATGGCACGGGCATCCGGAACTACCGACGACACCAGGGAACGCCTGCTCCACGCGGCCGGGGAGGAGTTTGCGCGGGTCGGATTCCCTGCCGCCAGCGTCCGATCGATCTGCGACACCGCTGGTGCGAACGTCTCTGCGGTCAAGTATCACTACGGCTCGAAAGAGGACCTCTATCTCGCGGTGTGGGCCGTCGCGGCCGAGCAGATGGTCTCTGCCGAGCCGATGCCCAGGCTCGGCGACCGCGAGGACCCGAAGGATGTGCTGCGCGACTTCGTCGCCTGGTTCATGCGACTCGTGCTGACCGAGAACAAGACGCATCCCTGGGCCGGGCGTCTGCTCGCGCACGAGACGGTCACCCCCACGCCCGGGGCGCTCGAGATGTTCGTACGTCACTGCGCGGGCCCGATCAAGGACGAGATGTCCCGCATCGTCAAGGCTGTGGTTGGGCGCCCGCTCGGCAAGAAGACTCACGACGATCTCGTCTTCGGCGTGATTGCGCTCTGCGTCAACGCCAAGCACAGCGGTGAGATCCTCACCAAGCTTGGCCATCCGCCGCCCACCAGCCGTGCCGGCATCAACCGCATGGCTCGGGTCCTTGCCGAGTTCGCGATCGGCGGGCTCGCTGGCTTTGCCGACCAGGGAGACGACTGATGCTGACGACCGCGCTCCGTATGTTGCTGGGCGACAAGACCAAGTGCCTGGGCCTCGTGTTCGGGGTCGCGCTCAGCACGCTGCTCGTCTGCCAGCAGGTCTCGTTCTTCTTCGGCCTTCTCGGCCGCGCCTCCAGCGTGGTCACGGACGTCCGCGAAGCGGACATCTGGGTCATGGACCCGAGCGTCAAGACCGTTGACGCGCCGTTCCCGCTCCGTGACACGGCCCTCCAGCGGGTCCGCGGCGTCGAGGGCGTCGAGTGGGCCGTGCCGTTCTTTCGCGCAAACGTCCAGGTCCGGACGCGCGAGGGCACCCTTGAGAACGCGATCATGCTCGGCATCGACGATGCCTCGCTCGTGGGCGTGCCCGATACATTCCTGCTGGGCGGCATCGATGACCTCACGATGCCCGATGCGATCGCGGTGAACCCCGCTGGATTCCGCCTGCTCTTTCCAGGACAAGAGCTCGACGTCGGACGCATCATCGAGCTCAACGATCGGCGTGCCCGGATCGCCGCGATCGTCGACGCCTCACCCGCGTTCAGCGCCAACCTCACGATCTACACGCGCTACAGCCTCGCGACCGCGTACACCAACAACGGACGCAACGATCTCAGCTTCGTGCTCGCCAAGGCATCCGACCCGGAGCAGATCGAGACCGTCACTGGACGCATCGCGGAGCAGACCGGGCTGAAGTCCGCAACGCGCGAGCAGTTCCGGCTCGAGTCCATCCTCTACATTCTTCAGAACACTGGCATCCCGGTCAGCTTCGGCACGGTGGTCGCGCTGGGTGTGCTCATCGGGATCGCGATCGTTGGGCTCACGTTCAACCAGTTCATATCCGAGAACCTGCGTCAGTACGCCGCGCTCAAGGCGATCGGGGTCCGCAATGGCAGGCTCCTCGTTATGACACTCTTCCAGGCGCTCTTCGTGGGCGTCATCGGCTACGGTCTGGGCCTCTTCGCGGCGTCGCAGTTCTTCAACTGGCCCTCGAAGAACGTCGACGCGCTCCGCGGGTTCTACTTGCTCCCCGAGGTCGCCATCGGTGTGGCTGTACTCGCGCTCGTCATCGTCTTTCTCTCCACGATTCTGAGCATGCGTCGCGTGCTCGTGGTCGACCCGGCCACCGTGTTCCGAGGGTAACGCCATGACCCTGACTGCAGAAAGCCCGATCCATACCTCGCCAGACGCAGCGATCGCGGTTCGCTGCACTGGCATCGAGAAGTCCTTCAGTGCGGGCGAGACCAAGGTCCGAGTGCTGCGGGGCACCGATTTCGTTGCCGAGTCGGGCAAGATGAACTTTCTCGTGGGCCCGTCCGGCTGCGGCAAGACCACACTCATCTCGGTCATCGGCGCGATCCTCTCGTGCGAGGCGGGTGAGTTGCAAGTCCTGGGCCATGATCTCCGCTCGATGCGCAACGGCAGGCTCGCGGACTTCCGACTCACGAACCTCGGGTTCATCTTCCAGCAGTTCAATCTCCTGCCGGCGCTCAACGCCGAGGAGAACGCATCGCTCCCGCTGGTCGCGCGGGGCGAGGCAACCTCGAAAGCCGAGAAGATCGCCCGTGCGTTGCTCGAACGCCTCGGTCTCGAGGGCCAGACCAAGAAGATGCCCGCGCAGCTCTCGGGTGGCCAGCAGCAACGCGTCGCGATCGCGCGTGCGCTGGTCCACCAGCCGAGGCTGCTGATCTGCGACGAGCCGACCGCTTCGCTCGACGCCTCCTCTGGGCACACCGTCATGGAACTGCTGCGCGATGTCGCGCTTGAGGGCGATCGCTCGGTCATTGTCGTGACCCACGACAACCGGATCTTTGAGTTTGCCGACCGCATCAGCCACATGGCCGACGGTCAGATCACACGCACCGAATCCCCCGATCAAGGAAGGCAGCCATGAGCACCCGATCACGCATCCTGACTTGGGGCCTGCCGATCGTCGGTATCGCCGCGCTTGCGATGGGTACCGGTCTCGTGATCGAGAACCGCCCAGTCAGGCCCGAGGAGGAGCCACCCAGGCAGCCAACAACTGCGCCCAGCGCAGCCGACGCCATCAACGCCTCGGACTTCATCGGTGCGATCGGCACCAGCGAGCCGCCTGGCGAGGCCATCGCGATCGCTGCGCACACGTCGGGTGTCGTGACCAAGGTCTACGCCGCGGTCGGCGAGACCGTGGAGGCGGGTCAGCCTCTGTTTACGGTTGACACGACCCGCGCCGAGGCCGATGTCGCGCTCCGCGAGGCCGAGGTTGCGGTCGTGGAGAGCGAGTTGGCATCGCTTCGTGCATCGGTTCTGCCGCTCCGGGCGGCTGTCCAGGCGGCCGAGGCATCTCTCGCGTCGGCACGAGCCGACCGCCGTGTTGCCGAGTCGGATCTCGACGACCGCAAGAACCTGCTCGGCATTGCGACTGCGGTGTCGGACCCGCGCGCGATCGCGAAGGAGGAGGTCGACCGTCGACGATTCGCGGCCGCGCAGGTCGAGACCTTGGCCTCGGCCTGCGCGACCGCGAAGCGTCGACGGTCGACCTCCTCCTTCGCGATCGCGCGCGGGTCCGACACCGCAGTCGCAATGCCGAGCAGGTTCTTGCGGTCGTCGAGATCCGACT
>JANQQZ010000142.1 GCA_028284805.1 Phycisphaerales bacterium
TGAAACGCATCGAGCACACAACGATCCGACTTGGGCAGAGATCGCTGGAGCACGGTGATCGCTTTCACCAAAGAGTGTTGCGAAAGTCGATCCCCGCAAGCCTCCTTTGTCTTCCGCGCCGATGACGACGAGCAGCGAATCACTCCTCTTCGCGTCCATCGTCACGCACTTGCTGACATCATCCACGATCCCCACGCCCGAGATCAGCAGGGTGGGGGGGATCTCGATCAGCTCTCCGTCCTTGGTCGTGAACTGGTTGTTGAGCGAGTCCTTGCCGCTGATGAATGGGGTCTTGTACGCCTTCGCGCCGTCGTAGCAGCCGACGCACGCGCGGACGAGGGTGGCCAGGTTCTCAGGCTTCGCGCAGCTGGGCCAGCAGAAGTTGTCGAGGATCGCGATGCGGTCGGGGTTCGCGCCGACGCACACGAGGTTGCGCACGCACTCGTCGATGGCGGCCAGCGCCATCTGGTACGGGTCGCCTCCGAGCTTCGGATCGCCGACGTTCGTCGCAAGACCATTGGCGATCGCGAGGCCCTTGCCGCTGCCGGGCACGGGCTCGATGACCGCGGCATCGCCCGGCCCGCGCCCGCCCGGACCGACCAGCGGCTTGATCAGCGTGTTGCCCTGTACCTCGTGGTCGTACTGGCGGATGATCGCGTGCTTGCTTGCGATGTTGGGGTGGGCGAGGAGCTCGAGGAGGGCTTCGCGGATGGTGGGGCGAGGGGTTGCCGTTGCAGTACTGCTGGGCTTCGGTGCGGTCCACTTGGCTTCGCGGGTTGGCGTCGGGATGCCGTCGTGCAGGAAGGGCATGGGGAGGCGACCGACTTCGGTAGAGTTGTAGTTGAGCACGAGCTCGGGCTCGCCCGCGCCGTTGGTGGCGCCGAACTCCCCGAGCACAGCGAGCTCGACATGTTCCTCGTCGCAGATCGCTTGCAAAGTGTCGAGGTTGGCGGGGTCGACCGCCAGCACCATGCGCTCCTGGGCCTCGCTGATCCAGATCTCCGTGTAGGTCAGGCCCTCGTACTTCAGCGGGGCGCGGTGGAGGTGCACCGTTGCGCCGACGGCCTCACCCATCTCACCCACGGCTGAGCTGAATCCGCCCGCGCCGCAGTCGGTGATCGACGTGAAGAGGCAGCCGGTCTCGTGGTCGCGGGCGCGGAGGATGGCGTCGAGTACGCGCTTCTCTTCGATGGGGTTGCCGATCTGTACGGCGTGGCTGAACTCATCGGCGTGGGTGCTCGTGACCTCTCCCGAGCTGAATGTCGCGCCGTGGATGCCGTCGCGTCCGGTGCGTCCACCCAAGGCGACGATCAGATCACCGGGCCTCGCGTCGCCCTCGATCTTGTCTGCGGGCATCGCGCCGATGCATCCGCAGAAGACGAGCGGGTTGCCCACGTGGCGATCGTCGAACCAGACCGCGCCGTTGAGGGTGGGGATGCCCATGCGGTTGCCGTAGTCGCGCACGCCCGCGACGACCTCGCTGAGGATTCGCTTGGGGTGGATGCAGCCCTCGGGCACGTGCTCGATGTCGGGCGTCCCGACGCAGAAGACGTCTGTTGACGCGATGGGCTTCGCGGCGAGCCCGGTCCCAATGATGTCGCGGATGCAGCCCCCGATGCCCGTGGCGGCCCCGCCGTAGGGCTCGATCGCGCTGGGGCGGTTGTGCGTCTCGACCTTCACGCACACCGCGGTGTCGTCGTCGAACCGGATGATGCCCGCGTTGTCGACAAAGACGGACAGCGTCCAGTTGAGGCCCTCTTCGATCAGCTCGAACGTCGCGGCGGCCACAGTCGACTTGAGCAGGTTGTCGATGGTGACGCTGCCGTCGTCGTTGATCGTGACGCCCGGGCGGTCGGACCAGTCGATGGTGTCCCCGCCCTCGCTGGTGTAGCGCACGGTGCTCTTGAGTGTCTTGTGCACGCAGTGCTCGGACCAGGTTTGCGCGAGCGTCTCGAGCTCGATGTCGGTTGGCTCGCGCCCGAGGGTCTGGTACTCGGTGCGGATCGCGCGCATCTCGTTGAGATCGAGAAACAGGTGCCCGCGCTTGCTCAGGTCCATCAGACCGGCGTCGTCCAACTCGCGGATCGGCACGTGCGTCAGCTCGAACGCGGTAGGCGCACCCTTGGGCAGTTCGTCCGGGTGGAACGTGCCCGCGTGGATGCGGTGCACGACCGGGTTGGCCAGCAGGCGTGATGCGAGTGCCTCGGCCTCGTCGAGGGTTACCCCGTCGAGCTCGTACCGCCGACCCGTCTGCACCGTGACCCGCTCGCCGATGAGCGCCTGGATCGCGTCAGCGACGGACTGCGCCGCGGGGTCGGTCACGCCAGGAAGCGGGTGGACCTCGATCGCCGCACACGTGCCGTCGCCTAAGGCTTGCGGCTCGGTGTCGGTCTCGGTCACAGGGTCGATCAGGAGCTCCTCACGGATCGTGGCGATCTGCTCGTCGCTCAGTTCCCCCTCGATCAGATAAACCTTGGCACTCCGAGCCGCAGTCAGAGTTGACCCGAGGCCTCGGGCCTCGGCCAACAGCCGATCAGCGGCGGGATCGCGCAGATTTTGCCGGATGAACACTGCTATGCGGTGCACGGTGGAGGGCGGGACGGCCTGTGCTGAGGTCATGCGCGATCGTAGCAAGCTACGGGTGCGTGATTGCCTGTCGGTTGCGCCGTACAGTGTGCCCATGAGTCGAGGGCGAGCCGAGGACACCGAAGCGTCATCCCGCGCGCCGCGGGCGCGTCCGGGTGAGGACCGCGCGGCGCCCGGACGCGCGTCATCCAGTCGACAGAAGCCGCCCCGCGCGGCGCCGGCCGCCCCGAAGCCAGATGCCGCACCGATGCCCTCGCCCTCACCCGATCCAGCGATGCTCTTCGAGTGCGCGTGGGAGGTGTGCAACAAGCTGGGTGGCATCTATCAGGTGCTGCGATCCAAGGCAGCCGCGATGGTGCGCGAGTGGGGCGACCGCTACACCGTCATGGGCCCTTGGGAGCCCGATCAGGCACTGCTCGAGTTCAGCGCCACCGAGCCGGGCGACGCGTTCCGTCCGATGATCGAGTCGCTCGCCTCCGAGGGCATCCGCGTGCATCACGGGCGCTGGCTGGTCGATGGGCGCCCGCGGGCGTTGCTGATCGAGCACTGGCGCGGCGCCGAGCACCTCGACCGCGTGAAGTACCGGCTCTGGGATCACCACCGCATCCCCTCGCCCGTGGGCGACCCGATGCTCGACGGAGTGATCTCCTTCGCCGACGCGGTGCGCCGTGTCATCGAGCGTCTGTCCGAGTGCCTGCCCGACCGCAGGCTCCTGCTGCACGGGCACGAGTGGATGGGCGGGCTCGCGATCCCGATGCTCCGGCACGACAACGCACGCTGCGGGCTGACGTTCACGACGCACGCCACGCTGCTCGGGCGCTACATCGCCTCGGGTGACGAGCGGTTCTACGACCACCTGCCGCACATCAACGACGGCGCGGAGGCCGAGAAGTTCGACATCATGACCCAGCACCGCATGGAGCGCTCGTGCGCCCACGCGGCCCATGTGCTCACGACGGTCAGCCCGATCACAGCGGAGGAGTGCACACACCTGCTGGGGCGGACACCCGAGGTCATCACGCCAAACGGGCTCAACATGGCCCGTTTCGACGTGGGCCACGAGTTCCAGACGCTGCACGCGAAGTACAAGGAGAAGATCCATCGCTTCACGATGGGGCACTTCTTCCCGAGCTACTCGTTCGACCTGAGCAAGACGATCTATGTCTTCAGCAGCGGGCGGTACGAGCCCCGCAACAAGGGCTTCGACATCTGCCTCGAATCGATGGCCCGGCTCAACGCCGAGCTGAAGGCGGCGCAGAGTGACGTAACGGTCGTCTTCTTTATCATCAGCCGTCGCGCAACGCGTTCGCTGAACCCCAAGGTGCTCGAGCGCCGGGGCGTGATGTTCGAGCTGAAAGACGTGTGCGACAACATCTCCGAGCAGATCGCGCACCAGCTCTTCCCCGCTGCCGCGTCGGGCAAGAAGCTCAGCGTCGAGGGCATGATCGACGACTACTGGCAGATGCGTTACAAGCGAACGCAGCAGGCCTTTACGAGCCACGAGCTGCCCTATGTCTCGACGCATGTGATCGACAACGATGAGCTCGACCCGGTGCTGAACCACATCCGTCAGCTGGGCCTGTTCAACCGGGCCGAGGATCCGGTCAAGGTGGTCTACCACCCCGATTTCATCAGCCCCGCGAGCCCTCTGTGGGGGATCGATTACGAGCAGTTCGTGAGGGGCTGCCACGTCGGTATCTTCCCGAGCGCGTACGAGCCCTGGGGGTACACGCCGCTCGAGTGCGTCGCGATGGGTGTGCCCGCGGTGACGAGCGACCTGGCGGGGTTCGGGCGGTACGTCATGAGCCACCTGCCCGATCACGACGAGTGGGGGATGGGCGTGATCCGCCGGCGCGGCAGGTCGTACTTCGATGCCGCCGCGGAGCTGGCGCAGCAGTTGCTGCGGTTCTGCGAGTTCGATCGGCGTGAGCGGATCTCGCTGCGCAACGCGGTCGAGGAGCGGAGCGAGCGGTTCGACTGGTCGCAGCTCGTCGGGGCGTACGACAAGGCCCACGAGTTGACGCTCTCGCGCATCGCTGCCGGGGCCGGCTGATGGCCGACTCCGCGCCGCTGGTCGAGCTCTACACCGACGGCGCCTGCTCGGGCAACCCCGGGCCAGGCGGCTGGGGGCTCATACTCCGGCACCCGTCGAGCGGCAAGGAGATCGAGCGTTCCGGTGCCGAGGCCGAGACGACCAACAACCGCATGGAACTGACCGCCGTGATTGAGGGGCTCGCCCTCCTGACCCGCCCCTCACGGGTCGAGCTGTACTCGGACTCGAAGTACGTGCTCGACGGGCTCGAGAGCTGGATCGCGGGCTGGAAGAAGCGGGGCTGGAAGACCGCGGCGAAGAAGCCCGTCAAGAACGAGGCACTCTGGCGTCGGCTCGATGAGCTGCGCGAGCAGCACGAGGTCTCCTTCCACTGGATCCGGGGTCATGCCGGACACCCGGACAACGAACGCGCGGACGCGCTCGCGGTCGCGGCGCGCGAGGCCCTCGTCCGCGGGTCCTGAGAACATGGCACAAAACTGGGTCCGGATCTGGGGTCCGCTCCCTTGTATCGAGGTCTCGCCCACCGAGACGGCGCAGGCGGCACGGCCCCGAAGGCCTGCAGAGCCCGCGACGCCTGACCGCCCTCCCCCATCAACCGGGCCCGACCTCGGACCGATTCTCCTCTCTGTGCGGCGCGCGGCGTCGCGGAGGCGGGTCCGGTCCGAGGAGTCCAGGCGTGATCGATATCAACCGTGTGCTGCAAGCGGCCCAGGATCAGGACGCGTCCGACATCCACCTCGTCTGCGGGTTCCCGCCCATGATCCGCGTCCACCGCGTCATGACCGCGATGGAGTTCGACGTGATCTCGCCCGAGGACGGCCGCAAGATGCTGTCGCAGATGGTGTCCGCCGAGCAGGTCAAGGAATTCGAGAAGAACAAGGACCTCGACTTCTCGTACGAGGCTGAGGGAGTTGGGCGGTACCGCGTGAACGCCCACATGCAGCGCGGCGCACTCGGTTTCGCGCTGCGTGTGATCAAGACCGAGGTGCCCGCCCTCGCGGGGCTGAACCTGCCCGAGGTCATCAGCCGCCTGACGTACCTGCCCCGCGGGCTCGTGCTCGTCACGGGCGACACGGGTTCTGGTAAGACGACCACGCTGGCCGCGATGATTCAGGCGATGAACCAGCGCTACCGCAAGCACATCATCACGCTCGAGGATCCGGTCGAGTACACCTTCGAGAGCGACAAGTCGGTCATCGAGCAACGCGAGCTGGGCGCCGACATGCCCAGCTTCGGCTCGGGCCTGAAGCACGCGCTGCGTCAAGACCCGGACATCGTGCTCGTCGGTGAGATGCGAGACCTCGACACGACCGCGCTGGCGATCACGGCCGCCGAGACGGGACACCTCGTGCTCTCGACCCTCCACACCGTCAACGCCTCGCAGACGGTCGAGCGAATCATCGACATGTACCCCG
Organism: Phycisphaerales bacterium; assembly: GCA_028284805.1. Taxonomy (GTDB): domain Bacteria; phylum Planctomycetota; class Phycisphaerae; order Phycisphaerales; family UBA1924; genus JANQQZ01. The sequence continues at coordinate 6,055 of JANQQZ010000142.1, forward strand.
CGAACCAGCAGAACCAGATCCGGGCGATGCTCGCGAACACGCTGCAGGCGGTGGTGAGCCAGACGCTCTTCACGCGGATCGACAAGCCGGGCATGGTGCCGGGTGTCGAGATCTTGCTCTGCACACCCGCGGTGCGGAACCTGATCCGCGAGGCCCGCACGTACGAGATCCCCAACGTGATCGAGACGAGCCGGGCCCTCGGCATGCAGAGCCTCGACAGCTCGATCGCCGAGCTCTACTTCAACGGCATGATCGGGCGCGACGACGCCATCGCCCAGGCCGCCTACCCGGACAAGCTGGAGCGCGAGCTGGCGGCCTGATCGACCAAGACCAAGACGGGGACCCTTATGCCCAGTTACAAGTACCAGGTCAAGGATGGCGGCGGCAAGGCCCAGACGGGCGTGGTCTCGAGCGAGAGCATCGAGGCTGCCGCGACCATGCTGCGCGGGCAGGGGCTCCGCGTCATGAACATCCAGCCGGCCTCGTCGGGTATCGACAAGGACAAGCTGATGTCCCGGCTCGCCGAGCTCAACGCCGGCAAGCCCAAGACCAAGCACGTCCTCGACTTCACGACCCAGCTGGCGGTCATGATGCGCGCCGGCATCAACCTCCGCTCGGCGCTCGACGGCATCGCCGACCAGACCGAGCACCCGACCTTCCGGCGCATCGTGCTCGGGCTCAAGCAGGACGTCGAGAGCGGCAAGCAGTTCTCCGAGGCGCTCCAGAAGCACCCAAAGCTGTTCGGCTCGCTCTACGTCAACATGGTCCGGGCCTCCGAGATGTCGGGCTCGTTCAGCGACATGCTCGACCGGATCGCCGAGTACATCGGGCAGCAGATGGAGACCCGGCGCATGGTGCTGGGCGCCGCAATCTACCCCGCGGTGATCGGCGTGATGGCGGTCGTGGTCACGATCTTCCTGCTCGCCTTTGTGCTGCCTCGCTTCTACACGGTCTTCGAGGGCAAGGAGGAGATCCTGCCCTGGGCCACCAAGTTCCTGATGGGCCTCAGCGAGTTCATGGTCGTCAACAAGTACTACCTGATCGCGGGCGCCGTGATGATCTTCGGCGGCCTCTACGCCTTCGCCAAGACCGAGATCGGCGGCTTCTTCTTCGACCGGCTCAAGCTCAACTTCCCGGTCCTCAAGGGCATGTTCAAGGCGCTGTACATCTCCCGCTCGCTCCAGACGATGGGCCAGCTCATCAACGCGGGCGTGCCCATGCTCGACACCATCGCCATCACGGGTGACATCTCAGGCAACCGGCTCTACCGGGGCATGTGGAAGAGCGTGTATACCTCGGTCAAGCAGGGTAAGAAGGTCACCGCGCCGCTCCAGCGGACGAAGCTGCTGCCCAAGAGCGTGGTTCAGATGATCGCCGCGGGCGAGGACTCGGGCAAGCTCGGCGAGGTGCTCGACGAGGTCTCGGACTACTACCACAAGCGTCTGCGCGAGGCCATCAAGACGGTTACCGGAATGATCGAGCCCATCATGATCATCGTAATGGGCACAGTCGTTGGCTTCATCGCCATGGCGATCGTTCTACCCATCTTCAAGATGTCGGCCGTCGTCGGGTAAGCCATGTTCTGCGGGAGGAGGCCCCCAGGGCCGGAGGACCGATATGCGCCCGTACGCACGCCACGCCAAGCGACGCGCCTCCAAGCGCGGGTTCACGCTGCTCGAGACGATGCTGACGCTGGTCATCGTGGCGGTGGGGGTCGCGGGGGTCTTCGACGCCTATCAGAACTTCTTCCGCACCAACGACTGGTCGACACGCACGGCGACCGCCTCGCTGCTCGCCGCCGAGATCCGTGAGTTCTCGCGGGCCTTTCCCAAGCACGACGGCGTGACCGGGCTGACGCTCGACGGGTCCGTCGCTGTGGGCTGGGGGCTCGAGCCGGGCGAGACCAGCGTCGACGATATCGATGACCTCGACGACCTCGACGGGCTCCGCTTCACCTTCAGCGGCGACAGCCTGCAGGATCTGGAGTTCGCGGGGCCGATCGATGCCGCTGGGAACCAGGTGCCTCAGTACGTGACCACTGTCACCGACTCGGGCAGCGGTGCCGAGTTCACATTCGGTTGGGAGCAGCGAGTCACGGTCGAGAAGATCGATCCGTTCGATTACTCCCTGGTGCGAGCAGACGCGTACACGACGAGCGATCTGGACATCGACGAGTTCCCGGTCCGTGTGACGGTCACGGTGCTGTACCAGGACCTGCTCGATCCCGAGCCCGTGGAGATCACGAGCGTCTCGTGGATCGTGCCCTGATCGACTGCTGATCCGGCGGGGAGCCCGCCGGGAGGAGGTTCCATGCTTCGATTCATCCGAATCCGGAGGCGTGCGCGGGGGAAGGCACACGCGTCGCGTCGCGGCATCACCAGCGTGCTGGCCATGATGCTGGCCATCCTCGTGGGCTCGCTGGCAGCCGCCATGGGAACCGTGACGCAGGGCAACCTGCGCAACGCCTCGACGCACATGCACGTCATGCGGGCCATGCAGTCGGCCGAGACAGGCCTTGCCGTTGCCGAGAACCGGATCCGGGAGGCAAGCGGCCGCTTCGTCCTGAGCCGCGGCGAGATCGACGCCGACCTGGGCGAGCGCCTCTGGCTCGGGACCTGGACCGGCTCCGACGGCACGATCAGCGTGCTCGCCCCGCCCAGCGGGCACAGCGAGCCCGGAGCGCCGTCCGGTATCGCTCAGGCGATCGCCTACAGGCATGCCGCCGACACCAACTGGATCGAGATCGACGGCATCGACGCCGCCATCATCGGCCCGGCTCCGTCCGACGCCGGCTCCGAGTACCTGCCAACGGGCTGGGTTACCACGCCCGCGATCCCGCTTTCGCAGGCCTCGTCTGACAACGACCTGCCCACCGCGTTCCAGATCACCTATGCCCCGCTCGCCAACGGCACCGACGTCCGCGCCATCGTCACAGGCTACGACTTCGACCCGACGCGTCCGGGCAAGGCCGTCCGACGTGTCATCAGCAAGGACTTCCGCCTCGTCAAGAGCGTCGACAACGCGATCGTCAGCAACAGCCGCATCCTCATCGGCAAGAACGTCCACATCGACGGAGACGTCGGCACCCGCTACGACCAGGTCGAGGTCGAGAACGGCGACCCGATCGTCATCCGTTCCGACTTCCTGGGCGTCGATCCCAGCCTCGATGCCAAGCTCGAGGACCTCTTCGCCAACCTGGCGCTGCACGACGTCGACGGCGACAACCGCCTCCGCGTCGGTCACCCCACCGAACAGGCGGGTCTTCACGTCGACGGCGACACCTCGAACCCGCTCCTCGACGACTCGGACTACGACGGTGACGGCACCGCCGACGGTGCCTTTGGCGACGTGACGGGCGACGGCTTCGTCGACGAGTTCGACCTCTTCATCAACCACTTCGACACCAACAACGACGGTCGCGTCGCCATCGGGGGCTGGCCCGCCGCAGGCACGCCCGCTGCGAGCGCTTCCCCCGAGTTCGTCGAGGATCTCGACCTCGCCTTCCTGATCGACGCCAACAAGCCCGACCGCAACGAGAACGGCATCGCCGGGTTCGTCGACGACGACGGCGACGGCGTCTGGGACCCCGACACCGAGGACCTGCTCGATGTCGACCCGTACTTCGGAGGCTGGGCCGACCAGACCCTTGGCTACCGGGACGGGTACATCGATTACCGCGACGCCTACACGAAGATCACGGGCCAGGTCGCGCTGAAGACCACCGCCCAGGAATGGTCGGCCGCGCAGGGAGACATCTTCGAGCAGCTGAGAGGCTCGGTCGGGGGTGACTCCGGGACGCCTCTGCTCTTCGCTGCGAGCGATGACATCCTGCCCTTCATTGACGACACGAGCTTCTCGCTCAGCCAGTCGGCGCTGTACGCCGCCGCCGACGGCGGCGACTTCTGGGCCCAGGTCGCCGACAACCTCGGCGTTGCCCAGTCCACGCTCGACACCTACGTCGAGACCGGCATCAACGGCCCCGACGGCCCGCAGTACCAACGCCTCGATCCCGACACCAACGCCGATGGCCTGCCCGACAACTACGCCACCGCCCACTTCGAGGCGTCGCCCTTCAACTCGCCGGCGCCCGCCGACTGGTACTACCGCCCCGTCTTCCGCAACATGGTCTTCAAGGACGCGGTGATTCCCACGGGCGTCAACGCGCTGTTCGAGAACTGCACCTTCGTTGGCGTTACCCGTGTCGAGGTCTACACCGACAACACGCACGTCAACTGGTCGCTCTACGGCTCGATGGAGTCGGATGGCGTTCTCCCGCCCGAGCCCAGCGACGAGCCGCTCGACAAGTCCGACTTCGATCGGTACACGACGGGCAACGTCACCGACGGACCGTCGAACTACGACGACTTCCCGGAGCCGCCCGTGATCAACGGCGTCACCGCGACCGGGTCCGACCGAGACACCAAGCGCTACTCGAACAACCTCAGGTTCCACGACTGTCTCGTCGTTGGCTCGGTCGTTTCCGACGTGCCGACGACGTACACGCACGTCCGCAACAAGATCCAGTTCACGGGTGCGACGCGGTTCACCGACGTCCACCCGACCTCGCCCGATGACACGCAGCTCAACCCGGACAGCTCGGACCTCGAGGAGATCGCCAAGAGCTCGCTCATGGTGCCCAACTACTCGGTCGACATCGGCACGTTCAACAGCCCGCCCGAGCAGAACGTCGCGCTGCGCGGCGCGGTCGTCGCAGGCGTGCTCGACGCCCGAGGCAACACGAGCATCGACGGGGCGCTGCTGCTCACCTTCCGGCCCACGCCAGGTGTAGCCCCCATGATCGACCCCTTCGGCCAGGCCATCGGCAACCCCGCCGACTTCAACACGTCGCTCGGCTATTTCGGCGCCGAGGACGGCGATGCCGAGTCCATCGACCCCGACACGCTGCCCCAGGTCGGCGGTGTTCCGATCGTCGGCTGGGACCTCAACGGCGACGGCATCGCGGATCTGGGCCCGGACGAGTCGCCCACCGCCGATCAGCTCGCCAACGGCGCCGTGCCCGTGCCCTTCTGGGGTCACGGGCGGATCGACATCAAGTTCGACGACGCGATGATCCTGCCCGACGGATTGCTTCTGCCCATGACCGCGCGGAGCGTCGTTGGCAGCTATCAGGAGGGCACGCTGCAATGACCGCCCGACGCCGTCGAGGCTTCAGCATCGTCGAACTGCTGCTCGCGCTCGCGATCGTGAGCGTGGTGCTCACCAGCGCGCTCGTCGCGCTCGACGCCTCGTTCCGTACTTACAAGGCGACGACCGACTCCGCGTCCACGCACGTGGTCAGCCGCCTGCTCATCCACCGCCTCACGGCG
>JANQQZ010000157.1 GCA_028284805.1 Phycisphaerales bacterium
CTCCGACTGCCAGTGCCTCTGCACAACGATGTACCGGATCGATGAGCCTCACCTGCTCTGGACACTCGACATGCTCTGCGGCATCAGCCCGAGCGGGAAACGGCGCGATCCGGAAGCGCCCAACGTCATCCGCGTAACGCACGACGTGCGCCGCGACGCGCTGCTCGCGCTCGAACGCATGCTCCGGCTCGCGCCCGGGGCAACACCCGAACCGGTGTGCACAGACTGAACGGGGGCTACTCCGCGGGCGCGCCCGCGGTGGTGAGCTTGATCTCCGCGATGCGGTCCTCGGTGGTCTTCTCGACGCCGTCGCGCATGAGCCTGCCAGGCTTGAACTTGATCGTCTTCTTGGCGGGCACGTGCACGCGCTCGAGCGTGCGCGGGTTCTGGGCGACACGAGCCTGGCGTTCCTTGACCTCGAAGACCCCGAAGTCGCGGAACTCGAGGCGGTTGCCTTTGGCCAGCTCACGGACGATCTCGTCGAGGAAGAGCTGGACGACCTTCTTCGAGACGACACGGGTCTCCCCGGTCTCGTCGGCGATGCGATCGATCAGGTCTTTCTTGGTTACGGTTGCCATCTTGTCGCCCGCCCCCAGGGAGATGCCGTTGATGTGGGCCCGGTCCTGCCTCCGAGCCGCGCCCGGCTAGCGTAGCACCCTTCCCGCCCGAACGAAAGTCCGCTGCCAGACTCCATCTACGCGGATCGTCGCCGATCGGGCGGCGGTGGTCCGAGAGCGCCTCAGAATCGCAGCGTCAGGCCCGCGAAGAGCCCCGCGACAGCGCCGTCGATCTCAAAATCCTTGCCCTCCAGCAGATTCCGGCGGATCCGATAGCCCAGCTGGATCGCCGCGTTATCGATCGGGCGGTACTTGAAGGTCAGCTGCACGTCGACCGTGAACGACCGCTGCCCGTCGATCTCAGGGGTGCCCGCGTGGGTGTTCTGGAACTGGATCTCGTAGCGGTCGGCGAACGCGACGTCTGCCGCAAAGCCGATGAGCGGCTCGACGTGCGTGAACGACGCTCCCGCAGACCCACTCGGGCCCGCGACACCGATCGATCCGTCGTAAAGACGGAGACCGCCCAGCACGTCGACACCCGCCGACAGCAGCGGGCGTCCGCGCCGGTTCGCGTCGGCGTCGAACTGGTACAGGCGGTACCCCACGCGCAGCACCGCCTCGTCGAGCCGGTAGCTCGTCGAAACGGTCTCGCCGCTCGCGAACGTGACCGCCCCGAGGTTCGTGGGGGTGACGAGCGTGGACGTTCCATCCACGTCGAGCAGCGACCCGCGGAGCGAGACGGTGAACGGGTCGAACCGCCCGTGCACCTCGAGCATGGGTGTAGCGCGCGGGGAGTCGACGTTCAGGCGCGCCGTGTCGACCAGCTGCGACCCACCGAGCGACAGGTCGCCGCCCGGGGAGACGTACCAGACGTTGGCCTCGGCCTCGGCGTTCCAGTGCGGTCGCTCCGCGCGCCGGTAGGTGCCCGAGAAGAACCCGCGTCCCGGGGCGGCGGAATCGTCGGTGTCCTCGGCCGGCTGCGTGGCCGGGTCCGCGGGCGCATCAGCGTTCGGCCCGTCGGCGGGCTGGGCGTTGCCCGCGGCAGCGAGCAGAACAGACAGAATCCCGATCGCGGTGCGATTCACGGAGCCGGGGCCTCCTTCGGGCGGGCCGGGCCCTGGCGGTTGGGCGGGTCGGCGCGGCCGGTGCAGCGTACCGTCGCCGGGAGGACCGGGCTGTGCCACCTTCGTCGGACCAACAGGACGCCCCGCACGGGTCGCTCCGGCTCGCGCCGGGGGCCCGCGTCGCGGAGGACCACCTCGCGTTCGAGTTCGTCTTGAGTTCTGGCCCGGGCGGGCAGAACGTGAACAAGCGCGCCACCAAGGCCAGGCTGCGCGTTCCGATCGACCGGATCGAGATGCCCGCCGCGGCACGCGCCCGCCTGCGGCGGCTCGCCGGATCGCAGCTCAACGACGCCGGTGAGTTGGTGATCGCGGCGGACGAGGAGCGGAGCCAGCGGCGCAACCGCGAGGCCGCCCTCGCCCGCCTGCGAACCCTCGTTGCCCGGGCGATGGTCCGCCCGACGCCCCGGAAAAAGACCAAGCCCAGCCGGGGCTCGATCGAGCGCCGCCTCAAGGCCAAACGCGAGCGGGGCGAGACCAAGGCCAGGCGGCGGTTCCGCCCAGGGGGCGGCGATGGCTGAGCTCACCCTCGCGATCGAGACGAGCAACCCCAGTTCGGGGGGCGAGCCGGGCGTTGCCCTGGGCGTGACTGGTGCGGACACGTGCGACGTGCTGGGCATGGAGCCGCTGGGCTCGGGCGAGCGGCACGACGATCTGCTGATGCCCGCGGTCGATCGGCTGTTCCGACGCCTCGGACGCGAGCCGCGCGAGCTCGATCGGATCGCCGTCTCGATCGGGCCTGGCGGGTACACGGGCCTGCGGATCGCCTCGGCTGCCGCGAACCTGATCGGGTTCGCGAGCGGGGCCCGGATCGTGGGCGTGCCCTCGGCCTGGGTGGTCGCCCGGGGGCTCGCTGGGCACGGACCGCTGGCGGTGTGCTTGGCCTGCAAGGGCGACTCGGCGTGGGTGACGCGGTTCGACGCCCAGGGAGAGGCAGTCGACGGCGGGGCATTGCGCACGGCGGACGACCTGGCCCTCGCCAGCAATGAGTTGTTGATCGGGGACCGGTTCCTGCCTGCGTCGTTCCGCGAGGCCGCCGAGCGGGCGGGGCGTCCGATCATCGAGCCCGTCTTCTCGGCGGAGGCCTGCCTGGCCTCGGCGTGGCGGTTCGAGGCCTGTGAGCCTGGGAAGGTCACCCCCCTGTATGGGCGTGAAGCGGAGGCGGTGACCCGCTGGCGCGAGCTCCACGGCGGGGGCTGAGAGGTATCCCGCATCGCGTAGGAACGGGCGAACGGTGTGAAGTTGGGGGGTTTGTGCGCCGATGAGCCTGCGAGCGGGGCGACTCCGCTGGTGGGACCGTTGCATGGCCGATCCGAACCCGTCATCCAATCAGCCGGTCGATCTGAGCCGGAAGCGGATCTTCACCACGGGTGAGGCGGCGCAGGTCTGCAACGTCAGTCAGCAGACGATCATCCGGTGCTTCGACTCCGGGAGGCTGACGGGTTTCCGGGTTCCGGGCTCGAAGTTCCGGCGGATCCCGCGCGAAGAGCTGATCCGCTTCATGAAGGCGAACGACATCCCGCTCGACGCGCTCGAGGGCGCGACGCGCCGGATCCTGTGCGTCGACGACGACCCCAAGATCATCGAGCTGTTCAGCGACATCCTGGGCGACGACCCCCGGTTCGAGGTCGAGACCTGCGCCAACGGGTACGACGCGGGGCTGATGACCCACAGCTTCCGCCCGCACCTGATCGTGCTCGACTACATGCTGCCCGATATCAACGGCAACGTTGTGTGCCAGCGGATCCGGGAGCGCGAGGAGCTGGCCGACACGAAGATCATCTTCATCTCGGGCGTGATCGAGCCGGGCGAGGTCGAGGGGCTCATGAAGTCCGGGGCGGACGACTTCCTGCAGAAGCCGTTCGACCTGGACGTGCTGACCGCGCGGATCGAGGCGCTGCTCGGGCTGGAGTCGCGTTCGGGGGAGTCCAACGGCCGGCGCTGAGCGCGGAGAGAGCCCCGTGACGACACCAGGCGGCCAGGCCCGCGCACGACAGGTCGAGATGATCATCGAGCGGCTCGGCTCGCTGCCCACGCTGTCGGCGGTGGCGCAGAAGGTCCTGAGCGCCGGCTCGCACGATGAGGTCGACATCGGTGAGCTGACGACGCTGATCGAGGGCGACCCTTCGCTGACGGGCAAGGTGCTGAGCATGTGCCGGCGGGCCGACACGGGCCTGGGCGACAAGATCACGAGCGTGAACCGCGCGATCACGCTGCTCGGGCTGGACGCGGTCGTGAGCGCGATGCTGAGCATCGAGGTGTTCAACCTGCTCTCGTCGGCGCAGGACGCGTCGAGCAAGGGGGGGTTCGACGCGCCCGGGCACTGGCGGCACGCGATCGCGGTCGCTTCGGCGTCGGAGCTGATCGCGCAGGCCCACCAGGGGCGCGACGCCAAGCCCGAGACCGCGTTCGTGGGCGGGCTTCTGCACTCGATCGGGCGCGTGGCGCTGCAGATCGTGCTGCCCGACGCGTATGCGCGGGTGCTACGTGTTGCCGAGTCACGCGGGGTGGATTCGGCGCCGCTCGAACGCGAGCTGATCGGGATGGACCACCACGCGGCAGGCAAGCGCCTGGGCGAGCACTGGGGTCTGCCCCGCGAGCTGAGCGACTGTGTCTGGCTGCATGCGCACCCGGTGCTCAGCCTGCCCAAGTCGCCCCACCGGGGGCTGATCGCGACGGTCTCGGTCGCACGGGGGCTCTGCCGTCGCCTGAACCTGGGTTGGCCCGGGGACTACGGCCCGGCGCCCGACGTGCACGCGTTGGCGGTGTCTGCCGAGCTCGACCCGGCGCTGATCGACGGGCTGACCCTGAATCTCGCGGAGCAGGTCGCGTCGCGGTCCGCGACGCTCGGGCTGGACAAGGTGACGGGCTCGGAGCTGATGCTCGAGTCGGTGCTTCGGGCGAACGCGCGTCTGGCGGAGATGAACCGGAACCTGACCAAGCGCAGCCGTCATGGAGAGTTGCAGCGTCGCGTGCTGACTGCGGCGGCGGACTTCTGCGAGTCGTCGTCGGGGCGTGGGCTGAGCGAGGTGATGGCGGCCGTGGGTGCTTCGGCGCGGTCGCTGCTGGGCGGCACGGTGGCGATCGTGGTCGCGCAGGCCGATCGGGGGGCGCCGTGGCAGGCGGTGAGTGTTGACCGCGAGGGGCGGGTCGCCCAGTCTGCGGTTGACAACGCGCCGCTGATCACGGGGCGATCGGGTGAGCCGAGACCCGCGCCGCTCTCGGCGATCGGGGGCCAGGCGGGAGAGGGTTTCCGCACCATGGTGCTGCTGCCCTGGCTGGCGGGATGTCTCGGGGACTCGGGCGAACTGAGTTCTTCGGCGGCGATCCCGCTGCCGACCGCCGACACCGGCGCTGGGGCCGCGGTGCTGGTCGACGCGAGGCTCGAGGAGGCCCTCCCGAGCGAGACCCATCGTCGGACGCTGCTCACGGCCTGGGGCTCGGCGATCACCGCGGCGCTCCGTCAGAGCGATATGGATGCGCTGGCGATGGAGCTCGCCGATCGGCACAGCGAGCTGGCTCAGGCGCAGACGCGTCTGGCGGAGGCCCGGTCGATGACACGGCTCGGTGAGATGACCGCGGGGGCGGCGCACGAGCTGAACAACCCGCTGACCGTCATCAAGGGCTATGGGCAGATCTTGCGCAAGAAAGCGAAGGACAGCGAGCTGCAAGAGCCGGCGGAGAAGGTCGCCGAGGCGGCGCAACAGCTCAGCGATCTGATCACGAGCCTGCATCTGCTGGCCGACCCGCCCGAGCCTGAGCCTGTCAAGACCGGCCTGCTGGACATTCTGAATGAAGCGGTGAAGCTGGCGCGTCAGCGGACGCGCAACAACTGCTCGACTCGGATGGTGCTGCCCGACAGCACGCCTCCGGTGGTGACCGATCCCGAGTTGCTCGCGCGGGCGCTCGCGGAGCTGGTTTCGAATGCCGCGGAATCGGAAACGTCCGAGATCATCGAGATCCGGGTTCAAACCGATCCGCTCGATGACCGACTGATGATCGTGGTGAAGGACCACGGGCGCGGGATGGACGCCGAGACGGCGTCGCACGCATTCGATCCGTTCTTCTCGAGCCGCCCGGCTGGGCGGGGCACCGGCCTCGGGCTCGCCCGGGCGAAGCGCCTCGTCGAATTGATGGGCGGGACGATCACGCTTGCCTCGGAGGAGGGCGAGGGGACGAGAGCAACGGTCACGCTCGCGGGATGGCGCGACGAGACCGACGAGCCGACGGGCGAGGGACTGCTCGCGGCGTAGAGACAAGCCAAGGACGGACGTATGTCGCTAGCCGGAGAGAACGGATCGGGAGCACGCCGCACGCGGGCGCGGAAGCGCGCCGCGGAGGTGCACAACGCCGCGTCGGTGGGCGGGCGTCGCCCGCTGGCGCGTGTGCTGCTGGTTTCGTGCCGCGCCACACTGGCGTCGGTCGCGGGCCCTGTGCTGGGCTCGATGGACGCGGCCGTCGAATCGGTCGACAGCGTCGACGCCGCCCGCGCCCGCTTGGGGGATGATGCGCGCCCGCGGGTGGATGTCGTTGTGATCGACGAGGGGATGCCCGAGTCGATCGATCTGCTGCGCGAGGCGGCGCAGTCCGAGCCGGCGCTCGTGCCCGTGCTGGCATCGGAGACGCCCAGCCTGGATCTCGCGATCGAGGCGATGCGTTGCGGCGCGGCTGACCTGATGCACCTCGACGACACCGACGAGGCTGCCCACGCCGCGCGGGGCTCGCTGGCTCTGGCGATCGACCGCGCCCACCTGGCGCAGCACCGCGAGAGCCGCGTGGAGAGGCTGCGGTCGGTCTGCCGGCAGCTCAACACCGCCCGCCAGGACATCACCAGCCAGGTCTCGGGCATGTGCAACGACCTCGTCGAGGCGTACCAGGAACTCAGCGGGCAGATCGACCAGTTGTCGCTCTGCGGCGAGTTCAACGGCGTCATCCGCCAGGAGCTCGACATCGAGAGCCTGCTGCGTACGGCGCTCGAGTTCATCCTGGCCAAGATCGGCCCGACGAACGCGGCCGTCTTCCTGCCCTCGACCAGCAGCGACTTCAGTCTGGGCGCGTACGTGAACTGCGACATCCAGAAGGACACGCTCGACACGCTGCTCGACCACCTCGCCGACGTGCTCGCGCCGCGGTTCGAGAAGCGCCCGGGCGTGCATCACTACGAGACACGTCGCGAGACCGCCGAGATGCTGGGAGCCGACGCGCACTGGCTGCCCGAGCACGCGATGCTGGTCTTCCCGTGCCACCGCGATGATGAATGCCTTGCGGTCGTGGCGCTGTTCCGCGACGACCGGACGCCCTTCGAGCCCGGCGCCGCGGCGCTGCTCGAGACGATCAGCAAGCTCTTCGCGTCGCAGCTCGCCCGGATCATCCACGTCCACCACCGCCACCTGCCCAAGCACCAGTGGGGCGCACCGGGCGATGGGCCCGATGAGTGGGACGACTTCGACGATCTCGATCTGGCGGCGTAAAGCCGGTTCCTGATCCGGAACCACTTCGTGCATCGGGCGTCTGAGCGCCCATGGCACATCTCCAGATCGCGTCTCGCTCGATCCCGGCAGGGACTGTCGCCGTTCTCTCGCTGCTGGCTCACCCCGCCCCGGGGCAGGCCTGCGACCCTCTGGAGACGTTTGGGATACACGATGGGTTTGCGTTCGCTGGTTCGACCGGCGTTCGCAACGCCGAGCCCCTTGACTTCAACGGGGACGGGCTGACGGATCTGGCCCTTGCTGATGACAGGGGTGTGTGGGTGATGCTGGCGGGGGATGGGGCGCTGGAGTTCGGGCCGCCGGTGCTGGCGGTTGAGGCGCCGCCGGACGGGAACTTCCTGGTTCGTCTGTTCGTGGTCGATGTCGATGGTGACGCGA
>JANQQZ010000162.1 GCA_028284805.1 Phycisphaerales bacterium
TCGCGTAGGCCGCGGCCCGCTGGGCCGAGCTTTCTGACGCGGTCTTGCCGTCGTGACCCTTGGTCTCGAAGTGCTCGATGGCGTCGCGCGTCGCGGTCGAGAACTGCTTTGAATCGACGCGGCTCCTGGCCGGGATCGTCATGGCGAGCAGCACGCCCGCGATCGTCGCGTGCACACCGCTATCGAGCACGAGCACCCAGAGCGCCAGGCCCGGGACGAGGTAGAAGAGGGGGTGGCGGAAGCGGAGCATGTTGAGCCCGAACAGGGCGGCGAGCACGACGCCGCCCCACATGAGCGACACGGTGTTGAGCTTCTCGGTGTAGAACATCGCGATCACGAGCAGCGCGCCGAGGTCGTCGACGATCGCGAGGCTGGTCAGGAAGACCTTGAGCGAGAGCGGGGCCCGCTTGCCCAAGAGCATGAGGATGCCCAGGGCAAAGGCGATGTCGGTCGCCATGGGCACGCCCCAGCCGCTCATGGTGGAGACGACCTCACCTGCCTCGTTGGTCGCGGTCATGGCAGAGTTGAACCCGACATAGATCAGCGCGGGGATGGCCATGCCGCCCAGGGCACCGGCGATGGGCAGGGCGGCCTTGCGCGGGCTGCGCAGCTCACCCTGAACGATCTCGCGTTTGATCTCGAGGCCCACGAACAGGAAGAAGATCGCCATCAGGGCGTCGTTGATCAGATACGCAACGTTGTGAATGTGGGGCACGTGCCATCCGCTGTCGGGCACGTCCGCCTCACCGCCGATCTTCAGGTCGAGGTACATCTCGTGGAAGAAGTAGTGGTAGATGTCGTAGCCGCCGGTGTTGGCCCAGACCAGCGCCGCGGCGGTCGCGAGGATCAGAAGCACGCCTCCGGCCCACGAGTTGGCGGCGAAACGCTGGAACCCGTGGAGCAGGCGCTCGCTGGATTCGAACGGCGTGCCGTGCTTGGCGGTCTTAAAGGACGATCCCTGTGCCATCGGTGCGCTCCGTTGAGGCGGCGTACGAGCCGCAATGAACCTGGGGGCTATCGGGTTGACCCATGCTCGCCTTGGTGCGGATATGCCGTACGGAGTATTTCTACCCGATGCTAGCTAACGCATGGTTCCGGGTCATCGCTCGTATCGGGGGGGCGTCGCGGCCAGAGCCTCGCTCAGCCGAACCGGAGCACGACCAGTGTGATGTCGTCGGCCTGGACCCCGCCGTCGCGGAACCGTACGACGGTGTTGAGGATCGCCCGTGCGACCGACTCGGCGTCACCAGAGGCGTGCTCGGTGATGACCTCTCGCAGGCGGTCCTTGCCGAACATCTCGCCCGATGGGTCCCGAGCTTCCCAGATGCCGTCGGTGCCGATGACGATCACGCACCGCTCGGGGAGGGTGGACGCGTCGCCGTGGAACGACCAGCCGCCGTCGATGCCCAGCGGGATGTCGTTCCCCTCGAGCTCGGAGAACGCACCGGTGTCGAGATCGAGCAGGATCGCGGCGTCGTGCCCGCAGCTGGTCCACCGGGCCTGCCGCTCGCCCGGGCCCAGCAACAGGTAGAAGAGCGTCATGAACTGCCCGCTCTTGGAGTCGCTTGCCAGGTTGGCGTTGACCTTGCCCAGCACTGCTGGCAGTTCGTCGGACTCGGGCGCTCGGGCGTGGATGAGTGCGCGCGCCGTTGTCATGAGCAGCGCCGCGCCGATGCCGTGACCGGTCACATCGCCAACGAGAATCGCCTGCGCTCCGCCCTCGACCTCGAGGAAGTCGTAGTAGTCGCCCCCGGTCTCGTCGCTGTACACGCAGAGGGCCGCGATATCGACACCAGGCAGGTCGGGCGTCTCCCGGGGAAGCAGGTTCTGCTGAACCTCCCGGGCGATCTCGAGCGCTTCGCGCACCTTCAGCCGGTCCTGGAGCTTGGGCACCATGCTGTTGAAGCTCTCGGCGAGCGTCTGAAGCTCGTCGCCCGTCGCGACACTGGCGCGCGCATCCAGATCCCCGCCCGCGACCGCCTGCGCTGTCTCGGCGAGCGAACGCACGGGCTTCGAGATCGAACGAGAGCCAAGGAAGCCAAACCCGACCACGGCAACGAACACGAAGCCAGCAACTGTCAGGTTCTGCCTGACGGCGCTGGAGATCGTCGCGTTGATTGAGACAGCCACCTTCTCCGCGTCCGCGTCGGCGACTTCGAGCGCGATGCCCACGAGCACGCTGGTCGAGCCACGCATATCAGCCGAGCTGCGCAGGCGTTCCCACGTCCAGACCCACGGTGCACCGTCTATGTTCAGCTTGATCGAGCCCTGCTCTTCGGCGTGCATCCGCTGGGTGAGGTCGGCGGACGCGGCTGGATCGTCCGCCTCAAAGTAACCGAGATGGATCGGCGAGTTCCATTGCCTCCCCGCGAGCTCGTCGTACCCGGCTTTGGCAAGGATCTGCGGCCCGAGGTTCCCTTGCGACGGCGATGCGTTGACGATCAGCGCCTGCGAGTTCTCGCGGAACACGTCGGGCAGCGAGAGCTCCTTGAGGATCTCAGTCAGCGCGATATCGGCGGCCGCGACACCAAGCAGTTCGCCGTCGTCGCGGTAGACCGGTGCAGCGCAGGTCAGCCTGACCTGGCCCGTGGGCGCGTCGATCACCGGGGGCGTCCACGCGACCGGTCCGAGGGCGTTGATCGCGGCCTGGTACCACGCGCGGATCCGTGGGTCGTACTCTTCGGGGTAGTTCCCCTTGCCCGGCCAGGACATGTGCAGGCCCGACTCGTCGAGTGCGGCATACTGGCTCGAAGGCCGGATCAGGTTCTCCGTAGTCCAACGGGTCGAACGCATGACCGGCACGAGCGATCCGAGCACCGCAGCCTCGCGGCGGAGCGATTCGATGCTCACGCCTTCTAGCGGCACAAACACCGGGACTTCCTCCGAGATGATCAGCGTGGTCCGTGTGCCGTCGGCTTCGATCCGCTGCATCGTCGGGTCGGGCATCAGGCCAGGCGGCGGATCGACCGGGTCGTCGAAGTCGTCGTCGGTGTAGAGCTGCGCGGCCAGGGCCTCGTCGCTTGGGCCCACGCTGTCGATGCGGCGCAGCGCGTTTGCGGCCGCGAGCACGTCGATCTCGATCAGAGCTCGATCACGCTCCAAAATGGCAGCGTACTTCTCGACGAGGTGTCTGCGCGTGTCGTCCGCGATCTGCTCGATCCTCGCCCGTGTTTCATCGCTGAGTTCGTCGCGTGCGGCCCGAACGTTCTCACGCGACAGAAGTCCCGCGATCAGCAGCGGAAGCATCGAGAACACCAGAAGCGTCAGAAAGAGCTTGGTGCGGATCGACACGGGTCAGCTCGCCGAGCCGCTGGGCAGTGCCAGATTGGCGCCCCCCTCATCGTCCGCAAACAGCAGCAGGCGGTCGGTGTCGACGACCAGCGGCACCGCCTGGCCGACGGGCAGGCCCTCGTGGGCGGGGATCCGCGCGACGATGGTCGCGCCCGCGGGCGTGGTGCCGTGCACGTCCATCAGGTCCCCCAAGGGCTCGATCAGCGTGGGCGTCACGGGCACCGCGCGATCGGCGTCCGGGGTGCCCTCGGGCTCGCGCAGGAACTGGGGTCGGACGCCGAGAACCGCTGATTGCCCGGTGCGCACGTCTGGGGATGCCGCGATCGCGTCGGGCAGTCTCAGCCGGACGCCTCCCTCGCCTCGCTCGGAGAACCACGCGGCATCGCCCTCTCGCTCGACAGAACCCGCGAGCGTGTTCATGGGCGGTGTGCCGATGAATGTTGCGACGAACCGGTTTACGGGACGGCTGAACACCTCGAACGGCGTACCGGACTGCTGGATCGTGCCGTCGCGCATCACCACGACGCGATCGCCCAGCGTCATCGCCTCTTCCTGATCGTGCGTGACGTAGACCGTGGTCGTGCTCAGACGGCTGTGGAGCGCCTTGAGCTCGGCCCTGGTGCTGGTGCGCAGCTTCGCGTCGAGGTTCGAGAGCGGCTCGTCGAACAGGAACGCCGCCGGCTCGCGCACGATCGCTCGCCCGACCGCGACACGCTGGCGCTGGCCCCCCGAGAGCTGGCGAGGCTTGCGGTTGAGCAGGTCCTCGATGCCCAGCATCGAGGCGGTCTCGCGGACGCGCCGCTGGATCTCGGTCTTGGGGACCCGCCGGAGCTTGAGCGCGAACGACATGTTCCGCTCGACGCTCATGTGCGGGTAGAGCGCGTAGTTCTGGAACACCATCGCGATATCGCGGTCCTTGGGCTG
>JANQQZ010000168.1 GCA_028284805.1 Phycisphaerales bacterium
CGTCGCTCATGCTTTGACGCGTCAGGCGTTGATGCGGGCCCGGCACTCGGCCTCGAGCAGGTCGACGACGCCGGTGAGCGTGAGCGGGCCCGTGTCGACGCGGATCGCGTCATCAGGGCAGACCAGAGGGCCGACGGGGCGGCTCATGTCGCGCTCGTCGCGCTCGCGGATCTCGTCGCAGAGCACGTCGAGTTCGGGCATGCACTGCCCGCCCTCGGCGAGTTGCTCGGCGCGGCGTTTGGCACGCACGTCCGGGTCGGCGTCCAGGTAGAACTTCACGTCCGCATCGGGGAAGACGATCGAGCCCTGGTCGCGTCCCTCGGACACCAGCCTCGGGTGCTGCTTGGCGATGAGGCGTTGCTTGCGGACCATGTGCTCGCGGAGCTCGCCCAGGGCGGCGAGCGGCGAGACCAGTTTCGTGACATCGGCGGCGCGGATGCGCCCGTTCATGGGCCGGAGCCAGGCCAGCATCTCGGGGGGGTCGGTCTCCCAGTCGAAGTGCAGATCGGCGTCCGCCACCGTCTCGACAACCGCCTCGATATCGCTCGGATCGATGCCCCGATCGATGACGATGGCGGCTGCGGCGCGATACATGGCGCCGGTGTCGAGGAAGTCGAGGCCCAGGCGGGCGGCGAGCAGGCGTGCGACGGTGGACTTGCCCGTCCCCGCGGGCCCGTCGATCGTGATGATGAGGTCGCTCTCGATCGGCATGCCCGTGCGTCCTCGGGTGGGCGTGGTTCTCGCGGTGTCGAGCGTCTTGGTTGGTGCCACGGGGTTCAGCCTGACTTGTGCTCGACCGCGTGCTCGAGCGCCCACCGGCTCAGATCGGTGCCGGTCACGCAGTCTTCGGTGCCAGAATACCGCACGGCGAGCGATCCGTCGAAGCCGACCGCGGCGATCGCGTCGATCAGCGGCTGGAGTTCGTAGGGCTCGTGCGTGGGTGGATCGGGCTCGTCCTCGAAGTCCTCCTCATTGAGGACAGCCTGGATGAGGCCTTCCAGCCCGCCTCCTGGGCCGCCGGGCGGGGCGTCGAGGTCACCATCCTCGTTTTCCTCCGCCTCGGCCTGTGCGGCGAGCTCGGCATCGGTCGGCTCGGCGTCTTCGGGCTCGGGTGTCTTCTCGGACTCGGGCTTGGCGGGCTTCTTCGGCTTCTCGTCTTCCTCAGCGGGCTCGTCATCCGGCGCCGTCTCGGGGGCGGTGAGCGCTACGGTCGTCGCGCAGACCACGCTCGCGTAGGGCACGAGCTTGCGGAGATACGCGGCGGGATCCTCGGCCTGCATGGCGGCCTCGAAGTCGGGGAAGGTGCCCACCCGGAAGCCGCCGACCTTCTTGATCAGCTCGGTCACACGCTCGGGCTTGTGGGTCAGCCCCTCACGCGGGGCGACCAGGATGTTCATATCCAGCTTGTCGGCGGTCTCGACGATCTGACGGAAGCGGTCGGCGGCGAAGTCGACGAAGTCATCCTCGTCGGGGCTGTCGACGCTGATGGCCGCCGCGTTGCAGCCCAGGATGTTGGCGGCGTTGAGCACCCGCTTGGCCCGCTCGACACCCGACCCGCCCACGTCGTCCGATTCGTCGGCGAGCTTGAGGGGCTCGGGCTCGATGAGCAGCAGGCACGCGCAGCGTTCCTTGTCTGCCCGTTCGCGGAGATCCTCGAGAACCCGCCGCGTGGCGCCCTTGAGCAGATCTGTGGTGAGGTTGAGCCCGTGCATGTCGAGGTCCTGCCTGGCGAACCTGGGCAGGTCGGTGAGCTCGAGCTTTGGCTTGCCCCGCTTGGGAGCGAGCATGGGCCTGAGCGAGGCGGCGTGGAGGGTCAGCAGCATCGCCCGCAGGATACCCACCGCGGCGCGGGCCGTCCGCTGGTCCGCTAGCATGGCGAGACCTGCACCAGGAGGACCGCCGATGGGAGTGCCGACCGACCGCCGCTACAGCGAGAGCCACGAGTGGCACCTGCCCGACGGGGATCTGATCGTGATCGGGATCACGCAGTTCGCCGTGGATCAGCTGACGGACGTGACGTTCGCCGAGATGAAGCCCGAGGGCACGACGGTCGCCGCGGGCGAGGAGATCGGCGAGGTCGAGAGCGTGAAGACCTCGAGCGACATCTACGCGGGCGTCGCGGGCGAGATCATCGAGGTCAACCCCAAGCTGGACGACGACCCTGGGATTCTGAATCAGGATCCGTTCGGGGAAGGCTGGCTGGTGAAGATCCGCCCCGAGGACCCGTCGGCGGTTGAATCGCTCATGGACGCCGCGACGTACGACGGGAAGACGGGCTGACCCGGCCCGCGTCTCGTGCAAGCCTCCCAGCAGAAGGCCCAACGACCCGAATGATCCGCTGCGCCGGAGTGACCAAGTCGTACGACCTCGGCACGCGCCGGGTGGAGGCTCTCCGAGGGGTGGACCTCTCGATCGACTCGCCTGGCTTCTTCGCGATCATGGGGCGATCGGGCTCGGGCAAAAGCACGCTGCTGCACCTTCTCGCGGCGCTCGATCGGCCCGATACGGGCACCATCGAGGTCTCGGGACGATCGATCCACGACCTCGACGAGCGGTCGGCGACCGTGTTCCGCGGGCGCGAGATCGGGATCGTGTTCCAGCAGTTCAACCTGATCGCGACCCTGTCGGCTCGGGAGAACGTCGAGCTGCCTGGCGAGTTGCTGGGCGAGGACGTCTCGAAGCTGCGCGCCCGGAGCGAGGAGCTGCTCGACCGGCTCGGTCTCGCGGACCGCATGGGGCACCGCCCGCAGGCGTTGTCGGGGGGGGAGCAGCATCGGG
>JANQQZ010000174.1 GCA_028284805.1 Phycisphaerales bacterium
TTCGTTGTGCATGACCCGTTCGTGCCGCTCACCCGCGGTAGCGCCTCTTGAGCCGGATGAGGCGGCGCAGCGCTGCGCCGTCGGGGCGAACGTCATCGGGCAACGGCGGCGCCGGGGTGAACATGCCTTCCATCAGCCCCCGGAGGGCCATGAGGTGCCCCATCGGATTCAGCCTCGCGAGCCTGTGGGCCCAGAGCCATCCGAGCACGATGCCGCTTATTCCGGACCCGCTGCCGCCGTGGCGCCGGCAGAGCCACACCCAGTTGCGCGTCGAGCGCCAGATCCATCGCGGGGTCTTGTGCTTGGCGATCGGCGAGTCGTGCCAGACGTGCAGTTCGCGGGCGAACGCGACCCGACGCCCGGCAGCGAGCAGCTTGAGGGCGAGGTCGGTGTCGTTGCGGTAGAGGAAGTACCCCGACTCGTAGCCGCCTACGGCGTCCCACGCCTCCCGGCGGATCACGTTGCCCGAGCCCATGTCGGGCCACGCAGCTGGGTCGGATACCTCGTGTGCGAAGGGCCACTCCCACTCGTCGGTGCGAGGGTGCCTGCGGTGGAGCATCAACGCGTCGAGCTCGGGCTCGTTCTTCAGGCGATCGAGCACGCCCGCGAGCGCGCCTTCCGCGGGCCACGCGTCGTCGTCGAGGATCAGCACGGCCTCGCCGGCGGATGCCGCCACGCCCCGGTTGAACCCCTCGACGCCCAGGTTCTCGCCCGTCTCAACGACCGTCACGCCGGGGAATCGCTCGCGGACCGTGCCGGGTGTACCGTCGTTCGAGTCGTTGTCGACCACGACGACCTCGGCGTCGCGTCCGACCTCGTCCTCGCGCAGCTTGCCCAGTGTGTGCAGCAGCTGCTCGGCGCGGTCGCGCGTGAGGATGATGATGGACAGCGTCGGCCTGCGGTCGGGGCGTGCCGCGGGCACCTCGACACCCGGACTCGCCGGTGCCCGGGGAGGGAGAAGGGCGATGCGGACGGTGGTCGCCAAGCCCCGCACCAGCACACCCGTGAGCGCGGCGAGCCTGTCGAAGTAGTGCATCCTGCGGAGCGTGTAGCCCTGGGGGGAGACCGCGAGCACCACGCGCCCCGCGCTCCAGGCGTGAGGCGGGGCCTTGGCGTTCACCACCGCGATCGCGGCCGGCGGTGTGAACACCGTCCGCAGCAGACCCCGGAGCGCCGCGCCGCCCGACCGCGCAGGCCCGGCTGGCTCGTCGACGACGGTCAGCCCCTTGCGCTCGAGATGCTTGCGCAGCTTCGCGCGCCAGTCCCTAGTCAGCGGCGCGTCGGTGTGCACCGCCGCGATAGGCTGGGCCGATTCGGGCAGGGTCGGCACGATCGCATCGAGGGCCCGTGTGAGCGAGTGCATGGGCCACGTCCGCGCGCAGCGCACGCGTTCTGTGTCGGCGCGCCCGGTCACACGTCCCGCCGCGGCGTCGACCAGCCCGCGGAGGTGCAGCTGCGCAAGATCGTCGCGGCAGACCAGGGTCTGCCCGCACGCGAGCACGACCTCGCGCCACGCCCGGCGCACCCGCGCGAGCACGCCGAGCTTCGCGTCTGAGACCGGAACGACCCAGTTCCTGGCTTCGTAGTACCGCGCCCAGGTCTTGTGCCTGTCGAACCGCGGGTGCCGGCAGCGCGCCGCGGGCGCCGCGAGGACCCGCCACCCGGTCGCGCTGCGGAGGCGCAGGCAGAACGACACGTCGTCGGAGTGCAGGAACAGATCGGGCATCAGCCCCGCGCGTCGTATCGCTTCGCTCCGCACGAGCAGGCAGCATGCCGCGGCGTAGTCGACCTCGTACACCGCCGTGGTCTCGGGCAGGCACGCCTCGAGCCGTCCGGTGCGCCGGTCGAGCTTCGCGCCGGCCTCGAACACGCGCCCCGTCGCGGGCTCGCCGATCGCCGGGCCGACCGCGGCTGTCTCGGGCCCCGCCGCGTCGAGCAACGCCCGCAGGCATCCCGGCGCGACCCGCGCGTCGCTGTCGATGAGCCACACGAACTCCGGGTTGTTCGTCAGGGCGTGGCGCATGCCCGCGTTGAACCCCCCCGAGCCGCCTCGGTTCTCGGCGAGGCGGAGGAACTCGACGGGGCACCGCTCGGCGAGTGTCGCCGTGGCGGCGGCGATGGGCTCGTGACGCTCGAGCACAACGTCCGACCCGTTATCGACCACGATGACACGCGAGAGCGCGTCGCCCTCGAGCGCCGCGAGATCGCCCAGCAGGCGGGCGAGGTCGGCGGGGCGGTTCCAGGCGGGGACGACCGCGACGACCCCGGGCGGGCCCGGGCCCCCGGTCGCGTCAGCCGGTGTGTGTGCGGTGGAGGGTTCGGTCATCGGGCTGGGGGGAGTATCCTGTATCCGCGAAGGCCGCGCAGCCTAGGCCCATCCCCGCGCCCCGCCCGCCCACGGAGAGCCCATCCATGCAGCTGTTCCGTCCCGCCGCCCGCCCGATCGCCGGCACGCCATGCGCCCTCGACGAGCTCGAGCCCCGCGTGCTGCTCTCGACCCTCTTCGGTGCCGAGCTCCCCGATCTGGGTGATCTCGAGAACCCGAACAACCCGATCGTCCGCTTCGAGACCAACGTCGAGTCCGCGGATGGGTTCAGCCACATCGACATCGAGCTGTTCGTCTCCGAGGTCGACGACCCGACGATCACGGTCGAGAACTTCCTGGGCTACGTCCGCGATGGGCAGTACGACAACATCTTCATGCAGCGCTCCCAGGCGCTCAGCGCCAACCCCGACGCGCCGAGCGACATCATCCAGGGCGGGCGCAACCGCATCGACGAGGATGGCAGCGTCACAGCGATTACCGTTGGCGACACCATCGTCGACGAGGTCGTGCGCCCCAACGACGCCCGCACCATCGCGATGGCCAAGACCAACGCGCCCAACAGCGCCAACAGCCAGTGGTTCTTCAACCTCGTCGACAACGAGGACGTGCTCGGGCCCGACGCGCAGTCGAACGGCGGCTTCGCGGTCTTCGGGCGGGTCGTCGACGATCGCTCGTGGGATGTCGTCCTCGCGATCGCCGACCTCGAGCGGCTCGACCTGAGCCAGCAGCTCGACGACCCCGACTTCGGGGGCGGCCCGTTCCGGTCCACGCCCGTCACCGAGAGCTTCGATGATTCCGATGGCTTCACCGCCGATGAGTTCGTGACCATCGTCAACGCCGAGGTCATCAAGCCCCAGGACACCTCGGCATTCTTCGACCAGGCGGTGTTCTACCCCGAGGGATTCAGCAACTTCCGCACGGAAGAGACGCTCACCATCGTGAACCCGAACGCCTTCGAGGGCGACTACCAGGTCGTCGCCCGCTTCGCCCAGGGGCTCGACCGCGACATCGTCGTGACGCAGGGCACGCTCGAAGCGGGCGAGCGGCTCGAGATCGAGCTGCGAGGCACGGGCGACGACGGACGCCTGATCGGCTTCAACCCCTACGCGGTCGAGGTTCACTCGGCCTTCGAGGACGCCAACGCCCTGCCGGTCACCGCGACGCTCACCCGCGCGGACTTCAGCGACGGCGGCGAGGGGCTCGATCCGTTCGCGGGCGAGTCGCTCTTCAACCCGCTCGCCATCGACGAGGGCGACCGACAGAGCACGCTGACGACGTGGACGTTCGCGGATCTGGAACGGCGCGACGACGCGCTCGAGTCGTTCATCACCTGGCAGAACCTCACCGCCGAGAGCGGCGAGGTCACCATCGAGTTCTTCTTCGAGGACCAGGAGCCCACGCAGCTCGTGAACCCGCGCGAGCTCGACGCCTACCGGCGGGGCGGCATCAACCTCGAGGGCATCGGCGAGAGCGTGCTGCCCCAGAAGCCCTTCGCGGCCCGCGTGACCTCGACCGTGCCCATCGTCGCCAGCAGCTCCCTCTTCCGCCTCGATCAGGACGACCCCGCGGGCACCGGCGCCGCGCTCTCGCTCGGCGCCCCGGGCGAGCCGGGCACGATCGCCGCGCTCGCCGATGCCCGGCGCCCGCAGGACGGCTCGGGCCAGGTTTCGGTGGTCAACCTCGGGACGGAGGACGCCGTCGTTTCGCTCGAGTTCGTGACGAGCACAGGCGAGCGGCGCGAGAGCATCTTCAACACGATCGAGGCGGGGCGTCGCCGCCTGTTCGACCTCGATGGGCTCCCCGGGTCATCGATCCAGGCGGATACCCCGATCAGCGTCCGCGTGGTGGGCCTCGCGGGCGGGCCTCCGATCGCGGCGCAGTACACCGCGGCCAGCAGCATCGGAGGCGGGGGCGCGCTCGTCGCACCGTTCGCCGCCACGAGCCAGATCTTCACCGACGCCTCGTTCCGCGACGACGCCGGGTTCAGTGAGATCATCAGTGTCTACAACCCGGGCACCACCGCGGCCGAGGTCACCTTCACCGTGATCTTCGACGACGGCGAGACCTTCAACGTCCGCGATACCGCGCCGGCCGAGCGGCGCACGGAGCTCGATCTCACACTCACGGGCCTCAGCGCGGTGGGTGATATCCGAGACAAGATCGACGAGGATCCGGATCGCTTCGGCACCTTCTCCGTGCTGGTCACCACCGAGCTGGCGTCCGCGACGCCCGTCACCGCTTCGCTCACCCGCGTCGATCAGGACGCGGGGCGACGCTTCACCGTCACGCCGACCATTCTGGGCGGTTTGACCCCGCTGAGCTGAGCCGACCTCCCGGCCCGGAGCCTCGCCGAGCATGGACAGCTTCTGGCGCTTTGCCAAGGAACTCCTGAACGATCGCGCGCTGCTCGCGTGCTCGCTCGTGCTCGCGTTCATCGCCAGCGTCGGTCTCGGCGCGGGCATCGCCACCATCGCGCCCGTGCTCAACACCATGCTCGCCGGTCCCGAGGGCGCGAAGACGCTCCAGGACATGGTCACCGAGGCCAACACGGGGCTGCTGGAATGGCCGCTCCAGCCCCAGGTTCCGCAGGGCGTCATCGACATCCTGCCCACACGTCCATGGCGCAGCGTCGTGGTGATCATGATCGGCATAGGCGTGCTCACGATGCTCAGCGCTCTGGCAACGTTCGGGCACCAGTACCTCTCGCTCACGGCTGTCTATCGGGCTTCCCAGCGCATCCGCGACCGTGCGTTCGCGCATGTGATCCGCCTGCCGCTGCGGACGGTCGTCGCGGGCGACTCGGCGGACCTGTCGCGCCGCGTCGTCGAGGAGACCGAACTGCTCGCGATGGGCTTCACCGCGATCCTGGGCAAGGGTGTGACGCAGATCGGCAAGGGTCTTGCCGCCCTGACTGTCGCGATCGTCTTCGAGCCGCTCGTCACGGTCGTATCGCTGGTGGCGGGCCCGTTGCTGTTCCTGATCATCCGGGCGCTCGGTCAGCGCGTGCGCCGCGCGAGGAAGAAGGCCTACGCCGGGCAGGCCCAGCTGCTGTCACGGGCGGGCAACGTCCTGCGTGGGCTGCGCGTGGTCAAGGTGCAGACCGCCGAGTCGCACGAGGTCGAGCGGTTCCGCGAGACCAACCGGCGCGTCGTGCGTGAACTGCTCAGGGCGCGCACCGCCCGCGCCTTGTCGAGCCCGGTCTCCGAGGTCATCGCGATCACGTGCATCGGCATCCTCGCGGCGGTTGCCGTCAAGGCCGTGCTCGACAACGAGCTCGAGCCCACGAACTTCATGGTCGCGTTGGTCGCGGTGGGCATCGCGGCCGCGGCGCTCCGCCCGCTGACGGGCATCATCAACGAGATCCAAGCCGCCGCCGCCGCCAGCGAGCGTGTCGAGGAGCTGATGGCCCTGGAGCCCGAGCCGGGCACGCGCCAGCGCCTGCCCGATCTGCCCCGCCACCGCAGCTCGGTCGCGCTCGAGGGCATCACCTTCACCTATCCCGGCGCCGAGCGCCCGGCACTGCGAGACGTCTCCATCGAGGTCGTGCACGGCGAGCGCGTCGCCTTCGTTGGCCCCAACGGCTCGGGCAAGACCACGCTCCTCTCTCTCCTTCCGCGACTCTTTGACCCGGACTCTGGGCGTGTCCTCGTCGACGGGCTCGACATCACCGAGCACGCCACCGAGAGCCTCAGGCGACAGATCGGCGTGGTCACCCAAGAGACCGTCATCTTCCCGGGCACGATCCGGTCCAACATCGCCTACGGCACCGAAGAAGCCAGCGAAGATCAGATCCTCGACGCCGCCCGGCGCGCCCACGCGATGCCCTTCATCGAGCAGCTCGCCGAGGGCCTCGACACCCCGGTGGGCGAGCAGGGCCTCACCCTCTCGGGCGGGCAGCGCCAGCGGCTCGCCATCGCCCGCGCCATCCTGCGCGACCCTGCGATCCTGATCATGGACGAGGCGACCAGCATGATCGACGCCGACAGCGAGGCCCACATCACCGAGGCGATCAACGAGTTCAGCCGCGGACGCACCACGCTCGTCGTTGCGCACCGCCTGAGCACCGTGGTGAACTCCGACCGCATCGCGGTGCTCGACGCGGGCAAGCTGGTCGATCAGGGCACACACAGCGAGCTGCTCGACCGCTGCGACGTCTACCGCACGCTCGCTCGCACCCAGCTCGTTGGTTCGGGCTGAGGGAGACTCTCATGGCCAAGCGAGACCTGTCCGCGTACCAGCAGAAGATCGTCAAGCGTTACTACGAGAACGCGGACACGATCACGATCACGAAGCTCCAGGAGCTGGTGACCGAGATCTACCTCGCGGAGGGCAAGAAGGCCGACGCGCTGTGGAAGCGTGCGCACGACCATCTCAAGAAGACCAGCATCAAGCCGCATGTCGTCGAGGGCGTCGTCGCCAATCGCGACGTCAAGAAACTGGCTGAGCTGCTCACGACCGCGAGCGTCCCGAAGCGATAGCTCCCGAACCGCTCTCTTAGCGGAGCCCCTGGACCAACCCCGCCAGCGCAACCGTCGGCGGGATGCACGGCATCGCCCCGACGAACCTCTCGAACTCGGCGCACGCGATCCACCGCGTGGTCTCGTACTCCCAGGCGTGGTCCTCCGATCGTTCGGTCTGCGCGACCACCTCGTCGACGGGGCGTGCGAGGTCGATCCGCATCACGAGGTCGGCGGACGTTGCGACGGGGTCGATCGTGATCGCCACGATCGGCCCCGGGTCCGGGTCGGCCGGGAGCCCGGTCTCCTCGCGCATCTCGGTGACGAGCTGGCGGAACACGTCGAGCCCGTCCATCGAGCGGTGCGACACCGGAGGGGGGTCGATCCCGCCCGAGGGGCCCAGCTCCCACAGGCCGCCGTAGATGCGTGTCGCGTGCGAGCGCCTGCCCACGAGCACATGGCGCTCGCCCCGCTCGTCGAGCGCCGTGACGATCCCGGTGACCGAGAGCTGCATGACCGTCGGCTCGACGACCGTGGGCTCGTGCTCCTGCACCGCGAGACGCTGGTAGCTGTCCCGGCGCGCCGTGATGATCCCGTCGCTGTATCCGAGGTACGAGAGCACGGGCCCGTTGAAGAGCCGCGGCCTCTCGGCGCGCATCCGGTCCCAGCGCTCGATCACGCCCGTGGTCGCGTCGGGGGCCGGGTCGTCGGTGATCCGGATGACGACCGACAGAGGGTCGGCCCGATCGAGTTCGATCAGCTCTGAAGGCCTCACGGCCCGAGCAGCCCGCCGAACGCCCCGGGGCCGCCCGCGCCCTTGGGCACCAGGTCCTCGATCCCGAGCCGGCGCGCCTCCTCCATCACCATCTCGTGCATCAGGCGCTGGCAGTTCTCCAGCGCGTCGTTCACGGCCTCCGCTGTCAGACGCTCGAGCTGGGCCTTCGCCTCGGGCGAGGCCCCAACCGCCGAGAGCACCGCAGGGTCGTGCTCGATCCGGTGCACCCGAAGCTTGCCCGTCACCCACGCCCGGCACGCGCCCCCGCCCGCCTGACCCTCGACGCGCAGCTCACCCATCCGCTCGCCCAGCGCCTTGGCGGCCTCGGCGATCTCGTCCTTGCGCTGCAGCAGGCTCGCCATCGCGCCGAGGTTCTTCATGTTGCCGAACATCTAGATCTCCCCCGGCTCGTCGGTGGGCTTGGACCGCACGGGCTTCACGTCGATGATCCGCCCGTTGAAGAGCTCGAGCGTCTTCTTCACGATCGGGTGGTCGACATCGGGCTCGATGGGTTCGGGTCGCGCCTCGGACGCACCGGTCGTCGCGGGCTCGGGCTCGCCCTCGATCAGCCGCGCCGTGATGGGTTTCCCCGCCAGCTCGGACATCAGCTTCGACAGATCGCCGAGCTTCTTCTCGGCGACCGGGCGCGCGTGCGCCGCACACGCGAGTTCCGCATCGGTTTCGCCCAAACGAACGAGGCGCATGTCGGCCAGCAGCGCCCGGAGCATCATCGGCGCGATCTGCTGGAGCCGCTCCCAGAGAGCGGCGCCGCTGGCAGCGTGCGTGTCCGGCTGCGCCGGGGCGGGTGGCGCTGATTTCGCTGGGGGCGGCGGTCGCGACACGGCTGGGCTCGCGCCGGCCGACGCCCTCAGCCTTTTCCCGATCCGGCCCCCTGCAGTTGGTTCAGGATGCCTGTGACGTCCGCCAGCTTCTCGGTCATCGAGAGGCGAACGACGAGCGCGTCCATCAACGCCCGAGGGTTCGGGCTGGATTTCGCGGCGCGCTGCACCCCCTCGCAGAGCGCGATCATGTGCACGAGCCCCGCCGGGTCGAAATGCGTGGCCCGCTCGACTTCCTCGGCGCGGGCATCGCCCGAGAGCTCGACGAGCGATGTCTCGGGCCCGCACGCCGCCAGGATCATCAGATCGCGGAGGCGCTCGATGAGCGCCTCGAGCGTCTGGTCGACACCGGTGCCCGAGGCGACCAGCTCGCCCGCGGCATCGAGCGCCGGGCCCGGCTCGCCCTGCACGAACGAGTCGATCAGCCGGCCCACCAGCTCGCGTGGCGCCAGGCCCAGGAGGTCTTCGAGGAGCTCGACGGTCAGCTTCTTCTCGCCCGACGCCATCAGCCGGTCGAGCAGGCTGAGCGCATCGCGCATGGACCCGTTGCCGAGACGCGCCACCATCGCGATCAGCTCGGGGTCGGCCTTGACCTTCTCGTGCTTCAGGACCTCGCTCAGCCGGTCGCCGATGATCGTGCCCGGGATGGCTCGGAAGTCGAACCGCTGGCACCGGCTCTGGATCGTGGGCGGCACCTTGTGCGCCTCGGTGGTGCAGAGGATGAACTTCACGTGCTCGGGGGGCTCTTCCATGGTCTTGAGCAGCGCGTTGAACGCCGCCGTCGAGAGCATGTGGACCTCGTCGATGATGTAGATCTTGTAGGGCCCGCGCATCGGGCGGTAGACGCTGTTGGCGATCAGCTCGCGCGCCTGCTCCACGGAGTTGTTGCTCGCGCCGTCGATCTCGACGACGTCGGTGTCCTGACCCGTCATGATCGCGGTGTCGACCTCTTCCGTGTCGTTGCCGTTGAGGGCCTTGGCGAAGATGCGGGCCATGGTGGTCTTGCCCACGCCCCGGGTGCCTGTGAACAGGTAGGCGTGGGCGACGCGATCGGCGTCGATGGCGGCCCGCAGCGTGCGGGCGACGGGCTCCTGGCCCACGACCTCATCGAAATCCTGCGAGCGGTAGCGTCTGGCGAGTGCGGTGTACGACATGCCCGGAGTGTAGAACCGCCACCCGGATACCTGTTCTCGGTCCTATCGCCCGCGGGGGGCATCCGGTAGGCTCAGCCGATGGCGCGTGCTCTTCTGGCTCTGGTGCTCCTGTGCCCGCTGCTCCAGGGCTGCGCGTCCACGGCGCCTACGCCGATCAGCAGCGCCGACGCCCTGGGCGACTGGACCATCGCCGAGACGCTCACGGGCTTCGGCGAGGGCGTCGAGCTCACCGGCGCCACCCTCCGCGTCACGCCCGAGGGCTTCGACCGCGTCACCACGATCGAGCGCGACCAGCGCCGCATCGAGGTCGGCGAATCGGGCACCTGGAGCCTCGACGGCCCCGCGATGAACCTGCTGCCCGAGTCGGTCATGGTCATCGTCACCCAGCCGGGAGACGTCTCGGTCGAGACGTTCGAGCCCGACACCGCGGGCGACGCGGCGGCCCGCCTCACGCTC
>JANQQZ010000001.1 GCA_028284805.1 Phycisphaerales bacterium
CGTCGACCACAGACATGCCCAGCGAGCGCCCCCCCACCGAGCACGAGACCCGCGACGCCCTGAAGCGTCACGACCACGGCACCCTCTCGCTCACCCCCGACTACGCCTTCGAGCACTTCATCATCGGGCCGGGCAATCGCCTCGCCCACGCCGCCGCTCGCGCCGTCGCCGACCGGCCGGGGCGCGCATACAACCCTCTCTTCATCCACGGCGATGTCGGGCTGGGCAAGACCCACCTCCTCCAGGCGATCTGCCTCGATCTGATCGAGCGTCAGCCCGGGTTCCGCATCTTCTACACAAGCTGCGAGCACTTCATGACCCGGTTCATCCAGGACGTGAAGGCCGGACGCATGGACCAGTTCCGACACCAGTTCCGCGAGGTCGACGCCCTCGTCATCGACGACATCCACTTCCTCGCCAAGCGCGACCGCACGCAGGAGGAATTCTTCCACACCTTCAACGCCCTCTACCAGGCCGACAAGCAGATCATCATGACCTCCGACGCCCCGCCCGAGGAGATCCCCGATCTCGAGGACAGGCTCGTCAGCCGCTTCAAGTGGGGCCTGGTCACCCAAGTCGCCCCGCCCACCTTCGAGACGCGACTCGAGATCATCAAGGAAAAGGGGCGCCTCCGCGGCATCGAGATCCCCGATGACGTCGCCCAGTTCGTCGCCCAGCGCGAGCAGGCCAACATCCGCGAGCTCGAGGGCGACCTGACCAAGCTCCAGCTCCAGGCCGCGATGCTGGGCGTCGACCGCCCCACACTCGACATGGCCTCCGAAGCACTGGGCGCTCCGGCCAGCGCCTCGGACATCCCCGTCACCGTCGACCAGATCATCTCCCAGATCACCGACTACTTCGGGGTCCGCACCGCTGATCTCCAGAGCCGGAAGCGCAACCGCTCCATCGCTCTGCCCCGCCAGGTCGGCATGTATCTCGCCCGCAAGCACACCCGCCACTCGCTCGAAGAGATCGGCGGCTACTTCGGCGGGCGCGACCACACCACGGTGCTCCACGCCATCAGGACAATCGAGGGCAAGCAGTCCTCCGATGAGTCGCTGATGGCCTCGGTCACCGCCCTCGAGACCCGTCTCCGGGTCGCCGGGCGCGACCGCTAGTTCACCGTCGATCCCATTCTGTCTATTTGAGCCCGGTTTTGAGCCCGGGAGCCGCGTTCATACGCCCTTCGCATTGTCGACAGCGGGTTGTGGATAACGTGTGCACCAGCGCTCGGCCGCCGTCGCCCAACCCGGCGCATCCGACGACCACACCACCCGTCACCGGTGTGCTACCGACGGATCGATCCGATCCACCGAGCGCCGCCGACAGCGAAGCGACACGGTGACCAACCCGGCGCAACGACGCAAGCCGCTTTGTATCAGCAGGTTCCGAGCGGGCACCGCCCTTTGTCCCCAAGCCGACACCCCTCTTTACGATGATGATTGAATATCTCTCTTCTCATAGAAAAAGAAGACGCCCATTCCAGGGGAACCGCCCTGCGCGGTTTGTCCACGGGACGACGAACACATTGTGGATAACCCGTGATTAGTCCACGGAACCCGGGTACCGCTCGGGCTGACAGAGTGGGCACCAGACCGTGGTCCGCTGCGCAACCGTGCCTGATGCCAGACTGTTGCCGCAACTGACACACGCCTCGCCGCCCCGCCCGTACACCCGGTGGAGCCTCGCCGCGTCGCCCGCGAACCCCCCGGCGTCGCGGTAGTCGCGGAGGGTCGAGCCCCGGAGCTCGACCGCCTCGCACAGCAGCGTCCGAAGCTCGCGGGCGACGCGGTCCCACTCTTGCGACGTCAGATCCCCTGCCCGGGCCTCTGGGTGGATCCCCGCTCGGAAGAGCCCCTCGTCGGCGTAGATGTTGCCCACCCCCGCGACGACCCGCTGGTCGAGCAGGGAGGCCTTGATCGCTCGGGCGCTGCCTCCCGCCCTCTCGCGGAGCTGCTGGCCCGTTACCGCGAGCCCGTCCGGCCCGAGCTCAGCCCAGCGCCGATCGAGCGCCCCCCGGTCGGGCAGGGTCCAGATCCCCCCGAACCGGCGCGGGTCGCGGAAGACCATCCGCCCCGCCGAAGCCCCATCGCCCCGCCGGAGCGTCCACAGGACGTGCAGGTGGTCCGCAGCCCGGAGCCGCGCCCCAGGGCCCGGGGCCATGACCTCGCCCGTCATGCCCAGGTGGATCAGCACCGCGCGCTCTGAGTTCCCGGCCAGCGCGAGTTGCTTGCCGTGACGGAGCACACCCTCGATCGTGTCGCCCAGCAGCAGGTCGGCCTTCTCGACACGCTTCGGGGCCCGCGTGAGGCGGCGCTGGCGTCCGAACCCGCCAGGCGGGTCGTCGGGTGTTGCGATCACGTCGCGCCGACGCACGATCACGCCCGAGACGGTGCACCCGAGCACGCGGGACTCGAGCGAGCGGCGCACGGTCTCGACCTCGGGCAGCTCAGGCATCGCAGCCCTTCGCGCGTCGCGCGCGGAAGAACGAGCGCAGCATCTCTGCTGACTCCTCGGCGCGCACGCCCGTGATCAGCTCGACGCGGTGGTTCAGCCGCGCGTCGGTGGTCAGCTCGAACAGGCTCCGGCACGCGCCCGCCTTCGGGTCGTCGGCGCCGTAGACCACCCGCCCGACCCGCGCGTTGACGATCAGCCCGGCGCACATCGGGCAGGGCTCGAGCGTGACCGCCAGCGAGCAGTGGTTCAGGCGCCAGTCGCCCACAGCGGCGCACGCCCGCTGGATTGCCAGGAACTCCGCGTGCGCGCTCGGGTCGCTGTCGACCTCGCGCCGGTTGAAGCCCTCGCCCAGCACGCGCCCGGTCGCGGTCTCCCACACCACCGCGCCGACGGGCACCTCGCCCATCGCCGCGGCCTCGCGCGCCAGACCGAGTGCGCGATCCATCATGTGGACGTCACGCTCCGCCATCGCCCGCCTCACCCCCGAGCGACTTCGCGGGCATGAGCCGGAGGAGCACCAGCCCGAACTCGTACAGTAGGTACAGGGGCCCGGCGAGCAGCACCATGCTCAACGGATCCGCGGGCGTCAGGATCGCGCTCAGCACAAGGCACCCCATCAGCACGAACTTGCGCACGCCCGTCAGATCGTCGGGCTCGACGATCCCCGCCCAGCCCAGCAGCAGCACGACCACAGGCATCTGGAACCCGATCGCGAAGCCCAGGCTCAGCATGAGCACCAGCCCGACGTACTCCTTCAGGCGGTAGAGCTGGAGGATGCCGCTGCCACCGGTCAGCGGGGTGCCGCTGATGATCGGTGATCCATCGGGCGCGAAACCCACGCAGGTGCGCAGCTCGCTCAGCTCGGTGTTGATCCACAGGCTGCCCACTTCGAGCGTCGCCGGGTCGCCCTGCACGAGCGGCGCGGCGGGCAGCACGACACCCGCGGGAAGATCGACCGGGTTGTACCCGGGTTCCCCCAGCGTCGAACCAAACCCAATGAAGAACGCGAGCACCACGGGCAGCATGACGGTGTACATGAACACGACGCCCACGCCCGTCATCGTCACGCTCAACGGGATCAGGATGTACACGAACCGGCGCTCGGTGCGGTAGAGCCCTGGACGCACGAACATCCACAGCTGCGTGAGCACCCACCACGACCCACCCAGGATCGTCAGGATCAGGGCGATCTTCATGTAGCTGCCGAACACCTCGATGGGCCCGGTCGATTGGATCACCGGCGGCAGCCCCGCGTCACGCAACGCCGCACGCACCGGGCGGATCAGGAACTCGAGCACCGGGCGGCTGACCGTGAGCGCGACCACGAAGAACGGCACGAGCCCGAAGAGCATCAGCACGAGCCGCTTTCGGAGCTCCTCGAGGTGGTCGCCCAGCGGCATCGTGCCCCCGTCCATCACGTCGAGCTGATCGAGTTTTGGATCTTGATCGGTTTGTGAGGGGCGTGTGGACATGGTGTGGATGAACCGGGGGCGTCGGGCGTCGCTACAACCGGCAAGGTTACGCGAACAAATCGTCGCCGCCGCGACGGGAGCGCCCCGACGGCGCATCCGGTGGGGTGGACCGAAGTGAAGGGGAACGCGTGAGCGAGTCGGACCTGATCCGCCGGGCCTCGGGGGGAGACGCCGAGGCAGCCGGGTTGCTCTGGCAGGAGCACCGCCGGTGGGTGGCTGCCGTCGTGCTCGCGCACAAGCCCCGCGAGGCGGATCTTGAGGATCTGCTGCAGGAGGTGGCGCTGGCCGTGGTCGAGAAGCTGCACCAACTGAGCGACACCGGGGCCTTTCGGGGCTGGCTGCGGGCCGTCGCGGTGAACACCGCGCGAGCGACCGGACGCAAGCAGACCAGGCGTAAGGGCCTGCTGAAGCTGGCCCAGACCGAGCTCGCTGACGACCCGACCAGGCACGACTACGTCGACCCCTCGGGTGTCGAGCGGGCCGAACGCTCGCGGAAGCTGATCGAGCTCGTGGGCGAGCTGCCCGAGGCATACCGCGAGTGCGTGCTGCTCCGGTGCGTGCGCGGCATGAGCCACGCGCAGATCAGCGCGGTGACGGGGATGCCCGAGACGACCATCGAGACCCGCATCGCGCGGGGCCGACGCAAGCTGAAGGAACTGGCGCAGGAGACCGCGCCGAAGGCGGTGACGAAATGACCGACGCAACCAGCGAACAAGACCGGCGCGACATCCTCGTCGCCCGCGTGGTCGACGGCGAGGCAACCAGCGAGGACTGGCGCGAGCTGCGCGCCCTCGCAGCGGCGGACCAGGCGATCTGGGCCGAGCTCGCCGAGCAGCAGGACCTGAAGCGCGAGCTGGATGTCGCGGTCGAGGACGCGGTGAGCGTCGCCGAGCGCGTGGCGCTGCCCATGCACGAGCACGCCAGCGTGGCGCCGAACAGCCGTATGAAGCTTGCCCTGACGGGGGCCGGCTGGCTCGCGGCAGCGAGCGTCGCCGCCGCCTGGATGGTCGGGACGACGCCCCAGCAGACCTTGCCCCCCTCGCCTGTCGGCAACAACGGCTCGTCGAGTATCGCCATGGCGAACCCGATCAACACCGCTGCCGACGCGTTGGCGAAGTATCTCGAGCTCGGCAAGCAGTCGGGCGAGGTGCTGGGCGAGATGCCCACGAGCCTCGTCCTCGAGCGCACGCCCAACGAGAACGGCGGCTACGACGTGATCTACCTCCGCCAGATCGTCGAGAGGACCACGGTCGAAGGCGTCTACAAGCCCGCGACCAACGACGCCGGACAGATGTACTTCGTCCCCAAGCAGTCCACCCCCCCGGCGCAGCCCGCGGGCGATGCCGCCCCGCTGCCAGCCGCGTGGTAACGCGAGACACACACGATCGGAACCGCAAGGAGTTTGGTATGACACGCACGAATCGGATGACGACCGCACTCGCCGCCGGCCTGCTCGCTGTCGCGGGCCTCGCGGCGCCCGCCGCAGCACAGAGCAGCACGACCAGCATCAGCGTCGACGACGGCGAGATCGAGGGATACTCCGTCCGCATCATCGACGGGACCAAGTACAAGATCGAGTTCGACGGCGACGGCGTGCACACCGCCTACATCGACGGCGACGAAGTCGATTTCAAGTCCGAAGAGGACGTCGTCTACATCGTCGACGGGGGCGAGCTCATCGAGTTTGAGGTACCGAAGCTCGGCGCTGCGGGCAACGCGTTCACGATCGGGCGCGCTGTCGGCGAGCAGCTCGCTCTCGTCAACCCGGGCCAGGGCAACAACCAGTTCTGGCTCCGGGGCAACGAGCCCAAGACCATGGTCGGCCTCACGCAGAGCACGCTCGACGACCAGCTCCGCGAGCACCTCGCGCTCAACGATGGCGTTGGCACCATGATCCTCAGCGTGGTCGAGGGCCTGCCCGCTGCGAAGGCCGGGCTCAAGCACGGCGACGTGCTCATCAACGTCGCGGGACGCAAGGTCACCGGCGCCGCCGTGCTCACCGACGAGCTCTCGGGGCTCAAGGCGGGCGACGAGCTCGACGTCATCGTGCTCCGCAAGGGGCTGCCCGAGAGCCTGACCATCGAGGTCGCGGCGTTCGACGCCGAAAAGCTCTACGGCGGGCGCCTCCCGTTCGGCAACGCCCAGGGCGAACCCAACGCCTTCCGCTGGGACGTGGAGCCGGTCGAACCGATGGATTTCGACTTCGATTTCGAGGATCTCGAGGACCTCATCCGCGACGAGCTGGCGGACATCAAGGACCTCGACGACGACCAGCGCGAGGAGCTCGACCGCGCGATGGCCCAGGCCCGCGAGCAGATCGCCCACGCGATGGAGCAGGCCGAGCGGGCCCGCATGCTCCGCTGGAACCTGGATCGGGGCAACGAGCTGCTGCTCCGCAACGCCGACGACGAGCGGGCCCTGCTCATCGAGCGCGAGGCCCTGCGCGACCACGCGGACCGCATGGGCAACCGGCACCCCGAGGTCGTGGCGCAGCGCCAGAGGCTCGAGGAGCGCATGCACGAGCTGGAGCTTCGCAAGCGAGAGCTCGACGAGCGCCGCGAGGAGGTCGATGAGCGCGTCGAGGAACTCCGCGAGCGCAACCGCGAGCTGACCGAGCAGAACCACGAGTTGCGTGAGCGCCTCAACTCGCTCGAGCACAAGCTCGATCGGCTGCTCGCACACCTCGAAGATCTCGAGGATCGCGGCGGGAGGTGAAACCCGCCGGCGGATCGTCGGAAGAAGCTGACCGATGCCGGCTTGGCGGGCCCTCTGAGACTCCCCGCTGCCAGCCGCCCGCCGGGCCGGGATCGACTCAAGACCCGTTTCACCGCTGCGAAACGGGCTGCACCAGGGCGGACGCCGCACGGACTCCTTCGGGAGATCACGGCGTCCGCCTTTTTCATCTGGCGTGCTGCCGAACCCGCGCCCTGCACCGCCGGTACCATCGCGGGTCACGCACGGAGGCACACGCATGACAGAGCCCGCTCCAACCGCTTCCCACGACGAGATCGCCCGCATCCGCGAGGTGCACGATCTGCTCAAGGCCGAGATCGGCAAGATCATCGTCGGGCAGGACGATGTCATCGAGCAGATGCTCACCTGCATCTTCTGCCGGGGGCACGCGCTCGTGGTCGGTGTGCCTGGCCTCGCCAAGACGCTGCTCATCTCCACGATCGCGAAGTCGCTGAGCCTGCGGTTCAGCCGCATCCAGTTCACGCCCGACCTGATGCCCAGCGACATCACGGGCACCGAGGTCTTCCAGGAAGACAAGACCACGGGCCAGCGGATGCTCCAGTTCATCCAGGGCCCGATCTTCGCCAACGTGATCCTCGCGGACGAGATCAACCGCACCCCGCCCAAGACCCAGGCGGCCCTGCTCGAAGCGATGCAGGAAGGCCAGGTCACCGCGGGTGGGCAGATGTACCCGCTGCCCCGCCCCTTCTTCGTGCTCGCGACGCAGAACCCGATCGAGCAGGAGGGCACCTACCCCCTGCCCGAGGCGCAGCTCGACCGGTTCATGTACCAGATCCGCATCGGGTACCCGACGGCGGAAGAAGAGCTTGAGATCGTCCGGCGCAGCGCGCACAAGGGCGAGGTCGACGTCTCGTCGATCGTGGGCGCCGAGGAGATCATGCAGATGCAGACGCTGGTGCGCCACGCGCCGGCGGCCGACCATGTGATCAAGTACGCCCTCCGCCTCGTGCGCGCCACGCGGCAGCCCGAGCCGGGCACCGACGACCACCGCCCGCAGGTGGTGCGCGACTACGTGGGCTGGGGCGCAGGCCCTCGCGCGAGCGAGAACCTGATCCTCGCCGCCAAGGCCCGCGCCCTGCTCAGCGGGCACACCCACGCCGACATCGACCACGTCCGCGAGGCGGCGCTGCCCGTTCTGCGTCACCGTGTGCTGACGAACTTCAACGCCGAGGCCGACCGCGTTTCAACAGACGACGTCGTCCGTCAATTGCTCGAGGTGGTGCCCGTCGCGGACGACGCGCCGGACGCGGCGGCCGCTGTGGATCGGGCGATCCCGTAAATCATTGATGGTCTGCATCTGTTCGCACCACAGCATGGAACTCTTCTAAACATGAGGCAGGCTGTGGTGCCGGGCCTCGAGACGGGAGCAGCCATGCTGTCACAGACCGCCGAGTACGCCCTCCGTGCCGTTGCCGCCCTCGCCCCGAGCGCCGGTCGCCTGGTACCCACGACCGAGCTGGCCAAGCTGGCCGATGTCCCCCCGCCCTATCTCGCCAAGGTGCTCCAGCAGTTGGCGTCGTCGGAGATCATCCGCGGACGTCGCGGCGTGGGCGGTGGGTACACCCTGAACCACCCACCGGAGGACATCAACCTGCTTGATGTCGTGCTCGCCGTTGGCCCGCTGCGCGAGTCACGGTCCGATACCGAACTCGCTTCGCTCAACGACGGCATGGGCGCGCTGCACCGCGTGATCGATGGATCGGCCGACTACCTCCGTCAGACGCTGGAGGGGACCACGGTCGCCGACGTCGCCCGCCAGGAGTCGCAGCGCGAGGCCTCTTCCGAGAGGGTGCACTCGAACGGTGTCGCGGTCGGCTGAGCCGGTCCGAGTAAACAGCGTCGTCAGGCCGCGTCCCAGCGGCACCGTGCCTCGGTGCCGGCGCGCCGGATAATGGTGAAGATGTCACGACGCTGCTCGTCGCTGGGATCGATGAACGACACCCCGAAGGTCGCGCCCTTGAAGGGGTGACGCTGCATCCATCGGATCTCGCAGTCGACCGTGACGCTCACCTCGCCGTCGGTGATCTCGACGCGGATCGACGTGCCCGGCTCGCAGCCCTTGGGCGCCTTGCCGCGGATGCGGAGCCCACCGGCCGACGCGTCGATCACGGTGCCGACGTTGGTGCGGACATCGTTGACGCGGATCCGGCCCGAGACTCGTCGTTGATCGGATGGTTCGCCGCCGCTCGCCATAGGTACTCCCCCTCGGGCCCGGAATCGGCTGACCGGGTGCTTCACCCCAGTTCGGCTGACGTGTGCAGTGAGTGTGCGCAGAGGCCTGTGCCGCCTGTGCGGGTGTTTTTGGTCTTCTCGGACCACCTGCGACGCCCGGTGCCTGGCACGCCCCCGGAGCTCGTGCAGGCTGAGTGTGTCACGCGATGCCGCGCGACGCACAACCCAAGACCTGCACTGAGAGAGATGCCATGCTGTTCCGCACCACCGTCCTCCTCGCGCTCGCGGGGACCTGCGCCGCATCCGAGCCCACCTCCGACACGCTGCGCTTCACCGAGCTTGCCACCCTCGAGCACATCGGACGCATCGACGTGAACCCGCTGACGGGCGAGATCGCCGTCGGGGCGACCGGGCCTGGCTACGGCAGCGCGCAGCACGTCCGCGTGATCGGCACCGATGGCAGCGTCCGCTCGATCGGTGCCGCCGTGCCCGATCCGGACGCCGTGACATGGGACATCAACGGGCTGTTTGCCGAGCCCGGCTCGGTGCTGGTCGGGGGCGTGCACGGCATCTTCGCGATCGAGCCCGGGGGCAGCACGCCGCTCGTCTTCGAAGCTGGCGCGGATGTCGTCAACCCCGAGGACATGGCGATCACGCCTTCGGGCGAGCTGGTCTTCGCCGACTACAACCCGGGCATCGTGACCTCGGTAACCCCGGGCGGCGTGTTCTCGACCGTCGCGGTCTCCGGCACCGCGGTGAACCAGGTCGCGGTCTCGCGCTCGGGCGAGGTCATCTTCGGCGACCAGGCCGGCATCGCGTCGGACATCAACCCGTGGGGACGCGTGCTCCAGGCGGGCCAGGCCTCGTTCGTCACCGGGCTCGCCTTCGGCGATGGCTCGACGCTCTGGGGCGACGACGCCTACGGCGTGAACCGGACCACGGGCGACCTGCTCCGCTTCGCGGACTCCGGCGCCGAGATCATCGCCTCGGGCCTCTTCCCGGGCGTGGACCCGTTCGACGCGACGCGCATGCCCGATGCCGAGATCGCCTTCCTGCCCTCGGGCGAGATGGTGGTCGCGGTGCCAGGCACGGACACGATCTGGGCCGTGGTGCCCGCGCCCGCGAGCGGCGCGCTCCTCGCGTTCGGCGGTCTCGTCGCCGCACGCCGACGCCGATAACGCGCCGCGACGCCCCGAGCCTGTGAACCCGGCGAAGCTGCGGCCGCCGCTGCGGGCGCGCCGCGCCGTGCGCGGTCTCCAACACCTAGCGGCGGATGCGCACGCTTGCGATGGTTGAGCCCGAGCCCCGGTCCCCGCGCCCCTCCAGGCGGGGTCGGGTGCTCACTCGTGCGCATCGCGGGGGAGCGCAAGGAGCCGCGAATGCCTCGGACAGCCCGCACCACGACCGCCCTGCTGGCCTGCTCCATGTTGGCCCACTCCGCCAGTGGGCAGCCCGCGCCACCCGCCGAGCCCCAGCCCGTGACGCCCTGGGCGGCGGACCTGATCGTCGAAGCGGTCGCGGACGCCCCTTGGATCGGGCGCATGAGCCACCACCCCGATGGCTCGCGCATCGCGTTGGGACGCGTCGGGCCCGGCAGCGGCACCTGGTACCACGTCCGCGAGATGAACACCGCGACGGGCGATGTCGAAGAGCGCGGCAGCCGCACCATCCCCGACCCCGACAGCGTCGCCTGGGATACCGAGGGCAGCTTCGCACCCGCCGGCTCGATCCTGGTTGGAGGGGTGCACGGCGTCTTTGCCGTCGACCCCGCCGGTGAGGTCACCCTGGCGATCCCGCCAGGCGGTTGGCTCTCCAACCCCGAGGACATGCGATTCGACGCCCAGGGCAACCTCGTCATCGCCAACTACGGCACGCGGGCCCTCGTCCGCTGGGACAGACACACCCACGAGTCCGCCCTGCTGCACTACTTCTCCGATGGCATCCTGCAGTTCGACGTCGCGTCCGACGGATCGTTCCGCGTGATCGACCCGGCGGGCGGCGTCCGCACCATCAGCGTCGAGGGTGATGATCTGGGCGTCGCCGGCTCGTTCCCCTGCACGGGCATCGCTGCGAGCCCGGGCGGCGTGTGGGGCGAGGGCGTGTTCGTGGGCGACCAGCGCACGGGCGACCTGCTCCGCCTGCGCGACGATGGCTCTTCCGAGGTGCTGTTCGCGGGCGTGTTCACAGGCGTTTCGCCCCAGCCTGGGCGGGTTCTGCCGCCCAGTGTGGAGCTGACGTTCTCACCCGGAGGGGTGCTGTACGTCGGCGTGCCCGAGACCGGCGCGATCTACCGCATCGCTCAGGACACCTGCTCCCGCATGGACGCCAACCGAGACGGCGCGCTCACCCCCGCCGACTTCAACGCGTGGATCTGGCTGTTCAACCGCCGCGACATGCGCGCCGACATCGACCACGATGGGTTGCTGCTCCCCGCCGACTTCTACGCGTGGGTCCAGGGGTGGTACACCTGCGACCGAACGCCGGCCCGCCCCGCGCACCGTCTGCGTGCACACACACGCCGCTAGTCGGCGGGCCTGAGCAGCGGGAACAGGATCACGTCGCGGATCGTCTGGCTGTTGGTCAGCAGCATGACGAGCCGATCGACACCAAGTCCCATGCCCCCCGCGGGGGGCATCCCGACCTTGAGCGCCTCGATGAAGTCCTCGTCGAGGTTCCGGAATGTCGACTCCTCGTCGTCGATGCCCGACAGCTGCTCCTGGAACTTGGCCAGCTGCACGTCGGGATCGTTCAGCTCCGTGTAGTGCGGCCCGATCTCCATGCCCGCGATGAACAGGTCGGCGCGCTCGGCGATCGTCGGATCGTCGTGCTTCGGGCGCGTGAGCGGGCTGAGCGCCGCGGGGTAGTCCATCACCCACGTGGGCACGCTCGGGTCGATCGCCTTCTCGGCGACCTCCTCGAACAGCTCGTTGACGATCCACACGTCGTCCAGAGGCGTGCCGTCCTCAGCAGTGGTCTTGATCCGGTGCTTCGGGGCTTCCTCTCTCGCGCGGGCGACGTCGGTCATCGGGAAGCCCAGCGCCCTTTCGAACAGCTCCGCGTAGGTGATCCGAGGCCAGTCCTGCGCGTAGTCAATCGAGAGATCGCCGAAGGGCAGCGTGAGACCTTCGGCGCCGGTCTCGCCTGCGACGACCCGTGCCGCGGCACGGACGATCGCCTCGGAGAGGTCCATGACCGAGTGGTAGTCGCCGAAGGCCTGATAGGCCTCGATCGCCGTGAACTCGGGATTGTGCTGCTTGTCCACTCCCTCGTTGCGGAAGTTGCGGTTGATCTCGAAGACGCGGGGCATGCCCCCCACGAGCAGCCGCTTCAGATACAGCTCGGGCGCGATGCGCATGTAGAGCGTCAGGTCGAGCGCGTTCATGGTGGTGGTGAACGGGCGCGCCGCCGCACCGCCTGCGAGGGGCTGGAGCATGGGCGTCTCCACCTCGATGAAGCCCCGCTCGGTCATGACTCGGCGAGCGGCCGAGACGATCTCCGAGCGCTGGCGGAACGTGCGCATCGAGTCGGGGTTCGCGTACAGGTCCATGTACCGCTTGCGGTAGCGCGTCTCGACGTCGCTCAGCCCCGCCCACTTCTCGGGCGGGGGCGCGAGGCTCTTGCTCGCGAGATCCAGCTCGGTCACCCAGAGCGTCACCTCGCCCTTGCGCGTCTTCATGAGCCTCCCGCGCGCGACGACCACGTCGCCAAGATCCAGCGCCGTCTTGGCGAGCCCGAACGACTTCTCGTCGCAGTCGGCCTTGCTCACCGCGATCTGGAAGCTCTCGCGGCTCGCGTCGCGCAGGTTCATCCAGACCAGCTTGCCGCTGGG
This sequence comes from Phycisphaerales bacterium, assembly GCA_028284805.1. Taxonomy (GTDB): domain Bacteria; phylum Planctomycetota; class Phycisphaerae; order Phycisphaerales; family UBA1924; genus JANQQZ01. The sequence goes on from JANQQZ010000001.1 coordinate 12,685, forward strand.
GCGCCGGAGCATGACGCGCCCAGTGACCACGACCTCGGGGCGGGTGTCCTGCTCGTCGCCCGTCTTGGCCTCGTCGCGCCCGCTGAAGGCGACGTTGGCAGCATCGTCGTAGGCGTCGAAGGCCCCCGCCAAGCTCACGGCACGGTCGGCCAGGGCGGTCCGGCCCCCATAGGGGCGGAACCCCAGCTCTGCCGCGGCGTCGCGGTTGGCCCGGCGCTGCTGCTCCAGGTGATGGACGTCAGCCTCGGGGGCGGGTGTTTCGGTGGTCTGGTCGCTCATGGGGCAACTCTAGTGCGACCCGGTCCTGAATCGTCGCATCACAACCACCAATCTACTCGTACGCTACATCCGACGGAGGATCGTCATGCGTCGGGCCTTCACACTCATCGAGCTGCTGGTGGCGATCTCCATCATCGCGCTGCTCATCGGCATCCTCCTGCCCGCGCTGGTCAAGGCCCGAGACTCCGCCCGGAGCGCCAAGTGCCTGGCCAACCTCCGCGGCATCGGGCAGGGCGTGATGCTCTACTACAACGAGTCCGACCTGCTGCCCGCGGTGCTGCCGATCGGAGACCCGTTCCAGAACCAGGACGACCCGGACCTGCTCGCGCTGCTGGCGCCGTACGTCGGCGCACCCAAGCCCAGGCGAGAGGACCCGGGCGACGACAACTCGCCCTGGATCGCCCAGGCGCTGTGGACGTGCCCGGCCGACCGCGAGCGCCCCTACACCTCGGCCCAGGGCCGGTCGCTGACCGTTGCGCAGAACTTCGGCGCGAGCTACGAGTACGACGTGGGCGTGCACCTGGTCTACCTCGAGGGCTTCGTCCGCCCCGACCTGGAGCGCGACCAGATGCAGCGCCTCATCACCCGCGCCTACGAGCGACGCAACTGGCCCATCGTGAGCGACGCCTGGACGTTCCACGGCGGGGCATCGCCCCGAAACGCGCTCTACTTCCCCGACATGAGCGCCTCCGAGAACCGACCTCCCCCTCGGGAGGCCTACGACCTGTTCGAGAAGGAGATGGGCGTCGATACGAGCGGGCGGGCAGGGCCCTGAGCCCCTCGGGCGGCCCCGGTGAATCGCAACCGCCTGCCCCGTCATACCCTACAAGCACGGGGAGCCGACCATGCGACGTGCCTTCACACTGATCGAGCTGCTGGTGGTGATCTCGATCATCGCCCTGCTCATCGGCATCCTGCTGCCCGCGCTGGGCAGGGCCCGCGACTCCGCCCGGAGCGTCAAGTGCCTGGCCAACCTCAAGGGCATCGGGCAGGGCGTGATGCTCTACTACAACGCCAACGACCTCGTGCCCGATGTCCTGCCGCTCTCCGACCCCACGGGCAACGAGAACGACCCGGCCCTGCTCGAGGTGATCGGCGAGTTCGTGGACGTGCCCACCCCCCGGCGCGAGGTGGAGGACGACACAAGCACCCCCTGGGTCGCGACCGACCCGTGGGCCTGCCCGGGCGACCAGGATCTCGAACTCGACCCAAACACGGGCGAGTACCTGACGGTCGCCGAGAGCCTGGGCACGAGCTACGAGTACATCCCGGGCGTGTACTTCTTCTACAACGAGCTCTTCCTGATCTTCGGGGGCGACCGCGCCGCCGGGCAGCGCGCCGTCACCCGGGGCCTCGAGCGCCGCGACTGGCCCATGCTCGTCGACGCGGCCGACTGGCACCCCGGGCAGATCCCCCGCAACAGCCTCTACTTCCCCGACATGCGGGCCGAGGAGTACGACGAGCTGACCGACACGGACGTGCAGCGGTTCTTCGTCGAGATCGCGCCGCGCGATGGGCTGCCGAGGGGTGAGCCATGAGCGAGCCGCAATCACAGCTCCCATCGCTGATGGATGAGCTGGGCGATGCCGCACCGATGCAGGCCCAGCCCTCACGCCCGAAGCGGGGGCTCATCGAGAGCTTCATCGCGTCACAGACCTCGACGCCCGAGCGCGCCAAGCGGTTCAAGGCGATCACCGGAGGTCTGGGGGGGCTCGCGATCGGCGGCGCGATCGTGTGGACCGCGCTCGCGCTGATGCCCGTGCCCAAGCCCGACTACGAGACGGGCGCGATCGACGACGTGCTGGGCTACACGCTGCTCACGACCGAGTTCGACAGGCTCCCTCTGGAAGAGCGCATCGATCTGATCGGGCAGGTGGTCAAGAGGCTGGAATCGATGGACGCCGACGAGGGCACGCTGATGGCGGCCTTCGCCGCGGGCATCATGGGCGACGCCCGCGAGCAGCTCGAGGAGAACGCCGCGGGTGTCATGCTCGACGTGTGGGACGAGTTCGCCCCGGGCTACCAGGGCCTGACCGACCCCGCGGAGCGCGAGGCGTACCTCGAGCAGGCGACGGCCGACATGATCCGCCTCTTCGAGCGCATGGACGGCGACCCGACCGACAAGTCCGACGAGGAGCTCCTCGCCGACGCCCGTGCCCAGGCCGAGCGCGACAAGGAGGCCTTCGCCGACCCGATGCGGGGCCCGAGCACCGCGGGCGTCGCGAGGCTGGTCACCTTCATGAACCGCGAGATCGGCGACCGTGCCACACCCCAGCAGCGCGCCCGCATCGGCAAGATCAGCCGCGACATGACCCGCTACCTGCGCGGCGAGCCGATCGACGGCGGCGGCTGATTGCGCAAACTTACTCGTCCACCCCAAGATCCACCTTCGTGAACAGGCGCTCGAAGCGGATGCCAGCAGCTTCCATGTTTTCTGCGGCCCCCTCCTGACGATCGATCACCGCGATCGCCGCCAGCACGGTCGCCCCCGTTTCCGCGATCGTGCGGCACGCCTCGATCGCCTGGCCCGCGGTCGTCGCGACGTCTTCGAGGAAGACGACCGATTCGCCCGCTTCGAGCTTTCCCTCGAGCTGCTTGGCGGTGCCGTAGTCCTTCTTCTGGTTGCGGATGAAGACGCAGGGCCGCCCGAGGCGCAGGGCGGTCGCGGTGACGAGGGGGATGCCCCCGAGTTCCGCGCCAGCGAGGCGGTCGGCGCGCTCGCCCGTTTCTTGCTCGATCCGCTCGATGGTGGAAGCGAACAGGTCGGCGACCGGCCCGAGAATCTCGGGGCGCGTGCTGAAGAGGTACTTGTCGAGGTAGTAGCTGCTCGTGCGCCCGCTCCGGAGCGTGAACGTGCCCCTGAGAAGCGAGGCCTCGGCGATCCTGGTGGCGATTTCGTCTCGGTTCATGGTGCAATCCCCCGCCGAGCCTGTCGTTGGGCCCGTTGGAGGGTACGTCCATGCGCCGAAGGATCATGATGCTGGGTCTCGTGAGTGGTCTCGCGGCGGGTCCCGCCGGGGCGGCGCTCGGGCAGGGCGAGGACGACGCCCTGCTCGGAGGCCCCCCGGTCGAGGTCGAGGCCGCAACCCCCACGCTCGTCGAACGCGACTACGAGGGCAAGCTCCGCGAGCTGGACGTCCGCGCCGAGGTCGCGGCGATCGGCCTGCTCGGGCTGACCGACGCCGAGCGCGAGGACGTCGATGCGCTGATCCAGCAGCGCGCGGCGCTCGCCGATCAGGTCGTGTTCGAGAACCTCGAGTTGATCGTGCAACTGCAGAGCGTCATGAACGCGGGCGAGCCGGGCCAGCGCGGGCGAGGGGGCGGCGCGGGCCGCGAGCTGTTCATGCAGATGATCGAGGCTCTCGCGCCGATGCGCGCCCAGGAGCCCTTGGTCGACCACCTTGCCGATGCGCTGCCCGCGTCGGTGCACGGGCAGTACCGCGCGATCGTGGCGGAGTGGTACGAGGCCCAGGCGTCCGAGGCGTCTGGCGACGCGCGCGAACGCCGACGAGGGCGGATGGGCGGACGCTTGGGCGCGATGCGCACCGAGCTCCGGGCCGCCTACGAGCGGGGCGTCGCCGACCGCACCCAGCGCATCGACGATCTGATCGCCCGCCTCGATCTCACCCCCGAGCAGGAGGGCGAGGTCCGCCGGATGATCACCGACTTCACCCAGAAGACCGGGGGCGAGCCCACCGAGGCCCAGCGCGCGGAACTCTTCCGCCAGATCCTGGGCACCCTCGGGCCCGAGCAGCGTCGGAAGGCTCTGGAGTCGATCCGCCGCGAGCGGGGCTGAAGAGCCGAAGCCGCCCTGATTGACTAGGCCCGATTGAAACCGCGGCGCTTGCAGCACCAACCACCCCGTGGGAGGATGCCGTTATGCGCCGACACACGCTGCTGCTGACGATCGCGATGGGTTTGATGGGCTCAGCCGCGGGGCAGGACGACGCGCCGCTGGGCGGCCCGCCGGTCGATGCGTCGGCGACCGCCCCCACCCTCATCGAGCGCGACTACGAGGGCCGGCTCCGGAAGCTGGAACGCCGCCCCGAGATCGCGGCCCTCGACATGCTGGGCCTGACCGATACCGAGCTCGCGCCGGCAAACGAGGTCGTCGACGAGCGAGCGGCTCTGATCGAGAAGATCGTCTTCAACAACCTGCTGCTCTTGGGCGAGGTCGGGACCGCGCTCGAGACCGCGCCGCCCGGCGCGGGCATGGAAGCGGTCGAGCCGGATCTGCGCGAGCGGTTCGAGGCGGCGCTGGGGCCGCTCTGGATGGGGACCCCGCTGGTCGACCAGATCCAGGACGCGCTGCCCGAGCACGCGCGGGTCGAGTACCGGCGCATCGTCGACACCTGGTATGCCGCCGCGATGGAGCAGGCGCGCCTCACCAACCCAGACGCGCCAGCCTCGCCCTACGAGCTGGTGATGCGTGACGTGGTCGGGGGCGAGGTCGAGTCGGCGTACGAGCGAGGGCAGGCCGGGCGCGACCAGGCCTACGAGGAGTTCCTCGCGGCGCTTGAGCTCGACCCCGAGACCGAGGGGCGCGTGCGGGAGGCCGCCCTCGACGCGTACCTCGAGATCCTGAACGACACCGGGCGCGAGCCGACGCAGGCCGAGGAGGCGTTGATCTTCCGGAAGATGCTCGCGGTGATCCCCGAGGAGGACCACCCCCGCGTGTGGCGCGCGGTCTTCCGGATGGGCATGGACGAGCAGGGCGCGGACTGATCGCAGACCCGAGGCCGGCCGAGCCAACTTAGGTCGGATTTCTGTTGCGACTCGCGCAACAGGATCGGCGATCGTGCCATTCCTCAGTATGCTCCTTTTCAGGGGTGTGGAAGGAGCACGCGATGCCCAGGGCTCGACTGTCTCGCCGAGGATTTTCCGCAGTTGACCTGCTCGCCGCGACCGCCGCGGTCGCTATCGCGGGCGCCATCTCTCAGCCCGTGCTCCAGAAGTCCCGGGCGAGCAGCATGGGCACCACCAACGCAAGCCAGCACCGCCTGCTCGCGTCGCAGCAGGCGCTGTTCATCGCCGCCAACGACGGTGCGTTCACAGGACCGACCACCACCGGCTGGCCAGGCATGAACGGCCTGCCCATCGACGGCGGGCGTTTCGTGGGCAACACCACCTCGATCACCCCGGTGCAGCAGCAGGACTGGATCACGCCGCTGGTCGGCGACCTGTTCGGCTTCAGCCCCAACCGTGCGCTCCGCACGCAGCAGCTCCTCGAGACCATGCGCGACCCGAGACAGGGACGGTTCAACGATGTGCTCTTTGACGCCGCCGGCCCTGCGGACGCCCAGGACTTCGTCGACGTGCTGAACAACGGCGGCGGGTTCCGCGCGGTGAGCTACCTGTCCCCGGCTACGTTTCAGTTCTGGGGAACGCCAGACAGGTCCGACTGCGGTGTGTTCACGCCGGGCAAACCGCCTGAACCATGCATCGACGAGATCTGGCGCAAGAAGTTCGGCGGTGTGCCACACAACTTCAGCGGGGCGATCGCCGCCAACATTGAGACACCCGAGGGGTACCTCCCTCGCATCGATCAGGTCGGCACGTCGCCCGCGAACAAGGTTCAGTTTGCCGACGGCACGCGCTATCTCAACCCCGACAACAGGCTCGACATCAACATCGACCCGGCGCCCATGTCCTTCGGGAACCACACGAGCGCCTTCTTTCCTGTTGAGATCGGCACCGCGTACGGGCGGAGCGCCTTCAACTCACCGGGCAACATCGTGAACTCCGTCCGACGCCCCGGGCTGGGCAACGCAGGGCTGGACAGCCGCGTGATGTACGTCACCTTCTTCGACGGCTCCACCCGCCCCGTCTCGCTCACCACCGCCAAGAGCCGCCCCGATTGGTGGGCCCCCACTGGCAGCGAGTGGGTGGACGTCTCGGGCATCGCCCCCGAGCTCGATGGGCTGGTCCAGCCGGGCGATATCCTCCCATAACCCGTCCGGGCACCCAGGGCTCCGCATCCGCTTCGCCCCGTGGGCGGTAGGCCGGTCGGGTGGGGGATGTCCTAGAGTTGCGACCCGTCCGCCGGTGGCACGCGGAGCGGGATCGACCACCGGAGACTCTGATCATGCGCACGAAGGCTGCTGTTGCTCTTCTCGTTCTCGCGGGTGTCTCGTTCGAGGCTGTCGCCCAGGTCGTCACGCCCCCTCCGGCGCCGAAGCCCAAGGAGGAGTACGTGCCCCCGAGCGAGCGCCCGGCCCCCGCGCCCCCGCCCCGCCCGACCACGCAGCCTGCGCAGCCGGCCCAGCCTCAGTTCGATCCCACCACCGTCGAGTTCGAGCCGATCTACACGCGGGCCGAGGACGGCACGATCATCGTCCCGGAGGGCTCGGTCGAGGTCGCCGCGATCATGAACAACCCGCTCATCGACGACGACATCAAGTTCGTCATCGAGGAGCTGCTCAAGGAGCGCGAGACCCGCGCCGAGGGGGTGGTCACCGAGAACGCGCGCGAGGCGATCGAGTACGCGCTGGGCGTGGTCGACCGCATGGACTTCGGCGACCAGTCGACCGTTCAGGATGTCGCCCGCGTGGCGCAGGAGCTCCAGATGGGCGACGGCGCGATCGCGGACCTGTCGAACCAGGGCGTGCTGACCGACCAGGCCCGCGCCATGAGCGTGCACATCTGGCAGGACTACAACCAGGCGATGACCGCGAGCCTGGCCGAGCGGTTCGCCGAGGCCGAGGACCAGAACGCGCTGCTCAACGCACAGTCGCGGTTCCTCATGGGTGTGAGCATGGAGGAGATCGGGCTCGCGTTCGACCGCGTCGCGCGTCGTGCGCTGGGGCAGCTCGACAGCCCCGAGGCCGGGGAGGCCCTGGGCCTGGCGGGCACGGAGTTCCGCGCCGCCGCGGGCGCGATCCTCGACCGCCTGAGCGACGAGCGGCTCGCCGAGGTCTTCCAGTAAGCGCAGGCTCGCGCCTCCGGTTTTTCCGCGCCCCGCGCCCCTGACCGGGGCGGCTTTTTGCAGCGGGGCTATCGACACCCGCCCCCCCGCGC
>JANQQZ010000081.1 GCA_028284805.1 Phycisphaerales bacterium
CGGTGGTGCTGATCGGCGACGACGGGCGGATGGCCTGGAGCTGGTCCGCCGAGGGCCGTCTGCTTGCGGGCGGGCGTTCGCGGCTCGACGCGGGCGCACTGCGGGGCGAGCCCGACGCCGCGAGCAACGCCGCCGGACGCCTCAGCGCCGACTGGCTCGCCTGGACGACCCAACTCGGGCGGGCCCCGTCGCGGATCGTCTGCCTCGTGGACGACGGGCTCGACGATGGGACGGGGGGCGGCATCGCCCGGCTCGGGCGTTCCTTCGGCGCCGCCTGGCCCGGCGCTGGGATCGACCTGTTCCGCGTGCCCGACCCGATCGGCTCGACGCTGCACCGCCTGCGCGAGACGACCGCGGGCGGGAAGCCCACACGCCCGCTGGACGCGCAGGCTGCGGTGGGCGATCTCGCGGCGCGCCCGGGACGGGCGCACAAGGCGATGTACCGCTGGACCGCCTTCGGCCTTCTCGCGGCGAGTGCGCTGTGCATCACCCTTGGCATCCAGCAGCGTCGATCGGCGGGCGAAGCCGCGACCGAGGCGGCGGCGCTCACCGGGGCGCAGCGCGATCGCGTTGCGGAAGTGCTGCCCGAGGGTGTGGACCTGACCTACCCGGTGCTCGCCGCACAAGCCGAGCGCGATCGGCTGCGGATCGAACGCGGCGCCACGAGCCGGATTCAGCCGCCGCCGCCGATCCTTGCGGGCGTCGAGCAGATCGGCTTCGTCGTCTCGAGCACCGACGTGCGCCTCGAGAAGCTGACGCTTACCACCTCGCTGGCGAGCGTGGTCGTATCTGGCCCGACGACGGAGTCGGTCGAGCTGCTGCCCGGTACGCTGCGCGGCGGGACGGACCTCTTCGCGTGGCAGACCAGCGTGCGCATCAACCAGCAGGGCGGGCGCTACCGCACGAGCATCAGCGGCAACTGGGCCAACGACCCCGACGTGCCGGAGCCCAGCTCATGAGCGAACCGCAGGCGAGCACAACCGGTCTGACCGATACGGCGCGGCTGCACATGTTCCGTCGCGCGGGCGAGACCGAGCGCGCCAACCGCCCGCGCTGGATGGTCGTGCTCGCCGGTGCCGTGCTGGTGCTCACCGCGGTCTACGCCCTGCTGGGCTGGCTCGACCGGAACGATGCGGTCCGGAACCTCCGCTCGGCGCGGACCTCCGACGCGAACCTCTCGCTCGTGCTCGACGAGATCCGCGGGGCCTCGCAGGCCCCCGAGACCACCGGAGGTATCGGACCCTACGACCCGCTCCCGAACCCGCAGACCATGCTCGAACGGTTCGCCGAGCGGGCCGGGCTCGAGAGACCCGACCCGCCCTCGGCCAGAGAAGAAGAAGTGGGCGAGGGGATCAGCCGAAGAACCTACCAGTACACCATCGTCCGTCACCCCACGCCCGAGGCGCTCATCCGCTGGCTCGACTCGGTCGAGCGCAACATCGCGGGGATGCGGGTTGATAACCTTGATCTCAGGCCGAACTCGCGACGCGACGGCTGGGAGCTGAGTGTAAGATTTAGCCGTCTGGAGAAAACGTCGTGAAGCGAACGACCACACGACTCGCACTGCTCGCACTCGCCGCACCGCTCGTGCTGGGCTCGACCGCCTGCGGCTCCTCGGGCGGATCCGGGGGCAAGATCGGCGTCGACGGCACCGTCGCCGAGGCCCGCGAGCTCACGCTCGACGCCGACAACGCCTTCCGCGACGGCGACTACGCGACCGCCGAGGTGCTCTATCGCAAGTCGCTGGGCATCCTCCGCGAGCAGCCCGGCGCGCTCAACAACCTGGGCAACGCCCTCGTCGCGATGGGGCGCTACATCGACGCGGAGGAGACCTACAAGCTCGCGGTCGAGTACGACCCGAGCCGCCCCGAGGTGCACGGCAACCGCGGACGCCTCTGGCTCGAGGCCGGCTACCCGCGCGACGCCATCACCCACTTCGACGAGGCCCTCGATCTCGACCCCCGCTGGATGCCCGCCATCCGAGGCAAGGCCAAGGCAAGCCACCTGCTCAGCATCGCCGACGAGCGCTACCTGGGCATGCTCCGCCAGGCCATGATCCTCGAGTCCAACGCCTCCTGGCGCGCTTTCTTCGACAGCGAGCGCGCCCGCGTGCAGGACGCCCTGCAGGCCGAGAGCGAGATCAGCGACAGCGCGTCGTAAGGCGCTCGGCCCTAGCCGGTTGACAGGGCGACCTCGCTTACCGCGAGCCGATAGCCGACGTCGAGCGATTGAAGTTCCAATACCGGCCTGTTCCGTTCAGCCCACGTGCCGTCGTTCAGATCGCGGTGGAGCATCGCGAGCCCCGGCTCGGCGTCGATCCTCGCGAAGCTCGACTGTGCCGCCCGTCGATCCGCATCGAGGTACAGCGATGGGCGACGCCAGTAGGCACCCAAAAACCCATCGGTGCAGTCATGTGGCACGAGCAGCGGCTCGATCGTTGTCGGTCCGATCACGCGTTCCAGCACCGCCACAAGCTCGCGTGTTCCGGGAAAGACACTCTGATCGTGTGCGAAGATTTCCGGGAAGTAGTCACGGACGAGCCAGAAGGGCGACGCGTCGGGCACCCAGGTGACCAGCACTACGCGAGAGCGGGCCACCCGAGCCATCTCTGCAAGGCCCTGCTTGAGGTCCGGCCAGTGGTGCGCACTCAAGACCGCCATAGCAGCATCGACTGATCGCGACACGATCGGCAGCGCCCCGGCCGACCCCCGGACGCACGGCGCCGCGTCTGCCCCGCGTTGCTGGATCATCGTCTCTGAGGGCTCGATCGCGAGCACATCACGATCCGCGGGCTCGTACGAGCCCGACCCCGCCCCGACGTTGACGACACGTCGGGCGTTCCCAAGCGCAGCCGTGATCACGGCCATGATCCGTGGATCGGAGCGACGAAACGTCGCGTAGCGTTCTCCGATCGTGTCGTACGTTGCCATTGGCTCTCTGCTGGGCACCGATACCTAGAGCAACTCGGCCGCCACGCTGGCCAACTCGCTCCGTTCGCTGCGCGCCAGCGTGATGTGACCCACGATACCGATCGACTTCATCTTCTCGACGACGTACGCCAAACCATTCGACGACTGGTCGAGGTAGGGGTTGTCGATCTGGCCGATGTCGCCCGTGAGGACGATCTTGGTGCCCTCGCCCACGCGGCTGACGATCGTCTTGATCTCGTGCGGCGTCAGGTTCTGGGCCTCGTCGACGATCATGAACTGGTGGGGGATGGACCGCCCGCGGATGTAGGTCAGGGGCTCGAGCACCAGCTTGCCGTCGGCCATGAGGCGCTGGATGCGCTGCTCGGTGGAGTGGCTGTCGGGCGTCTCGTGCTGGCCTCCCCGTGTCGTCAGCAGGTACGACAGGTTGTCGAAGATGGGCTGCATCCAGGCGGTGAGCTTCTCGTCCTTGTCGCCCGGCAGGTAGCCGATGTCGCGCCCCATGGGCATGATGGGGCGCGCGACGAGCAGCTTCTCGTAGCGGTCGTCGTTGAAGACCTTGGCCATGCCCGCGGCGATCGCGAGCAGCGTCTTGCCCGTGCCCGCGGATCCGAGCAGGGTGACGAGGCGGATCTCGTCGTCGAGCAGCAGGTCGAGGGCCATGGTCTGCTGGGCGTTTCGCGCGAGGATGCCGTAGACAGGCTTGCGCGGGCCCGTGACGGGGATGATCGTCTCGGTCTCGGCCATGCGGCTCGCGAGGCGGCGGGCCAGGCCCGTGTGGTTCGGATCGTCGGCGTCGTGCAGCACGAGGTACTCGTTGGGCTGGAGCGGGCGGTCGTAGGTCTGCCCGTCGGCGCCCTCGTACTTCAGGTGAGGCGCGAGACGGTCCAGCCCCAGCTGCTTGTCGTGGTAGAGGTCGTCGATCAAGCGCCCGGGCACCGTCAGATCGGAATAGCCCGAGAAGAGCTTCTCTGCGTCGACCTTCTGGTTCTCGAAGTCCTCGGCGGTGATGCCCAGCGCGTCGGCCTTGATGCGCGCCGACAGGTCCTTCGAGACGAACACCGCCGGCTCGCCCTCGAGCTTGAGCGCGTAGGCGACCGCGATGATGCGGTTGTCGGGCATGTCCTTGCTGATCGCCGCGGGGCGGGCATGATCGACTACGTCGATCCGGATCGTGCCCGTCTTGCCCTCGGCGGCGAGCGCGCTCGGATTGAACTCTGGCGTGGCCTCCATGTCACCCCAGCCCACGGGCTCGGTGAGCTTGCCCATCTCGCGGAGGCGGTCGAGGAAGCGGATGCACTGGCGCGCCGAGCGCCCGATGTCGTCCTCCCGGCGCTTCATGGTGTCGAGTTCCTCGATCACCGGGTAGGGGATGATGACGTGGTTCTCTTCGAAAACGAAGAGCGCATTGGGGTTGTGAAGCAGGACGTTGGTATCGAGCACGAAGTGCTTGACACGCTTCGGGCTCTCGGCATCGGTGCGAGTGGAAGGCGCTACGTCTGGATCATCCATCGGGCGCGTCGTCGCCTGCGGGCGGTCGGTCATCGTTGGTGACATCCCTGTCGTCCGGGTTCGGCGAGGGCTCCGCCCCCGCGCTGACCTCTCCCGACGGGCTCGCGCCCGCCTCCGCGTCGAGCATACCGGACGCCGCCTCCGAGGGCGAGCCCTCATCCGGACCCGCGCCCAGCGTTCCGATCGCGCCCCAGAACGCCCCCACCGTGAGCACCACCGCCATGATTCCCGCGATCGCGGACTTGAGGAACGTGGAGGCCAGCTTGCCCGCGGCAGCGCCGGCGCCGGCCTTCGACGACGCCTTCCAGTCCTTCCCGCCCTTCCACCGCTCGAAGAGCACCGCGAGCACGCCCGCGCCGATCACGCCCCCGATGATCGTGCCGAGAATCGGGATGGGGATGGTGATCGTCCCGATGATGCCCCCCGCGAGCCCGCCGAGCAGCGCGCCGATGGCGCCAGCCTTGCCCGCGCCCCCAGCCTTCGCGCCGGCCGCCGAAGCCCCGAACTCCACGACCTCGCCCGCGATCGCCAGCACACCGGCCGCGATCAGCCAGGCCCAGTCCATCGACTCGGGAACGATCAGCTTGCAGATCAGCGCGACCAGCAGCATGAGCCATGTGCCGGGGAGGGTGAGCAGGGTTACGAGCGTGCCGAGCAGGCCGAACAGTGCAACGACGCTCGCGGCAACCCAGACCATGGCGTGTGCGACGCTCCCCGATGCGGACCCAGGACTTCTGCGGTCGGTTCTAGCCGCGCGGCTCCGACGGAGCTTCCTCGGATTCGGGCTCGCCCGATTCCGCCTGGGGCGCGGCCTGAGCCGGCTCGTGCTCGGGCCCGCCGGCGTCGTCGTCCTCGTCCTCGAAGTCCTCGGGGCGGGCGTGCTTGTGCATCTCGATGCACCACTCTTCGAGCGGGTGGTACTGGTAGAGGTCGAGCTTGATCTCGCGCCCGCCGAGCTGGGCATGGTCGGGCTTGATCTTGAAGAAGTACAGGAACTTGTCCCACTTGCGCTTGTCGAACTCTGCGACGTCTGCGGGCACGATGCTGTGCCCGCCAGGCAGACCCAGGCGGCGCTCGCCCGCGTTCCAGGTGTACGACTTGCCCGCGACGCGGAGCATGTGGATCGCGAGCCAGATGCCCAGCCCGAAGCCCACCACGGTGAAGAGCCACTGCACCGGGATGTCGTACCACGACAGAGGCTTGGGCTGATCCCGCGTCTCCCACTCGGCGGCGAGCTCGTCGAGCGTCTCGCGAGGCGAGCCGGCAAGGTCGGCGTCGATCCGCTCGGGCGTGAGCTCCCAGACCTTGGCGAGCGCGTCGAGCCACTCGAGCTTGGCGAGATCCGCGCGGGCGTCGCGGGCGGCGCCGCCCTCGCCCGCGGCGCGCTCGGTCAGCCCCTGGCGGTCGCCCTTGAGCTGGGCGAGGTAGTCGGGGGGCGTCTGCTCCTGGGGGATGCCCAGAGGCAGGGCCAGGCTGTGGGCCTCGTCGGCGGCGCGGAGGTACTCAAGCAGGCGGTAGCTCGCGTCCTTCTCCCCCCGATTCGGGTAGGCGATGGTCGCGTCGTACAACCCGTAGAACCCGAACCCGATGCAGACGACGAGGAAGATGATGAACTTGCGCAGCCAGCGCTTGCCGAGCTTGGTCTTCTCTGTCTCGGTCGACTGGGTCGCGTTGGCATCGGTCATGGCTCGGGTGCTCCGCCGGGGTGTGTGCTCGCCCGAGAACCATCGGCGTTCGGGGGGCACGGGTTGTGCGCCGTTGGCTCAGCGGCGGCCTTGATCCTGCTTCGAGAGGGCGTCGTCCCACCAGGCCCGGGCCCAGAGCCGCCCGCCCGGGGTCCGCATCAGCGATTCGAACCCGCCCAGGCGGACCTCCCGCTTCGGGATGCCCGGGTGGGGCCTGCCCGAGCGCAGGGCCCGATCGAGCCACGCCTCGTGGGCCCGGCGGACCCGCTCGGACGGGCTGAGCCTGTTGGATCGGTTCCAGAACTGAAACATATGAGCGGAAGTATACCGAGCCGGACCGGGATTCCCCCCTCCGGCTCAGGCCCACTCGCCCAGCACCCGGCCCCGCCAGGCCCGCCGACCGCGCACCGAGAGCCACCAGCTGTGCCACTGCACCGCGGTCATTGCCAGCGCCCCGATCGGGTGCAGCACGACGGGCAGCACGCCTTGCCCGAACCGGACGGTCAGGGCCGTTCGCTCGGCGAGCATCGCGACGCACGCCCCGAGCGCGAGCCAGCCAGCCAGCCGGTCCTCGATCACCCCGAAGAAGACCAGCTCGAGCACCAGGAACGGCAGCGCGTGCGCCACGGTGTGCACGAACGTCAGGAAGATCAGCAGCCCGACCGAGCCCAGGCCTTCGAAGGCGTTCTTCGCGAAGCCCCGCCAGGTCTGCGTGAACCCGCGGTACATGCGGACGCTCGCGAGCGCCTGCCCGTCGAACAGGTCGCTCTTGAACCCGGCCTTGCGGACGGCGCGCGGCATCTTGATGCCGTCGTGATAGCTGTCCCGAAACGCCTCGTGTCCGCCGCTGGCGTCGTAGGCGTCTCGCCGCACGAACAGGAACTGCCCGCACGCGGCGCTGGTGCTCGGGTCGTTGGTCTGGCGCATGCGCCACATGGGCAGGTAGCTGAACAGCAAGAAGAAGATCATGGGCACGAGCAGGATCTCGCCCAGACTCTTGGTGATCTGCCTCGGGAACGTGCTCAGCAGGCCAACGTCCGACCCGTCCGCTCGGAGTCTCTGCGCGTGCGCGAGAGTGCGTTCGAGCATCTGCGAGCTGAAGCGCACGTCGGCGTCGGTGAAGAGCATCCACTCGCCCTGCGCCGCCTGCGCCATGCGCCAGCAGGCGTGCTGCTTGCCCGCCCAGCCCTCGGGCAGGGGCACGGTCTCGACGAGCTTCAGGCGGTCGTCCTCCGCAGCCAGCCTCGCCAGGATCTCGGGCGTCGCGTCGGTCGACTGGTCGTCGTAGACCAGGACTTCGCAGTTCGTGTACGTCCCGTTGAGCAGCGAGCGCACGCAGGCCTCGATGTTGTCCTCCTCGTCGCGCGCGGGAACGCACACCGAAAGCAACGGGCGCTCGGCATCATCGGACAGCCCCGCGGGCGGCTCGCGGTAGAGCCGGAGGTTCACCAGCGCCATGACCAGCGCGCCGGCGCAGCTCATCGCGGCGAACAGCATGAGCCCCGCGAGCAGCGTCACGAGCCCACCCCGCGCGTGCGGATCGCGTCCGTGTTCCGCCCCTTGAGCCTCAGGAACCAGTCGTACACAAAGAAAGTCTTCCCGCCCCCACCGCCCAGGTGCGCCTCGAACTGCGCGAGATCACGCGACACCGCCTTGCACGCCAGCTCGGCTGCCGCGGAACGCATCGACGACGACACCGAGCGGTGCCACGCGACCGTGCTGTCGGTGCGCTCGGGCGCCTCGATCGCGGTGATGTGCGCCAGCAGCTCGGGCTTCTTGTCGTCCCAGAAGGGGTACTCGATCGCGACGGCGAGCGCGCGGACGTTCTCCAGCTTGCTCAGGATCGCGCTCACGCCCGGGCGGATCTCCATCTCCGCCCGTGGGTCCTGGAACCGACCCTGCGGCGTGATCCACAGCGTCGGGCGCTCCATCGTGCTCAGCCGATCGACCGCGTACGCCACCAGCGCGTCCTTCGACGCGGGGTCATCGGGGTCGATGCCGAACAGCCCCAGCTTCTTGAAGATGCCCACGTTCTCGAGCACGGCCTTGTCGATGGGGGCAACGCCGTCGCGCCCGTGGGGCCCGAACCGCTCGATGTGCAGCAGCAGCCCGAGCATCGGATCCCACCACCCGGCGTGTGTGAGGCAGGCGACGACGGGCCCGTCGTGCGCCGCGAGGGAGTCGAGCCGATCGAGCGAGCCGGGCGTCAACCGGACGGCGTGGAAGGCCTTGCCGATCATTCGGCGGGCGATGATCCGGAAGACGCGCGCAATCTTCGGGTCATAGGACCCCGGGAGCACAGCGGGATGGTCGGCGGTCGCGCTCACGCGGGCTGGGCGTGCGCGGGCTTGACCTCAAGGAACTCGCCCGCGGCCTTCTTCGCGCCCTCGAAGCCCTCGCCGATCTGCGGGCGTGGCACGCCCATGCCCAGATCTTCGAACAGAGCGTGAGCCGCGGTGACGCCCGACATGAGCACCATGGGCACGCCCGGGCCCGGGTTCGCGCTGCCGCCCGCGAGATAGAGCCCGCTGAGCGCGCGGGACCGGTTGCGGGGCTTGAACCCGCCGCCCAGTCGCCCGTGCGAGGCGAGGCCGTAGATCGCCCCGCCCTCGGCGTTGTACATGCGGTCGATGCCGTCAGGCGTGAGCGCGTGCTCGACTCGGATGTGCTGCTCGATGTCGCCCATGCCGTGGCGCTTGAGCTTGTCGATGATCACGGGCCTGTACTGCTCGAGCAAACCCCCGGGTCCGTCCCAGACCTGCCCCGGGCGCTTGTACGCCGTGTGCACGAGGATGTAGAGCGCCTCGCCCCCCTCGGGCGCCTGGTGCGGATCGGTCCGGCTCGGCGCGGCGATGTAGAGCGTCGGATCGCGGGCGGGGATGCCCTTGAGATAGATGTCGCCGAACTCGCTGCTGCTGTCGGAGCTGAACAGGAAGTTGTGGTGCGCCAGGTGGTCGTACTGCTTGTCAAGGCCCAGGTAGAGCACGACGCCCGCGCACGCGGGCTCGTACTTGCGGGCGATGCGGTCGGCCTCCTTGTGCCCGGCGGGGGTCGCGAGCAGCTTGCGGTTGGTCCGCTGCACGTCGCAGTTGCTCACGACCGCGTCGACCTTGATCGTGCGCCCGTCTTCGAGCTTGAGCCCGTGCACGCGTCCCCCCGAGTCGAGGATCCGCTCCACGCGCGAGCCCGTAATGAACTCGACGCCCTGCTCGCGCGCGATCCGTTCAAGCGACTGCGCGATCATGCGTGTCCCGCCCATCGGATACCAGCACCCGTGATCGGTCTGGGCCGACGCGATCAGGCTCAGGATCGCGGGCGCCATGAACGGGCTGGAGCCCACGTACTGCAGGAAGTGCTCGACCAGCTGTGCGACGTGGGGCTCGCTGATGCTCTTGTGGGCGGTCGCCGCCATCGTCGAGTGCATGCGCATGCCCAGGGCGTCGCGCATCACGCCCGGCTCCTTGGGCGGCTTCTTCATCATGTCCAGCGGCGACTCAAGATCGTTGAAGAAGAAGACCTTCTCAGAGAGCCCATACATGCGTCGGCTGAACTCGATGAACTGCTTGTAGCCCGCGCCGGGCTTGTGCCCGGGGAACTGCTGATCGAGGGCGGCCGCCATGTCGTCGGGGTTCTGGCGCAGGTCGATGACGGTGCCATCGTCGTAGAAGCAGCGCCACTGGGGGTCGAGGTCGATCAACTCGCAGTAGTCGCCCGGGTTCCGCCCCGCGCGGCGAACGATGCCCCGGAAGACCTGGGGCATCGTGATGATGGTGGGCCCCATGTCGAAGCTGTAGCCCTGGTCCTCGATCAGGTTCATCTTGCCGCCCAGGTGGCGGTTGGCCTCGATCAGCGTGACCCGCAGGCCCTGCCCCGCAAGCTCGACCGCGGCGGACAGGCCCGCGAGGCCCCCGCCGATGATCCCGATGTGCGTGCTGTGCGTCGTGCTCATGCGCTGCCGTCCTCCGTGCGCCCCGCGCTGCCTCTGGAAGCGTAGAGCCGGCGGAGCCACGGCGTGATCTTCGACACCGGGGTGCTGGGTGGATCCAGAGGCAGGCGAGGCCTTTTCCGAGTCGTGCTGACCGCAACGGGCCTGGTCATCGCCAGCAGGCCCTCGACGCCCCGCGAGACGCCCCAGCCCGACTTGCCATGTGCCGAGAGCGGGGCGCCCGGGTGGCCCGTGGGGATAACGCAATCGTTGATGGTCACCGTCCCTGCGCGGGACTGCGACGCGAAGGCGCGGGCCTCGTTACCCAATCCGAACACAGACAGCGTCAGCGGGTCTCGATCAGGTGCATCGTTCCTCGCTGGCGTCCGCTCGAGCACGTCGATGGCGAGAAGGGGCCCGAAGTGCCTGCCTTGGAACAGCTCCGTTTCGGGAGGGCACCCCGCGATGATGATGGGCGAGAGCACGTCAGCTTCGGGATCGCCGCAGATCACCTCGCCGCCAGCGGCGATCGCGCTCCGGGCAACCGCCCTGCAGTGCTCGGCTGAGGCGTCATCGATCAGCGCCCTCGGCCGAGCATCGGCAGAGACCGATCGCAGTTCGGCCAGAAACGCCGGGAGCACGTTGGGATCGACGAGCACCCGGTGCGGCGCCATGCAGGTCTGGCCGTGGTTCAGCGTCAGGGCGTACCAGATGCAGCGTGCGGCGAGCGCTGGGTCGGCGGACGGCAACACCACGGCCGAGTCGTTGCCCGAGAGCTCGAGCGTGCTGGGGATCAGCCGCTCGGCGAGCACACGGGCGATCGCCCGGCCCACGCCCGTCGAACCGGTGAACAGCAGGTGATCGAACTGCTCGTTTCTCACCAGCTCTTCGCCCGCCTCGCGCGTCGCGGGTACGCGATCGAGCTCGATGCCAGCTCGCTCGAAGAGATCGAGCAGCAGCCCCTGCGTGCGAGGCGACCTCTCGCTGGGCTTGACGATGACTTCGTTCCCGCCCATGAACGCCTGGATGATCTGCACGCCCACGAGCTGCACGGGGTAGTTCCAGGTCGCGATGATCGCGACACGCCCGAGCGGTGCACGGTGCACACGGTGCTTCACGCCCACGAGCCAGAGGGGCTTGCCCGGGAGTCTGCGGTCGCGCAAGACTCGCTCGGCGTGCTTGACGTGCCACGTGCACGCCGAGAGCAGGGGCAGCACGTCGCTCGCGAGCGCCTCGAACTCGGGTTTGTGGATCTCCTCACCCATGAGCCGGACGAGTTCGTCGGCATGCGTGGCCAGCAATCCCCGGAAGCGCCTGACCGCGCGCAGCCGGCCGTCGAAGTCCGGGATGAGGCTGGGTATCGGCACGCGGCAGTGTACGGGTCGGCTACCGTGCATCCCGGGGCGGGGATGCCGCGAACCCGGGGCGGGAGGTCTGGATTCCTATGGGTCAGCGAGTCGCTGTAGTCGGTGCGGGTCCGGGGGGGCTGAGCTGCGCGGTGCTGCTGGCCGCGAGCGGGATGGACGTGACCGTCTTCGAATCCCAGCCGGTCGTGGGCGGGCGGACGGCGCGGATCGAGCTCGACTCGGACCGCGGGACATACGCCTTCGACCGCGGGCCCACGTTTTTCCTGATGCCCTATGTGCTCGAAGAGATCTTCTCGGCGGCTGGGCGCGACCTGCACGACTACGCCGAGCTGAGCCGCCTCGATCCGATGTACCGCCTGCTGCTGGGACAGCGGGGCGAGGACCCGATCCGTCTCGACTGCACGCAGGACATCGAGGAGATGACGCGCCGCCTCGCGGACATCGACCCGATCGACGCGGCCAACTTCCCCCGGTTCATCGCCGACAACAGGACCAAGCTGACCCTGATGGAGCCGATCCTGCGCAGGCCCATCCGCGATCTGTTCGATCTGGCCGACCTCGAGACGGCCAAGGTGCTGCCTCACCTCAACCCGCATCTGTCGGTGCACGGGCTTCTGAACAAGTACTTCAAGAACCCGCTCGTGCAGCGTGCCGTCAGCTTCCAGAGCAAGTACCTGGGCATGAGCCCCCACGACTGCCCGAGCATCTTCACGATCCTGCCCTTCATCGAGTACGAGTACGGCATCTGGCACCCCAAAGGCGGCTGCAACGCGCTGATGCACGCGATGGCGAGCGTGCTGGGCGAGCTCGGGGGCGACATCCGTCTCGAATCGCCCGTGCAGCGGGTGACCTTCCAGGGGCAAACCGCGACGGGCGTCCTCGTCGATGGCGAGCGCCACCGGTTCGATCACGTCGTGATCAACGCCGACGCGCCCTGGGCGATCAAGAACCTGATCCCGAGCTCCGTCCGCTGGGGGTCGATCTCGGACGACGCGATCGACCGCAAGAAGTACTCGTGCTCGACGGCGATGCTCTACCTGGGCCTGGAGGGCGGCGTCGATCTGCCGCACCACACGATCTACGTGACCGACCGGTACGAGGACAACCTGGCGGACATCACCGACCGCGGGCGGATGACCGACGACCCGTCGATGTATGTGTGCAACCCCGTGCCTGTGGATCCGTCGCTCGCCCCGGAGGGCGACTCGGCGCTCTACGTGCTGCTGCCCACGCCCAACACCAAGGTGGGCGAGGCAGGAGGGATCGACTGGTCCCGCGAGGCGGGGCGCACCCGTGAGCGGATGCTCGATCAGATGGAGCGGGTGTTCGGGATCTCGGACGTGCGCGAGCGAACGCGGGCCGAGCTGATGCTGACCCCCGACGATTGGCGGGCAAGCAACATCCAGTTCGGGGCGACGTTCAACCTGGCCCACGGGCTGATGCAGATGCTGCACCGCAGGCCCCAGAACGAGCTGAATGGGCTGCGGAACTGCTGGCTCGTGGGCGGGGGGACCCACCCGGGAAGCGGGCTGCCCGTGATCTTCCTGTCGAGCCAGACCACGGCGCGTCTGGTCTGCGAGCGTGAGTCGGTCCCGTGCGTGGTGGACCGCCGGCTGGCCCCGGAACCCGCGGCGGTGTGATCGAGCGACGTGTGCCGCGCGAATAGCGGCTCCTCACCATCGGTTGGCGACAGGCACGGGGTGCGGCTCAGGGTGCCGCTCCGTGACGCGAACGCGTGGGGATCGAGGAGTGATCAGATGAGAGCAGCACAGATTCTGACGGTATGCGCGGCCTGCAGCGCGGCGGCTTCGGCGCTCGGGCAGACGACGGTAACGCTGAACGCCGAGGCGGAGGCGACGATCTTCGCCGACGGGGCCGCGATCGGGTTCGGGCAGGTCTTCGACGGGCAGAGCGGCAACGGGCAGATCCGCCGGGGGCTGGTTCGGTTCGACCTCGGCTCGCTGCCCGCGGGCGAGGTCACCTCGGCAACGGTGACCGCCCTCGTGATCAACCAGAGGGGGGCCGCCCCGCTCAACATCCACCGCGTGCTCCAGGCGTGGAATGAGGGACCGACCGCGGGGGGCGGGAGCGGGGGCGGCATCGGATTCCCGGGCGGACCCGACGATGTCACCTGGACCGGCACGGGCCTCGGGGGCTCGTGGACCAACGCGGGCTCTGACTTCGACCCGACCGCGACCGACTCGCAGACCTCCCTCGGCTCGGGCCTCGCGGTCGAGTTCGACGTGACCGCCGACGTCGCGGCGTTCGCGGACGGATCGGCGGACAACTTCGGCTGGGTCATCATCTCCGACCTGGAGCTTGTCTCACGCAACGTCGTGGGCATCAGCACCGACGACGAGGGCCTGCCCCCGATCACCCTCGAGGTGACCGTGAACGAAGACGAGCCCTGCGTTCCGGACACCAACGGGGACGGGCAGCTCACCCCCGCGGACTTCAACGCATGGATCCAGGCGTCCAACGCGCAGGCCCCGGCGTGCGACCAGAACGGCGACGGGCTGTGCACCCCCGCGGACTTCAACGCGTGGATCGCCAACTTCAACGCGGGATGCAGCTAGGTCCGAATGTGTCCGGGCGGCACCTGCGGCGATTTTCCTGCCCAGTCACACAACGGCGTGTTTGGATCCCGAGCGTGAGCCGGTACGCTGTGCGATAGACCGCCCGCTCGCCCCGGAACCCGCGGCGGTCTGACCGCTGGGGGCGACCCGGGAGACCGACCATGCTGATCCGTGCGATAGCGAGCGGCGTTGTGCTGGCGACAGGTGCCGCACACGCGCAGCCCATGACGATGACTCTGAACGCCGCTTCCGAGGCGACGATCTTCAGCGATCCCTCCCTCGCGGTCGGCGAGGGACGGGTCTTCGTGGGCAACAACTTCCAGAACTCCGTGCGGCGCGGCCTCGTCCGGTTCGATCTGTCCTCGCTGCCCGAGGGCGAAGTCGTCTCCGCGACGCTCGGGGCGCTCGTGCTCAGCCAGCGAGGGTTCGATCTCACCTTCAATGCCCACCGGCTGCTGCAAGACTGGAACGAGGGCCCGACCCTCGGCAACGGGACCACGGGCGGGCAGGGCGGGCCCGCGGGCCCGACCGACGCGACCTGGACCGAGACCGGCCTTGGCTCGCCCTGGACACTCCCCGGGGGTGCCTTCCTGGCCCTCCCGACCGGATCGGGGTCCAGCCAGTTCGCGGGCGACACGCTCGGCATCGATGTCACCGCCGATGTCCGGCTCTTCCGCGACGGGCTCGCGAACCACGGGTGGATCCTCGTCTCGCAGACCGAGGGGACGACCGGCAACGTCGTCGCGCTCAGCACCGACGACTTCGGCTTCCCGTCGATCACGCTCACGGTTGTGATCGAAGAAGAGTGCCGGGCGGATACCAACGGCGACGGGATCGTCTCACCCCAAGACTTCAACGCGTGGATCCAGGCGTTCAACGCGCAGAGCCCAGCGTGCGATCAGAACGGCGACGGTCTGTGCACGCCCCAGGACTTCAACGCCTGGATCGTGAACTTCAACAACGGCTGCTGACCGCGCCCGTGTACAACAAGCCGACTGCCCGCCGCTGGGGTGCCCCGTCGGACGGGACGCCTGTGCGACGGACAGCCGGTACGCAACCGATCGGCCGGCCCTGATCCCTGCTCAAGGGCCGGCACGGATCAGGCGAGCCACTCGGGCAGACGGTCGCGCTTCCAGAACCAGTTCCACGCGACCAGCAGCGGTGCCCACACCACCGCGTTGAACAGCGTGACCAGCACCGCGCCGGCAACCTCACCCTGGGCGATCAGCACCGGGATGGTCAGCACGCACACTGCGAGTGTCATCGCGTGCGCCCAGCGCTGACGGCTGAACACGCCGAAGGCGAGGATCAGGGCGAGCACACCCGCGATCGCGAGGGGCGCGCCCATCCAGAATGCAAGCAGGAGTTGGGTCACTCCGATCACACCAAGGGCGATCGATGCCACCCACACGGCACTGGGAACCTTGGGGGTCGTCATCTGAAGGGTCGCGTTCATGGCTCGCTCCTTTCAAATTGGGTTGTGTTTGGGTCTTTTCATTGTATGCGCGCGCTTCTAAATTGAACACTTCTTTAGGGAGTTTTTTGATGCCCACCGCCGCCACGCGACCGTTCGATGCCCGCACCGATGCCGTCCTCGCCGAGCTCGACGCCGGCGGGCAGTACAAGCACCTCCAGATGCTCGACTCGCCCATGGACGCGGTCGTCAGGATGCGCCAGCCCGATGGCAGCTTCCGCGACACGCTCTGCTTCTGCTCGAACAACTACCTCGGTCTCGCCAACCACCCCGAGGTGATCGAGGCAGGCGTCGAGGCGCTCAAGACCTACGGCGCGGGCACCGCGTCGGTCCGGTTCATCTGCGGCACGTTCACGCCGCACGAGACGCTCGAGGCCACCATCGCGAAGTACATGGGCACCGAGTCGAGCTACACGTTCGTCTCGTGCTGGACGGCCAACGAGAGTCTGTACCCGACGTTTGGCGAAGCGGGCGATCTGATCCTGTCGGACGAGCTCAACCACGCGTGCATCATCGACGGCATCCGCCTCGCAGCGGTCATCAAGAAGAGGCTGCACAAGGGCGTCTACAAGCACTCGGACATGGACGACCTGCGGGCCAAGCTCGAGAAGGCCAGGGCCAACCCGGACGTCACGGGCCAGATCTGGGTCGTGACCGACGGCGTCTTCAGCATGGAGGGCGACATCGCCAGGCTCCCCGAGCTGCGGGTGCTGTGCGACGAGTTCGACGCGATGCTCGTCGTCGACGACTCCCACGGGCACGGCGTGATGGGCCAGACCGGGCGAGGCACGCACGAGCACTTCGACATGGTCGGGAAGGTCGACTACTTCACGGGCACGCTGGGCAAGGCCCTGGGAGGCGGCGCGGGCGGGTTCATCGCCGGCGCCAAGCGCGGCAGCGAGCTGACCGTGCAGCGCGGGCGGCCCACGCTCTTCTCGAACGCGCTCCCGGTCACGGTCGCCGCGAGCGCAAACAAGGCGATCGAGATCCTGATGCGTGAGCCCGAGCGGGTCCAGAAGCTCCGCGACAACACCGCCTACGCCCGCGAGCAGATCACGGCGGCAGGCTTCGATATCATCGAGTCCCCCACCGCCATCTGCCCGATCATCGTGGGCGACACCGCCAAGGCGATCAGCATGAGCAAGCGCCTGATGGAGCTGGGCGTGTTCGTGATCGGGTTCGGCTACCCCGTGGTGCCCGAGGGCACGGCGAGGCTGCGGATCCAGATGTCGGCCGCGCACGAGCGGGGGCATATTGATGAGCTGGTGGGGGCGTTGAAGAAGCTCTAGCCGTGCTTATCTAACAGCTGAATGAGTTCACGTCCAAGCGGAGATACCATATATGTCTGTCGGTCCATGATCCCGCGAAGAGATACTCCTCTGAGCAGCCTTTTCGCAGACATCATTCGCGAGTTCAATAGACCTCGACTCGTCAAGCTGATTAGCCACCCAGTCACCAAGTCTTGGGCAACAGACTCCTCAACATCCAAAGCCTGAATCGCATGGCTGAGTACATCTTTCTGGCTAATCCCGGGAGGAACGTCGCCGTCTTGGTTCTGGGAGCCATAATCGTGTCGCCAGATGATCTCAAGTACCTTAATCTCGGACGGTTCAAGCTCGTCGACTATTCGTTGAAGAGCATCTGCTATTGGCTCTGATACTGACCCCGAGTATCTGCCTGCAACTATCGCAGCCAGAATAAGAAGCTTGAGTTCACGACAGTCTCGTGCTGCGGACCAGGAAGCCCTATGAAACAAGTCAACGATGGCATCGTCAGACACTTTCTGCTCAAGACGACTGATTCGATCAACAATCTCCTCTTTGAATTGCTCCAACGCATTGATGCGACGACTATCTACAAGTGATTGAATACCACCAACAATGGCAAGTGAACTAGAAGCGCCTTCCGCGATCAGTCTGCCGATAGTCTGTTCGTCCATGAGGTCACTCTAACGGAAATGCAGGCCGAGCCAGGGGCCTGAGCGCCAGCCCCAGCAACGCACGCTCGGCGTCGTCGCCCGCGATGCGGTTGGCCTTGAGCGCACCGCACCCCGTGCAGCGGTGGATGATGGCCCACTCGCCGTCGGGCCTCACCTCGATGCCCACGGGTTCCATGGGGGCTTTGCAGGGGCTGGCGCGGTCGCCCGGCTGGTCGTCGACGTGGCGAGACCAGAGGCAGGCGGGGCAGTGGTTGCGGTGCCTGGTGCCCCAGGACTGGCCCGGGACCTGGAGGCCGCAGTTGATGCAGGTGAAGCCCTTGTCTTCATGACGGCGGGAACGAGAACGGTTTGACATGTGTGGAGCCTGATCAGCAGTGCGCGCGTACACGCACCGGGGGGATGGGAAGCGTGTTTGAAGAAGTGCCTGGGAGGTGCCGCCCGTGTGCGCGCAGGCATCGCGCATGTCGCCGAGTGAGTGGCGTTGGGCGGGAATGGATGCTGATCAGGCAGTGGGTTGCATCAGCCTGCACTGTACAGGCGGCGCGGATCGGGTGCAAGAGCGCACAGAGACAGCGGGGCCCCGGAGAGCCCCGCTGCGCTTGAGTGATGGTTCGGGCGTGTCAGCGTCGCCGACGCAGCCCGAGCCCCACGAGACCGACAAGGAGCCCCGACGCGGGCGCCGGGATGACGAAGGTGTCGTAGGCGGACGAGCCGCCGACGTAGATGATGACGCGGTCGAAGCCCGTGTAGCCGAAGTCGCTGGCGGGGATGGGCTGGATCCGGTTCGCGGTGTTGTTGCCGAACTGAACCGTTGGGTCGTAGTAGGCGCTGCTCGGGTCTTCGAAGTCTCCGAAGTCGATCCGGGCGACGGCGGAGCCGTTCACGAAGAAGACGAGCCTCGACTGCTCGCTGACCCGACCCTCGATATCGATGATGTCGAGGCCGAAGACCGGGATCGGGCTCGCGAAATCGAGCTCCATGCGCCCGGCAGGGCGGAGCCCCTCGTCGTCCGGGTTGTCGAGGATGCCGTCGCCGTTGGCATCGGTATCGTCCTGAGCGATGATGAGGGCGGTGCCCAGGGCGACCGAGTCCGCATCGATCGCGAGGTTGCCTCCCGACCAGGGCGGGCCCTGGAGATCCGGGTCGGCCGTATTCGTCAGGCTCGTGTCAAAGCCTGCGATGATGTCGTGCGGACGGCGGTAGTTGAAGCCGGTGACCGCCATCGTGGGCTCGAACTGATTTGTGAGGATCTCGCCGTGGACGAGACTGTCGAAAGTGAAGACTTGCGCGTGCGCCGTAGGGGCGCACGCGAGACCCGCGGCGACAGCCGCACACACCATCGGGATTTTCATGACTCATCTCTCCGACCGGCGATTGCCGGTGGTCCACTAACACGCATCCGGAGTACACCCGAAATGGGTGGACCGGTCAATAGGTGTTCGTGGAAAAGAGATCAGAATGTTTGAAAGAGGCGGAAACGCCCGGCTGGCAACTTATCGGCGACGACGTGTCGCACCGAGCCCCAGGACGCCCAGAGCGACCGCGGAGGCGGGGGCGGGCACGACGAAGGTGTCGTACGCCGACGAGCCGCCGACCTCGATCACAACTCGGTCGAACCCGGCAACCCCGAAATCGCTCGCGGGGATGGGCTGGATCCGATTGGCGTGGTTGTTGCCGAACGTAACGCTGGCGTCGAAATACGCCGAGCCGCTGGTAACGAACTCCGAGAAGTTAACGCTCCCGACGAGCGAGCCGCCCGAGTAGAACTGGAGGCTCGACGACTCCTGGACGACGCCCTCGATGTCAACGATATCGAGACCGAAGACGGGGACGGGGCTCGCAAAACCGAGGTCGATGGTGCCGGACGGGCGGCCGCCTTCGTCATCGGGGGTGTCGAGGATGCCGTCGCTGTTGGCGTCGACGTCGTTCTCAGCGATGATCAGCGCGGTGCCGATCATGACCTCGGTGTTTGACACGGCGAGGTTGCCGCCGGCCCAGGGCGGGCCCTGCAGATCGGGGTCGGGGCCACCCATGGTCTGTGTGTCGAAGCCCGCGACGATGTCGAACGAGCGATTGGGGTTGGTCCCGGTCACCGAGAGGGCCGGCTCGAACTGGTTCGTAAGGATTTCGCCGTGAACCAAGCTGTCGAAGGTGTAGACCTGAGCTTGGCCGGCGGTCGCAATAATGAGCGGCAGAGCCGCAGCAGTTAACTTCAGCATCTCTGTCTCTCCTCAACCCGGGATTCACCCCAGATGAGGTGAGCTTAGCGTCTCACTTGCCATGCTCAAAGAGAAATCTGTTCTCGGAACATGAAGAATTGGGAATCAGCCTTAGATCGGGTAGATCACCTTGCTTTGCTGATTTCGTTAATTGTTAGGGTATGAGCCATGATGGTTTCCCCCTCCGGACCCCTCCCGACCAGGTTGATGCGGGTCCTGGAGGGATCTTCGTCGTCCCACTCGATGGTGACGAGGCCGTAGTTCACCTGGCGGAGGGCCTCACCGAGGCGATTGGCATTGGGCTCGTTGACGACGTGAGGGTCGTTCTCCCAGTTCAGGCCCGAGCTGGTGAAGTCGTAGATGGGGTACGGGGCCCCGCGGGTGGTGTCCCTGGAGATCTCCATGAGGTGGCGGTCTCCCGAGACGACGATCAGGCCCGAGGCGTCGGTCTCGTCGATGAGGGCGTAGAGCCGGTCGCGCTCGTGGGGCATGTTGCCCCAGGTCTCCCAGCGGTGCTCGTCGGCCACGACCTGGATGCTGGTGGCGAGAACGCGGATCTCGGCAGGCCGGCCGAGTTGCTCTTCGAGCCAGGCCCACTGGGCCTCGCCCAGGAGGGTGCCCGTGCCGTCGGTGATGGGCAGGTAGGGCCCGAGGCCTTCGGGACGCCCGGCGGGGTTCTCGGTGAGCGGGGTGCGGAAGCTGCGGGTGTCGAGCAGGATGATCTGCACGCGCTTGCCCTCGGGCCCGACGATGATCGCGTCGTAGATGCCGGCTCGCTCGCGGCGGGGCGAGTCCTGCGGCTCGCCGAAGAAATCGAGAAACAGCTCCTTGGCGTGCGAGCCTGCCTCGGTATCGAGCCACTCGGCGCCGGCGTCGTTGAGCCCGAAGTCGTGGTCGTCCCAGGTCGCGAGCACGGGCTGGGCCCGGCTGAACCGCTGCCAGCGGGGCTTGGCGGCGAGGGCGTCCCAGGCACGCTGCATGTCGGCGCGGGTCTCGGGGACGATGCCGTGCAGGTCGCAGTAGACGTTGTCGCCTATGAACAGGAAGACGTCCGAGCCCTCGGCGGCGATCCTGTCGAAGACGGGCTGCTCCTTGTCCTGACGAGCGCACGAGGCGAACGTGATCGTGTCGATCACGGCGTTTTCGTCGAGCAGGTGCACCTGAGCGGCGGCCGAGCCGACGAGCGAGCAGGCAAGTCCGGCGATGAGTGTGTGCTTCATGGCACGATCGTACCGCTGCGGCTCGCGCCCGCGGGCGTCTTCACGAAACGATCATGCTCTCGAACGATTTGTGTATATCTGCCGTGAGGTTCACGGGGTCGGCATCGGTCACGAGCACGTCGTCCTCGATGCGCACGCCCCCGATGTGGAGCCAGCGTTCGACCTCGTCCCAATCGGTGCAGTCGGCGAAGCGTTCACGACGGTCGGGCTGGTGGAGCAGCGGCCCGATGAAGTACAGCCCGGGCTCGACGGTCGTCACGAAGCCGGTCTCCAGCGGCAGGTCCATGCGGAGAAACGCCAGCCCGAAGCGATCGGACCGCTCGCGACCGGGCAGGTAGGCGCTCGCGTCCCGGACACCGAGCCCGACGAGGTGACCGAGCCCGTGCGGGAAGAAGTTCGCGTGGGCGTCGCGCTCGACGAGACCCGCGGGCTCGCCTCGCAGGATGCCGAGATGCACGAGGCCCTCGGCGAGCTTGACCGCGGTCTGCAGGTGCAGCTCGCGCCACTCCTGGCCTGCCCTGCAGCGCCCGAGGGCGAACACCTCCGCCTCGAGCACGATCGCGTAGAGATCGCGGTGCTGCTGTGTGGGTGTGCCCTTGACGAACGTGCGCGAGACGTCGGCGGTGTAGCCCTCGATGTGGCAGCCGGCGTCGATCAGCACGAACTCGCCCTCGCCCACGGCCCGCTCGCCCGCCGAGAAGTGCAGCACCGCGGCGTTTGGTCCGGACCCAACGATGGTGTGATACCCCATGGCGTGCCCGCCGGCTCGCATGCAGGCCGCCGTGAGCTCGATCTCGATTGCACGCTCGGTAACACTGGCGCGCGCTAAGACACGACGGGCGGCTTCGAAACCGGCTCGTGTCGCATCGCACGCGCGCTGGATGGTACCGAGCTCGTGTTCGTCCTTGGCCCGACGGGCCGCGAGCAGCCTCGGCTCCAGCGATTCGGCAAGCGTCACGTCGCTCGGCACGCGATCGAGGGGCACGCCCAGCACGGCGGTCGGTCGCCCCGTTCGTGCACGCAACCAGGGCTCGAGCGTGGCGAGCGGCTCGCCCGGCGCGTCGGCGCGGCCCTGCCAGACGCGATCGTCTTCGGTGGTCGCGGGCACGAAGTCGCGCCACTCGTTGCTCGCCGCATCGAACGCCACGACCCCACCGGGTTCGCGGTGTCCGGCGAGCCACTGGTAGTGCGGGTGCGGGGCGAAGGCGTGGACCTGGTCCATGCCCCCGGGGACAGGCACGGGCGAGCCCGCGCCGACGAGCAGGATCTCATCGGTCAGGCTCATGGCTTGCGCGGCGCGCGTGCGTCGGGCGGCGATCACGTCGTCGGGGGTCATCATGCCCGATGCTACGAGTTCAGTGAGGGTCTAGCGTGCGTGATGCGGAAGCGGATCTCGAGCGGGTCGCCCTGGGAGTCGGCGGTGGGGTACAGCCGAGCGGTGCGTGTGGGCGGCCAGATCTGGGTCGCGGGCACCACGGCGGCGAACGCCTCTGGCGAACCGCTGCACGCGGGCGACGCGGGCGCACAAGCGCGAGTCGTCCTGGAACGGATCGCGGCGGCACTCGGCGAGGCGGGCGCATCGGTGCGCGACGTCGTGCGGACGCGCGTCTACGTTGTGGATATCGAGCGCGACTGGGAGGCCATCGGGCGGGCGCACGGCGAGGTGTTCGGCGATATCAGGCCCGCGGCGACGATGGTCGAGGTCCGCGGGCTGATCCATCCGGGGCTGCTGGTCGAGATCGAGGCGGAGGCTGTGGTGGGTCAGTCGCCGATGAGCACCATGTAGTACCGGTTGCCCGGGAACTGCATGAAGCCGCCCGTGGTGAGGTCACCGTCGTCCATCATCTCGTCGATGACCGTCATGTAGGCGGCGTCTCGTGTCTCGCCCGAGCCGTCGAAGTGCACACCGACGCCGTAGCCCAGGCCCATCGGGTCGGACTCGCCGTCCCAGACGCCCCCGACGGGGGTGATGGTCTCGAAGGCATCGACATCGAGCAGGTCCTCGGTGCCCGGGGGCGTGACGCCCGAGGTGCCGTCGGGCGGCCACTCCCCGGTGTCGGCCCGGTAGTACTGCATCGCCTGGGCGAAGGAACGGCAGCTGGTCGCGAAGGAAGCGTGACGTGAGGGTTCGACCGCGTTGGCGAACGACGGCACGACCACCGCGGCAAGGATGCCCAGGATGACGACAACGACGAGGATCTCAATCAGAGTGAAGGCCCGGGAGGCTTCTGAGCGGGTCCGTGTCATGAGGTGCTCCGTGCTCGGTGCGCTGTTCACATGCACAGCATCGGATTGCTGGTTTTGGAGCACCAGAGGGTTGTCGCGGATGCCACACGTCTGGTTCGGGTCATGCACGCATTGCGGGCGCCGTTGCACAGGCGATACAGGCGTCGCGGCCCACCGGGCTTGACATCGTGAGCCGCTGGTCAGCGACGCGGGTTGCGGCGTGTCACCGCTCGTTTCCGCTGGCTGGGCTGCGCCGGGGGCCTCGAGCCGGGCGGGAGCGGGCGTGCCGGTTCCTGAGGGGTGACGGGCTCGGCGGGCGGCCCGCTCGCGCTGTGATCCGGATCGGTCGGGTTCTCGGGCTGCGTGGGGTTCTCGGGCCCGTCGGGGTTTGCGGACGTCTCGGAGGTGTCAGACACGGGACCGGCCAGCGAGCCGAAGATCATCCGTCCCGCGGCGGTCGGGATCGTTGATTCAGCATTCACGCGCACCGATCGCCCGATCGCGTGGTCGGCGTGGTTGACCACGACCATGGTCCCGTCGTCGAGGTACCCGACCGCCTGGCCCGGCTGCTCGCCTGCGCGGACGAGCTGGAGGCGGAAGGCCTCGCCCTCGAGCGTCACCGGGCGGCATGCCCGGGCCAGCTCGTGCACGCTGAAGATCGGGACGTCGTTGATCTCGGCGACCGCAGCGAGTCCGGAATCGGTGGTTGCGATCATGGCGCCGCTCCGCTGCGCGAGATCGACGAGCATCTGGTCGACGCCCCGCGTCGAGAGCAGGGTCTCGTCAACCACGACGTCCAGGGCGGGGTCGTTCTGGAGACGGGTGATGATCTCGAGCCCCCTCCGACCGCGGGTGCGCGTCGAGGCGTCGGCATTGTCGGCCAGCAGTTGGAGCTCCTCGATCACGAACCGCGGCACGACGAGCGTGGTCTGGATGATGCCCACCCCCGCAATGTCGGCGATACGCGCGTCGATCAGCGTGGAGGAGTCGAGCAGCAACGGACGCGGGCCACGGAGTTGCTTGGCGAACTCGACGTATGGGATCACGAGGCGGAAGTCGTCCTGCGTCTGCAGTACGGTGGTGATGCAGATGTAGCCCAGCCCGATGCCCAGCAGGACCTTGATCGTGTCGACCAGCGCGGGCGGCTCGCCGTCGGCGGCGCGGATGTCCCAGAGGTCGGTCATCAGATCGATGATGCTGCCGAGCGCGAACGAGGCGAGCATGGCAACGACCAGCCCGAAGAAGACCGCGCTGAGCGTCGAGATCTTCTTGGTGGGTGTCAGGCGGTCGGCCGTGAAGGCGATCCCCCCGAAGAGCACCGCGAGGATGGTGGTCAGCCACCAGCTGCTGAGCACCGCGAACGGTCCGATGCTGACTCGCTCGAGGTCGTAGTCGTCGGTCGCCGCGAGAACGGCCAGGAACGTGACCGTGATGAAAGCGATCAGGAAGCAGGCCCGGACGACCTTGATCAGGCGGGACCGCTGCTGCTCGGCGCGGGCGTAGGGCAGGGTCTCGGGCTGTGTAACTCGGGCAGGCATGACCCGGAGTGTACGAGCGGGTCACCCGGGCAGTTCTCGGCGATCCGCAGGGCGAGGCCTAGCATGGCGTCCGATCTGCCAGCAGGTCGGTCGGGTTGGCGGCCGGGCCCGGTGCACGGGTGGCACGTGAACCTGGTCAGGGCTTGACCGCAGCAGCCATAAGCGGCGTCGTCCGGGGCGTCGGTGTCCTGGCCGCCAACCCGACCGATCGCGGCAGGTTTGCGCGTTCGATCGCCCCCGCAGCGGCGTTGCTACTCAACGCGGTTGAAGCGGATCGAGGCCGATCCGCCGTCCTCGTCTTGCATCTCCAGCACGAGCACGCCTTCCTCGATGGTGCCGGTTGCCGGCTCGTCCTCATCTTCCATATTGAGGATGAGCTTCCCGCCCGAGACCTTCCAGGTTCCCTCCACGGGCGGTTCATCGCCGACGTTGGAGGTGGCAACGCTGGTGCCGTCGTCGCGGATCTCGATAGTGAGATCGATCGCGTTCACCAGCTCTTCGATGAGTGTTTCGCCGAGAGCCTGGCCGATTGCCGCGAGCCCCTCGGCTTCTTCGTCGGGCTGCTCGCTCTCGATCTCGGCCATCATGGCCTCGCGGAACGACTCGCGGTCCATGGCCCACGTGCCGACGAAGCTGGATTCGCCGCAGCCGGTCAGCACGAGCGCAACGAGTATCGCGAGAAGGGCGAGTGGTGCGGAACGCATGCGAGAGCCTCCTTCGTGGAGTGTTCTGATGCCACCCTACCATAAGCTCATGAAGTGGTGGCATGGTTCACTGATCGGGCTCGGTGTTGCATCGCTGATCATTCTCGTGTCGCTCCCGATCACGCTGTACGTCGCGATCGACAAGGTCACCAATGAGTTGCAACCCGCTTCGCTCGGGGTCGCGGCGTTCTGGGTGGCGGCTGTCGTCGTGGGCGTGGTCGGCGGGGCGCTCGTGCCCGCGCTGCTTGGATCGGTGGATCGAGACACGGTCGAGCGGAGGCGACGGGATCAGCGGTCGCGACGGTAGGCGATCCGCCCCACGGGCTGGCCGGCCTCGAGCATCTCGAGCACCAGGCGGTCGCCCAC
>JANQQZ010000101.1 GCA_028284805.1 Phycisphaerales bacterium
GAACGTGACGTACTGCACGATCTCGATATCGCCGGACGCGCCGCCGTTACCGCCTGCACCACCGTTCCCTCCGGGCCCGCCGCTGCCTCCGTCGCCCCCGTCACTGAAGGCAACGCTGCTCCCGCCGTCGCCGCCTCGGCCGCCCCTGCCGCCCTGGCCGCCTGTTCCGCCCGGTCCCCCGTTTCCGGCCCGGGGTCGATCGATGATGTTCTGCGCGATCAACGGCTCATTGACGTTGCTGAGCTCCACGATGACGGCATCGCCGCCGTTCCCGCCGTTGCCTCCCGGGAAGCCGTTCTGGCCAACCTGCCCGTTCTGGCCGTCGTTGCCGGAGCCCGCCGGCGCGTCCATGCCCGGAGCACCGGTCTGCCCGCCCACGCCGTCGGCGCCGCGTCCGCCGTTCCCGCCGCGGATGCCAACGAACAGCGATCGCGTGACCGAAAGCTCATCGAACCTCGTCGCCGTGATCACGGAAACGTCACCACCATCCGCGCCGTCCGCGCCGGGCGTCGTTGCGAAAGCACCCGCTGCGCCGACGAACGGGCCGAAGGTGCAGCGATCGATGCTCACAGGCCCTGCCTGCGCAAAGATCACCTCGCGGTCGCCGATCGGGTTCATCAGATTCGACGGATCGGCGATGGTTGTCTCCTCCATCGAGAACGGCCCGCCGAACACACTGATCGTGGTCGCGTTCGATGCGTCGATCACTGCCCACGAGATCTCTGCGGTTGCACCAAAGTCGATTTCGATGCCGTTCCACTCGCCATCGACCGTTCGGATCTCCGCCGGATTGCCCTCCTCACCCGCGATCACCAGCGATCCTTCGATGTTGATCGTCCAATCGCCGGGATTGACGAGCACGAGCCCGCCCCCCTCGATCCGCAGCTCGCCCTCGAACGTGGTGAAGTCGTCGATGACGAGCACTTCGCCGTCCGCGACGAGCACATCCGCTGTGAAGGTGGTTTCTGCGCTCGCGATGCTCGCGCCAGCCACGGTCAGGATCGCGGCGCACAACCGCACACAACGAGCGGCGCGGCCGCTGCCATCAACTTCAAAACGCATCGGGTTCTCTCCTCATCACGCGGCTTGGGCCCGGACAAGGGCACCCGCATCACGGACAGTACGGCACACGCGAAATCGACACAACAGCCGATGTCTGTCTTTCGAAGCGGCATTCCCTGCCGCCTACCATGACACGCAGCCGGTGGTGGACTGGCTCAACGGATATACAGGTCGCCCGGCCATGGGCCGAACACCAGAGGGGAGCCTCGTCTATGTCAGGTCTCATCCAGCCGCACGGCGGCACGCTCGTCAACCGCGTCCTCGAGGGCGCCGCCCGCGACGCCGCCATCAAGGAAGCCGAAGGCCTCCCCTCGATCACCCTCTCCGCCAAGCAGTCCTGCGACGTCGAGATGATCGGCATCGGTGCCTTCAGCCCCCTCACGGGCTTCATGGGCAAGGCCGACTTCGACAGCGTCATCAGCGGCATCAAGCTCGCCGACGGCAACATCTGGCCCATCCCGATCACGCTCAGCGTTGACAAGGCCGATGCCCCGGCCGTCGGCAGCAAGGTCGCCCTCAAGGCACCCAACGGCGTGCTCCAGGCCATCATGACCATCGAAGAGGTCTACGACCACGACCGCGCCGCCGAAGCCACCATCTTCTTCAACGGCGCCGAGGACGACGGCCAGCACCCCGGTGCCGAGGCCGTCAAGGCCGAGGGCGACACCTGCCTCGCAGGCCCGATCGACGTCGTCACCGTCTGCGTCGATCCCGATGGCCCCGAGGCCTTCCTCGACCACCGCCTGACCCCCGCGCAGACTCGCGCCGCCTTCGAGGCCAAGGGCTGGAAGACCGTCAGCGCGTTCCAGACGCGCAACCCGATCCACCGCGCCCACGAGTACCTCTGCAAGTGCGCCCAGGAGATCACCGACGGCCTGCTCATCCACCCGCTCGTGGGCGAGACCAAGCCGGGCGACATCCCCGCCGATGTCCGCATGAACTGCTACCACACCCTCATCAAGGACTACTTCGTCGACGCGACCACCATGCTCAGCGTCATGCCCGCCGCGATGCGCTACGCCGGCCCGCGTGAGGCCATCCTGCACGCGGTCGTCCGCAAGAACTACGGCGTGACCCACTTCATCGTCGGGCGCGACCACGCGGGCGTCGGCAGCTACTACGGCACCTACGACGCCCAGAACATCTTCGACGAGCTCGACGAGGCCAACCTCGCCATCGAGCCGCTCAAGTTCGAGCACGCCGCCTTCAGCAAGAAGGCCCAGGGCATGGTCTCGGGCAAGACCTTCCCCAAGCTCGAGGGCGATCAGATCTTCCTCTCGGGCACCAAGGTCCGCGAGATGCTGGGCAACGGCGAGCGCCCGCCCGGCGAGTTCACCCGCCCCGAGGTCGCCGACATCCTCATCGAGTGGGCGACGAGCAAGTAAACTCGCGAACAATCGAGAACACACGAACCCCCCGCGTGAGCGGGGGTTTTCTATTATCAACCATGTGGTTGTGGCACACCAAACACCCGTGGTGCCGGCGTCATCGACAGCGTTTCTGGCCGATCCAGATCGCGATGCTCGCATGGGCTACGTTCGGCATGGTGTTTGTCCACCGTCTCGATGCGTCGTTCTGGTGGCACCTGGGTATCTTGCTTGTGCTCATGTCCTTGGTTGCCCCGCTTGCGTTCAATTGGCACTCGATGACCCGCCTTGTCAAACGCGAGAAAGGCCGTGCCTGCGGCAACTGCCTCTTCCCCCTCAAAGGCCTGCCCATGCAGGGTGACTGCCCAGAGTGCGGGCGCGGCTACTCCATCAAGCACACCATCGCCTGCTGGAAGCACGACCTGGGTCTCAAGGGCATGTACGAGTACCGCCACTGGCCCGAGCTGCCGGAGGACAGCTAGCTCTCAGTCGCGACGCCTGCGCCCCGCAGCAGCGCCCGCGACCACGAGCATCGCAACACTCGCCGGTGCAGGCACCACAGTCGTCACGACGTTGTCGAACGCGCCCGAGCCGCCCAGGTTGATCACGACGCTGTTGAAGCCCGCCACTCCGAAGGTGCTTGCGAGCACGGGCTGCACGCGGTTGATGGTGTTGTTGCCGAACGCGATCGTCGGGTCGTAGAAGGCCGACTGCGCGTCGTCGAAGTCATCGAAGCTCAGCGTGCCGACAATGCCGCCGTCCGCCATGAAGTCGATGGTGGTCAGCTCCTGCACCACGCCCTCGATGTCGACGACGTCGAAGCCGAAGCTCGCGATCGGGTCGGCGAAGCGGAACGTCAGCTCGCCCGCGGGGCGTGCGCCCTCATCGTCGGGGCTGTCGACGATCCCGTCGTTGTTGGCGTCGACCAGGTTCTCGGGGATGATCACCACGTTGCCGAGGATCGTGTCCGTGGGCAGGTTGCCACCTGCCCAGGGCGGGCCCTGGAGATCGGGATCGGCGGTGTTGATGAACGTGGTGTCGAACACCATCGGCATCGCACCGACGAGTTGGAAGTTCGTCGCCTCGATCAGCATGCCAGCGTCGGCGAAGGTCGACGCCTGGATGATCTGCCCGTGCTGCAACGAGCTGAAGTCGGTGATGTCCGCAGTCGCGGAGCCCACGACGATGCCCGCCACACCGGCCGCACAGATGGTCGAACGAACCATGCCAAGATCTCCCGCAGCTTCTCGGAGGCAGTCCGAGAACAGAAACACGCATAAGTCAATGTTGACAAATGACTTAAGAAGAATGTACCCGCGCTTCGCCGACACACAACTCGCGGTTCGACGATTCGGTGTGATCCACGGAAATTCAGTGTGTCATGGGTCCGGAATACCGCCACAAATCCGACCCGGGAACCGGAACCCGGATTAGCGGACGCCCGCCAGCAGGTCAGGCAGCGACCGGAGCGCCACGAACGTGACCGCGATCCAAGCCCCCACGAGCGTCCACCCGCTCGGGCGGACGCCGGCCCGGCGCACTGCCTTCGTCACTACCGCCGCGATCACGAACAGAACCATCGGCTCGACGTAGCGGATCCAGGCCTGCTGGTTGGCGGACTGCGCCGCGGTGAACGCCAACAGCGTCCCACTCAGCAGCAGCCGATCGCGCGAGGCGAGCACGCCGAACGCCGCCCCGAGCAGCCCGCCGCCCACCATGCTCAGCCCGGCGATCAGCAGCGACCGGTCCGCGAAGCTCGGCAGACGCGACGTCTGGTCCCATAGCCCCGTCCACCGCCCGGCATCGCGGTCGTAGACCGTCGCCACCGCGAGCGAGACCACCAGACCGACGCACACTCCAAGCCCCGCCAGCCGCGCCGCACGCCCGCGGAGGTCCGGACGCACACGAAGCACGTCCAGCACAGGCAGCATCAGCAGGGGCCCGAGCATCCCGAATGTGGAGAGCACCAGCGCCGGCGTCGCCGCGTTGCCCCCGCTGTGCACGGATCCCCCGGGCACGCCTTCGGGTTGCTGGAACGAGGGCGGCACAGGCCCGCCCCACAGCCAGAACATCCAGCCCACGAGCCCGAACGCCGGAAGCGTCGCGAGCGCCGCCGCACCAAGCCGAGGCAGACGCTCGCCAGCACGCAGCTCGTCCAGCCCGGGCATGAGGCGGTCCTCGCCGCCCACTTCCTTGGGCCCGAGCCAACCGACCATCCACACGAACGCCGCTGCCCAGAGGTGCACCTGGCGAACGAACACAAGCGCGAGCAGCATCGCCCCCATTGCCGCCCACGTACGCCACCCGCACGCGCGCCCGAGCACCTGCACCAGCAGCAGCCACACCAGAAGCCACGCCGCGGCTTCGGGCAGAAGCAGCACCGCCTGCGACGCCATCGAATCGACCAGCAGGACCGCGAGCCCCATGGGCAGCGCCCACCCGACGCCGACGCGCACCGCGCACCACCACGCCACGCTCGCCGCCAGCAGCACCGCGAACTGACCGCTCAGAAGGCGCAGCACGTCCAAGGGGGGATCAAACACCCGGACGACGACCGCCATCGCGAGGTGGTACCCCGGCGCGCTCGCCACCGCGTAGTCGCTCAGCTCGGGCCGCGGCAGCTCCGAGGCGAACCGATCGATCACGACGCGGTGGAACGCACGCTCGTCCACCACCGCGGGCCCGATCGGATCGCCCGGGCCCAGCAGCACCGCCGCCTGGAGCAGCCACCCCGCAGCCACCACCACCAGCGATGCGTTCACGCCCGACCTCAGGCTCCGGGATGCTCCGTCACCCATGCTCACGCCGAACCCCGGAACCTCCCACGAGTACTATGGCCTCGAATGCCGACACACTCTCCGATGCTACCGGCCCTGATCAAGCTGGCCCGGCCGACACAGTGGGGCAAGGGCGTCTTCGTCCTTATCGGCCCGATCTACGCCCTGGTTCACGGCAGCATCGAGTTCACCCCCCCGATCGCGTTGGCGGCGGCGGGCATCTTCGTCGCCTTCGGGCTCGCCTCCAGCGGCTGCTACGTCCTCAACGACATCGCCGACCGCGAGGCCGATGCCAACCACCCCCGGAAGAGGCATCGTCCCATCGCGAGTGGCGCGGTGCCGGTCGGGGTTGCCCGCGTCTACGCCGCGGGCCTCTTCGCCGCCGCCGCGGTCGTCCTCGCGCTCCTGCCCGTCGACGACCGATGGCTC
>JANQQZ010000112.1 GCA_028284805.1 Phycisphaerales bacterium
TGCCGCGGTGAGGTCGGTTCCCGAGAAGTGCCAGTCTTGCGCGAGTTTGTCGCCGTTGGGTGCGTAGATGGCAACGTAGAGGTAGAGGTCGGTGTCGACCCCCGGCTCGCTGATGGCGACGCGGATGTCGTCGCCCGCGTCGGCATCGATGGTAAAGGTGTCGATGTCGCCGAAGCCGATGGTTCCTGTCACCGACGTCCCGCTGGGGAGATCGACATTACCGAGGTCGGCCTGGCTGTCGGGCACGATCGCGGTCATCGTGTAGGCCCCGGTGGCGTCGTCGTTGAGATCTCGGACGACGATCGCGTACCGACCCGACACGGGGACGTTTGCCGCGGTGAGATCGGTCCCCGAAAAGTGCCAGTCGTGCGCAAGGTTGTCGCCGTTGGGCGCGTAGATGGCGACGTAGAGGTAGAGGTCGGTGTCGACCCCCGGCTCGCTGACAGCAAGACGGATGTCCTCGCCCGCATCGGCATCGATGTAGAAGACGTCGCTATCACCGAGGTACGAGATCGAGCCCTGCACTTGCACGCCCGACGCGATCTCGACCGGGCAGCCCGGTCCCTCGGTGCCCTGGTTGAAGGCCAGGATCCAGGCGCTGAAGTCGGCCGGCGAGACCTGTCCGTCCTGATTGACGTCTGCGATGTCGCTGCCCGTATTGAAGTTGAGAATCCAGGCGCTGAAATCGGCGGGCGTCACCATGCTGTCGCCGTTCTGGTCGGCGCACAGTCGGTCGTCGTTGACCTGAGCGCCTGCGGTGAGACAAGCGGAGAGCGCCGAGGCGAGAAGTCCCATTCTGATGCCAGTATCCATTTGCTTCTCCGGGTTCCTGGGCACGCGGCCCAGCACATGGCTCCGGGCGCCGCACGGGCGGCTCCATCACCAGTACCACCGCACGCCGCGAGTACGGGTGGACACGAACCGGTCACATTTCTGCTGGTCCCTGTGGGATTGGGCCGAGGGACGCGTGTGCGGTCAGTTGGTTGGCGCCCGCCGATCGCCCTCGACGGAGCCGACGCCGTAGGCCTCGAGGAATCGGGATTCGGCCTCGGTCCCGCCCGCGAGCACCATCTCCTGGCCCGCATGCAGCACGGCAGAAGCGGGGGGGTTCGCGGTCAGGCCCCCCTCCGGGTCGCGCAGCGCGATGATCGTGCATCCCGTCCGGTCGCGCACGCCGCACTCGTGGAGCGACCGCCCGTCGAGCGAGGGCGGCACTGGCCTGCGGAAGACGTCGAGCCCTTCCGCGACCGTCGCGATCCGGTCGCCCATCAACTGATTGAAGATGCTGGTCGCGCCCATGGACGCGTAGGAGTGAACGAAATCGGCGCCCGCTTTGTGGAGCGTCTCGGTGTTTTGCTTGAGCGTCGACCGGCTGATGATCTGGATGTCCGGCCTGACCGAGCGGCAGTAGATCGTGAGATAGATGTTGAGACTGTCGTCGTTCGTGGTCACAAGCACAGCCGGAGCGTCGTGCAGCCCGGCCTGTTCGAGGACCGCCGGATCGGTGGCGTCGCCAACGATGATCCGATCCCGCAGCGCACCGGTCTGGTCGGCCCGGCTTGCATCGTGCTCGACCGCCATCCATTCCACGCCGCGCTCCGAGAGCGCTGCGCCGGCGGCGGCACCGACGCTGCCCAACCCGATGATCAGCACGGGCTTGACCGATACGTTGTAGATCACGAACGCCTCGTCGTAGCTCGTGAGCTGATCCTGTGAGCCCGCGAGCAGCAGGATCGCGTGCTCGGCTACAACGGTGTCCGGCGTGGCGGGACGGAACTCGCCGCGGTCCCAGAGCCCGATGACGCTCACCCCCAGGTCGGTGAGGCGGTTCTCGCGGATGGTCTTCCCGACCAGGGGCGTGCGGTGCGCGTTGGCCTCAGCGATCAGAAGCCCGTCGATCCGCCCGA
The DNA here is from genome assembly GCA_028284805.1 of Phycisphaerales bacterium. GTDB lineage: Bacteria > Planctomycetota > Phycisphaerae > Phycisphaerales > UBA1924 > JANQQZ01. The sequence goes on from JANQQZ010000112.1 coordinate 1,908, forward strand.
CGACGTGCGTGACCGCATCGCCTCCGACCATGCAGCGTGCGAGCGCCCGCCCCATCATCTCGCCGAGCTGGTAGACGCCGGTCGCGCCGGCATGCTCGAGGATCGCGGTTGCCGTCGGGTTCGTAGAGGTCGCCACGATGGGGACATCGGGCGCGACCTGGCGGGCCATGAACGCCACGTTGGTGTTCGTCACGTCGTCGCTCGTCGCCGCGATCATCGCCGCGGCTTCGGCCCGCGCCGAGGAGTAGGTCGAGGTCAGGTCCAATGGGCCGTAGACCACGCGGACTCCCATGTCGTGCAGACGTGAGGCGTCGTCGAAATCAGGAACGAGCAGCACGTAGCCCCGCCCGAACTTCTCGAGCTTCGCGATGAGATCCTCGGTGACCGCGTCGTGACGGGTGAGGATCACGTGCCCCGCGGTGTCCTCTGCGACCTGGCGGGGGGTCCGCGCCGCCGCGACGGCCTCGACCCACGGCGCGTAGAAGAACTGGATGATCGTGAAGGGGAGCAGCACAAGCAGGAAGATGATCCCGGTCCCGAGCACCACCATGGAGAAGACGCGCCCCAGATCGCTCTCGAAGGTGATGTCCCCGAACCCGAGCGTGGACATCACGGTGAGCGTCCAGTAGAACCCCGTGATCCAGGTGTGGTCCTGGCCCTCGTGCTCCATGATGAAGTGGAAGACGACGCTGTAGACGACCACCAGGGCTGTCAGCACCAGAACGAACTTCGCGAGCGAACGGATGTTGCGCTGTGTCCGCCGTTCCTGGAAGAAGACGAGGACCTGGGCGGTGCTGAACTTCATCGATCACAGCGTATTCACCCGAGCGGCCCGGCTGAGCTGACCGCGTGTGCTCCGGGCGACTACGCCCGTTTCATTCCTGCGAGCCGGTCTCGTCTTACGGGGGGAATTTTGATAGGTTTTTGATCGTATCAAGAGCCATATCAACAACCTGCAGGGTTGTGATTGCGTCGGCTGAGCACGTGTGATACGATATGAAACAATTTGCTCAGTATTTGTTTCATTTGTTGCAGAATGGTGCGATTCGCAGCAGGCACCCTTTACACCCAGAGGTGGCCCTTTCCCGGCTCTGCGCTGCGTCTCGACCTCATGTGCCGGTCTGATCCCGAGCCTGGTTCGAAAGCGGGCTGGGCCTTGCAAGCGAGAAGATGCTGGATGGACGTCTGGACTGATTCCAACGCGTGCTCGATGCGGGCCGCCTCGCAAGGCCCCGGTCGTGGTCTGGTTCTCACCGCTCGGGGCGTGCGAGGCTCGGCAGGGTTCACGCTGATCGAACTCCTCGTCGTAATCGCGATCATCGCCTTGCTGATCGGCATCCTGCTGCCCGCGCTGGGCAAGGCACGATCGTCGGCCGAGCGGACGCTGTGTCTCTCGAACCTGCGGCAGCAAGCTCTGGCGATCATGCTCTACGCGGATGACAACCGTGGACGGCTTCCCGTGAGCCGAACGCTCCAGACCGAGGGGCAGGAAGATTCGCCGGTCCGAGACTTCCCCTACCTGCAGGACGTGCTGATTCCCTACCTCGATGGTGCCGAAGGAGACGGCAACTTCTCCGAGTCGTTGCGTTGCCCCTCGGTCGAGCGAGGCAAGGGCAACGGCAACGACATCGATCCGGATTTCCCGATCGCGGCAGACGAGGACGACCCGTTCGCTCAGTTCTGGCTGCGGCGCAAGGAGCAGATGCAGTACCGGTACAACTGGCCGGTCATCGTGCAGTTCTCGCGCGATCCCGTCGACCCGTTGCGGTTCCGCTCTGTTCCGCGCCGCGTGTCGGACGCGAGAAACTCGTCCGAAGCGGTGCTGACGTATGACATGGCCTTCGGCGACTGGGAGCCCGAAGAGTTCCCGCACGGCGAGGGCGCGGGAGGCCTCGGCGTGTCGTACCTCGACGGGCACGCCACGCCGAAAGACGTCGGCACGTACCTCGAAGAGAGCGAGAACCCGTTCAACGAACTGATCAACACCTTCAACAACCGGGGGTGGACGCGGTGAAGGCTGTTGCGCTTGCTCTTGCGGTATTCGTGACGCTCGGTTCCTCTGCGCAGGAACTGTCACGCCTCCGCGTCGAGGGTCGGAATCTCGTGGACGAGCAGGGCGCCTCGGTCGTGCTCCGGGGGATCAACGTCGGCAACTGGCTCCTCACCGAGACCTGGATGCTCGGACTGGACGAGGGCGTCTTCCCGGATCAGGCGACCTTCGTCGGGATTCTCGAGGCGCGGTTCGGCCAGGCCGAGGCCGAGCGGCTGATGGATGTCAAACGGGACGGCTGGTTCACCCAGCGCGACGCGGATCTGATCGCGTCGTTCGGGTTCAACGCGATCCGCGTCCCGATCAGCTACAGGCTCTTCGAGCGCGACGACAACCCGTTCGGCGCCTTGCAGGGCGGGTTCGACCGGCTCGACCAACTCTTCGCGATGGCAAGACAGGCCGGGCTGTACGTGGTGCTCGATGTGCACGAGGCGCCCGGCGGCCAGAGCCTCGATCAGCCCAGCGGCGACCGGACCGCCAACGACCTCTGGTTCAACGACCAGAACAAGGAACGCCTCGCCTGGCTCTGGCAGCGGATCGCACGACGGTACAAGAACGAGCCCGCGTTCGCGGGCTACGACCTGCTCAACGAGCCCTACGGCGACTTCACGACGGACTACAGCGCCGAGTTGATCGAGATCGTGGGCCGCTGCGTCGAGGCCATCCGTCTGATCGATCCCGACCGGGCCATCTTCGCGCCGGGCTCGCTCGATGGGATCGAGTTCTACGGCGATCCGACTGCGCGGGGCTGGGGCGGCACCGGGTTCACCGAGCACTACTACGACGGCGTCTTCACCTCCGACGATCGCACCATGGCAACACAGAGCCGGCTCGCGGCGGGCACGTTCGGGTTCGCCGATCACTGGTCGGATCAGACCGACTCGCCGTTCCTCGTTGGGGAGTTCAACCCGCTGTGGGAAACTGCGGGGGGCGCTTCGGCGATCCGTGGGCTCTACGACGCGGCCGCGCAAGAAGGGCTCCACGCCTTCATGTGGGCCTACAAGCGGATCGAGTCGTCCACGGGGATCGGCCCCAACAACTGGTCGGTCGTCGCGAACGCCGGGCCCTGGCCTTTGCCCGACATCCGGACCGGGAGCAAGGCGGCGATCGAGGCCGCTTTCGAGTCGCTCGCGACCATGCCGCTCGAGATCGACCAGGAACTGGTCGACGAGCTGAACGATCCGACCCCGCTGCCCCTGCCCGCGGTGGATCCGGCGTGGTTCGTGCCGTCGCGCACGGGCGGGCTTCCGGGCTGGACGGGCACCGATATCGGCGCCGGCGTGCTCGCGGGAGGGGAGGGGCTCTCGCCCACGATCGAGTACGACGTGACCGGAGGCGGGCTCGATGTCGCGGGCACCGCCGACAGCTTCCGATTCGTGCACGACAGCGTCGGGTCGAACTTCTACATGTCGGTGGTGGTGCCTTCGATCGATTCGCTCCGCTCGTTCGCGCAGGTCGGCGTGATGGCACGTGCGTCGACTGCACCCGGTGCAGCTCATCTGTTCATCGGGGTCTTCCCGGACGGGCGAGTGTTCGTCAAGAGCCGCCCGAGCGATGGGGCCTCGACCACGCAGCGCATCATCGCGACCCGCACGCTGCCAGTCGGGCTCGCGGTCGGGCGGATCGGTGGTGTGCTCGAGCTGTGGCTCACCGATGTCGATGGCCAGTGGGAGCAGATCCCGGTGTCCGAATCCGCTTCGCTCGGGGCGTCGCCCGAGGTCGGGCTGGCGGTGTGCGGCAACTCGTCGCGGGTGATGACGCGCGTGCCGTTCGTGAACCCGTCGCTCTCGGTGCAGCGGATCGTTCCGCCCCCGGTCACGATTCCGGCACCGGGGAATCTCGCGACGAACACGTCGTTCGAGATGGGGAGCGGGTCGGGGCTGTCGTCGTGGTCGATCGAGGGGGGGCAGCTCGGGCGTGAAACCGGATGGACGCCTGTGCGCGACGGTTCCAGCCTGCTCGGCTATCGCCACTGGCAGGTGACCAGCGCACAGCCATCGTCGGTCACGCAGGTCGTCTCAGGGCTCACACCCGGGCAACGCTACGACTTCTCGGTGTTCGTCAACCGCGACCCCGTTCCGGGGGGCGCGCGCCTCGCCGAGTCGGTCGAGCTCTCGGTCGAAACGGTCGGAAGCCCGACCCGTGTGATCGCGCGCCAGCGGTTCCCAGTGAGTCAGCTCGAAACGGGTGACGTGTTCAGCAGGATCGGCCTGACCTTCGGCGCGATCGAGGGACAAGCCAGGCTCCGCCTGACCTGTGTGCCGGCAGCGTCCGGCCCGCGGGACGGCGCGGTGAAGTTTGACGGAGTGGTGGTCGCGCCGACGCCCTGACCGGGTCGGTGCAGAAGGAGGAGTTCGAGAGATGCGTTTTCAAGCAACAACAATCGCGGCGGTCCTTGGCGTCACGGGCCTCACCGGCGCCGCGACGGCCCAGAACCTGATCATCAACCCGACCTTTGAGGACACCGACCTCGACGGCAACTTCGGAGATGCGTGGGGCACCTTCGGAGCCGCGGGACTGGTCGATTTCTTCGGCGATGACAACGTCGGGCACGGTTTCCTGTTCGGCGATCAACTTGGCAACACGGGCGGTATCTTCCAGGCAGGCATTCCCGCGACCGAAGGGCAGGAGTACCTGTTCACGATCCGGGCGCTGTACGAAGACCAGTGGGACGCGCGCACGCTCATCGGGCTCGAGTTCTATGCCGCCGACGATTCGACCAAGATCGGTGAGCGGAAGATCGAGCTGATCGAGTCGAACGGCACCGGGTACGACGCCGTCGCGATCGCTGCCGTGGCTCCCGCGGGCACCGCGTTCGTTCGGCCCATCGTCGAGTTCGACACCGTCGGGTCGAGCGGCTCCCAGCGTGGAGCAGCCTTCGATAATGCCGAGCTGCGTGAGATCGCTGTCGGCGACAACCGGACCACCAACCCGGGCTTCCTCGATCTGGACGGCGACGGCACGTTTGGCGACGGGTGGTTCACCTTCGGTGCCGCAGGCTTGCTCGACTTCTTCGGCAGCGGCAACCCGGGGCACGGCGTGCTCTTCGGGGACAACATCTTCAATGTGGGCGGTATCTTCCAGCTCCGGCTCCCGGCGATCGACGGACAGGAGTACGAGGTCAGCGCCGACATCCAGTTCGAGGAGAGCTGGGACGCGGCAGCTCGTCTCGCGATCGAGTTCTACGCGGCCGACGACGCGACCAAGCTCGGCGAGACCGTCCTCGATCTCCCGGCTCTGGCGACGCGGGGCGACGGGTACAAGCGGTACCGCGTCGCGGGTGTCGCGCCAGTGGGTACCGCGTACGTGAGGCCGTTCGTCGATTTCGACTTCGTGCTCACGGGGGGCGTGTCTCGCGCGGCGACCGTCGACAACGTGATCCTGCGAGAGGTCGTCTCCGAGCGCGCGCTGAACCCAGGGTTCGAGGACATCGTCGGGGACGGGCAGGTCGGTGACTTCTGGAGCACCTTCGGCGCGGCGGGGTTCGCCGACTTCTTCCCGGCCGCCGGTGCAGGTCATGCCGTGCTCTTCGGCGACACCGCGGGCAACGAGGGGGGCGTGTTCCAGACGGGCATCCCCGCGGTGGTGGGGGAGACCTACGAGCTGAACCTGAACGCGGCCTTCGAGACCTCGTGGGACGCGGTCACGCAGTTCGGTCTCGAGTTCTACGAAGCCGACGACGAGACGCTCGTGTCCGCAGTGCTCGAGCCGCTGAGCGAGGTGCCTGGCGCGGGCTATCTGGCGTACTCGATGTCGGCCGAGGCCCCGGCCAATGCTTCGGTCGTTCGTCCGATCGTGATCTTCTCCGGCGCCGTCTCGACCGGCTCCGATCGGGCGGCGAGCATCGACGACATGTCCGTGACCCGCGCGGACGCGGCCCCCTGCGTCGGCGACACCAACGGCGACGGCGCTCTGACGCCTTCGGACTTCAACGCCTGGATCATCGCGTTCAATACGCAGTCTCCCGCCTGCGACCAGAACGGCGACGGGTTGTGCACACCCGCCGACTTCAACGCCTGGATCCTGAACTTCAACAACGGCTGCCCGTGACGGTTCGACTGTGACGCCGCGCCGGCTGATGGGCCGGCACGGCGATTGGTTCGAGAGCGCGGGTGCGTTGACCCGCCAACTGCAGAGAGAGACTGGAGAGAGACATGAACACGAGAGCGATCGGGACAGCACTCGCGCTGGCGATGGGGCTTGGCGTCCACGCCCAGGAGTTGCTTGTTAACCCCGGATTCGAGGACCTCGATCTCGATGGGAACTACGGCGACAACTGGGGCAGTTTCGGTGCCGCGGGATTCAACGCCTTCTTTGGGCCCAACGGGCACGCGAGCTTCTTCTCCGAAAACCCGGGCAACTTCGGCGGGGTCTTCCAGGTCGGTATCGCCGGCGCGGAAGGCGTGGAGTACCAGTTCGACCTGCTCGACGTCCGGCTCGAGAGCAACATCGACGCCAACTACCGCTTCGGGTTGGAGTTCTTCCAGGGCGATGACGCTACGAAGATCGGCGACGCGCTCACGCCGATCTCGCTCGCGACAACGGGCGACGGGCTGTCGTTTTCGATGACCGCGGTTGCGCCCGCGGGCACCATGTTCGTCCGCCCCATCATCCAGTACGACAACGTCGTGTCGACCGCGGGCGGGCAGGAGAACGCCTTTGTGTTCGGAGCCTCGCTGACGGTGGTGCCCGCCCCCGCGGGTCTCGGGGTCCTTGCTGCAGGCGGTCTGTGCTGTGCGAGGCGTCGCCGCTGAACGTTGACTTCCTCGGCGGTGTCGCCCCGCGATGCCGTCGGGCTTGGTGAGTGACCGGTGTCAGCGGCGACACCGGGCCAGAGCAGGTCGGCCGGGCTCGCCCGGGCCGCGTGATGCGAGAACCCAACGAGTGAATGCATCCAGCCCCCCAGCAACGGTCCGAGAGATCGCGAGCCTCGCGGGTGTCTCGCCCGCGAGTGTGTCGCGTGCGCTGCGGAACCCCGATGTGGTCAGCACCCGCACACGCCAACTGGTCTCCGAAGCGATGACCCAGATCCAGGAATCGCAACAAGGCGCGTCGCAGCAAACCATCGGTGCGCTCGGATGTCTCTTCGTGAATGCGACGAGCGGCCCACGCTTCTCGGGCTTCGACGCGACCATCTGGGCGGGCCTCGCACGCATCGCGACGGGGCGTGGCACGAACCTGGTCCTCCTGAACCTGGACCACCGATCGCAGCCCGACTCACTCGGATCGTTCGTCGAGCAGTGCGGTGTCGGGGCGCTCGCGGTCCGCACCGACGACCACTCGCCGCGCTTCATGGATGCATTGGCCGAGTGCGGCGTGCCCGCGGTCGTGCTCGCGCACAAGCACGATCACCCGGGTGTCGGGTACATCTGCGTCGACAGCCGGACACCAAGCCGCGAGGCCGTACACCACCTCATTCATCTCGGGCATCGGCGCATCGCCTTCTGCACGAACTTCGTTGATGATTACGATCACACCGAGCGCCGGCTGGGATACCTCGACGCGTTGGCGGAGCACGGCATCGAGCCACGCCAGGACTACATGCTCTCGATCCCGGCCGACGCGAAGGGAGGTGTCTCAGCGATCGAGCGTCTGATCGCTCTCCGGGAACCCCCGACCGCCGTGTACTTCGCGGACCCGGTTCCGACCATCGCCGCGCTGCGCCGCCTGCACGAGCTCCGCGTGCGTGTTCCAGAGGATTTCGCGGTTGTAGGTTTCGACGACGACCAAGCCAGATTGCTCGGCACACCTGTCTACACGTCCGTCTGTCAGAATGTCGGCCAGCTCGCCGAACTGGCGTCGCACAAGCTCTGCCAGGCTCTGCTCGCGCGAGAGCCGGTCCCGCTGCCCCGCATCGAGCTCGAGAGTTTCCTCGAGATCAACGACACCACCGCCGCGGCACGTGACTCCGGTTAGCTGCTACGACGGATGCCCGACCGGGCTTCAGTCGAATCGCCCGAGGTTCATCATCTTGTCCCAGACCCGGACGAAGTCGGCGATGAACTTCTGCTCGCCGTCGCTGCTCGCGTACACCTCGGCGAGTGCGCGCAGCTGCGAGTTCGACCCGAAGACCAGGTCGACGCTCGTCGCGGTCCATCGGACATCGCCCGTGGTCCGGTCGAGCCCCTCGTAGAAGTGCTCGCAGCGCGGCGAGACACGCCACTCGAGGCCCATGTCGAGCAAGTTGATGAAGAAGTCGTTCGTCAGCGACTCGGGGCGTTCGGTAAGGACGCCCAGGCTTGACTTGCCTGTGTTGGCGTTCAGCACGCGCAACCCGCCCAGCAGGACCGTCATCTCGGGCGCGGTCAGCGTGAGCAGATTGGCCCGGTCGATCAGCAGGTGCTCGGCGGGGCGCTTGTGTTCGGGCGAGATGTAGTTGCGGAAGCCATCGGCCGTCGGCTCAAGCACCGCGAACGATTCGGCGTCCGTCTGCGCCTCGCTCGCGTCGGTCCGCCCGGGACGGAAGGGGACGCTGATGTCGTACCCGGCCCGACGTGCGGCCTCCTCGATCGCGGCGCAGCCCCCGAGCACAACGGTGTCGGCGAACGAGACACGTGTGCCGTCCTGGGCCGAGGCGTTGAACTCGGCTTGAGCTTTTTCCAGCGCTGGGATGGTCTTCTCGAGCATCTCGGGGTCGTTGACGGTCCAGCCTCGCTGCGGGTCGAGACGCAGCCGTCCGCCGTTGGCCCCGCCTCGCTTGTCCGTCCCCCGGTACGACGAAGCCGAGGCCCAGGCGGTCGCGACGAGTTCCGCCACCGAGAGCCCCGACGCGAGGATGCGCTGCTTGAGTGCCGCGACGCCGGCTTGGTTGATGAGCTCGTGATCGACTGGCGGAACAGGGTCCTGCCAGAGCTGGGGTTCCGGGACCTCCGCTCCGAGCAGCCGCTCGTGCGGGCCCATGTCCCGGTGCGTCAGCTTGTACCACGCGCGGGCAAACGCGTCGGCGAACTGGTCCGGGTTCTCGTGGAAGCGACGAGAGATCTTCTCGTACGCGGGGTCAACCCGCAACGCCAGGTCGGTCGTGAACATGATCGGCGCGTGCGTCTTGGTCGGATCGTGCGCATCCGGGACAAGCCTCGCGGCGCTCTCGTCGGTCGGGACCCACTGCGTAGCGCCACCCGGACTCTTCGTCTGCTTCCACTCGTACTTGAACAGGTTGTCGAAGTAGCCGTTGTCCCAGCGCGTGGGCGTCTGGGTCCACGCGCCCTCCAGATCGCTGGTGATCGTGTCGGGGCCGCGCCCCGAGTTCAACGAGTTGCGCCAGCCGAGGCCCTGCTCCTCGATCGCGGCACCCTCGGGCTCGGCGCCGACGTGCTCTGCCGCCATCGCGGCGGAGTGGGCCTTGCCGAACGTGTGCCCGCCCGCGATCAGCGCGACGGTCTCCTCGTCATTCATCGCCATGCGGGCGAAGGTCTCGCGGATGTCATGCGCGGAGGCCTGGGGGTCCGGGTTGCCGTTGGGCCCCTCGGGGTTGACATAGATCAGCCCCATCTGCACCGCGCCCAGCGGCGTTTCGAGCACGCGGTCGCCCGTGTAGCGGTTGTCCCCCAGCCACTCGGTCTCGGGGCCCCAGTAGATCCCGTCTTCGGGCTCCCAGCGGTCGGGGCGTCCGCCCCCGAACCCGAAGGTCTTCAGCCCCATCGATTCGATCGCGACGTTACCCGCGAGGATCATCAGGTCGGCCCAGGAGAGGCTCGTGCCGTACTTCTGCTTGATGGGCCAGAGCAGGCGTCGTGCCTTGTCGAGGTTGGCATTGTCGGGCCAGCTGTTGAGCGGCGCGAACCGGAGCATCCCCGCGCCGCCGCCCCCTCGCCCGTCGGCGATGCGATACGTACCCGCGCTGTGCCAGGCCATGCGGATCATGAAGGGCCCGTAGTGCCCGTAGTCTGCGGGCCACCAGTCCTGCGAGTCGGTCATCAGCGCGTGAAGGTCCTGCTTCACCGCGCCGAGATCCAGCGCCTGGAACGCGGCGCGGTAGTCGAAGCCCGGGTCCATCGGATCGCTGAGCTCCGAGTGCTGGTGCAGCACACGCAGGTCGATCTGGTCGGGCCACCAGTCGCTGACCGTCCGCCCGACGCCTCCCGTGGTCAGCCCGCTCGCGCTCATCATCGGGCAGCGGCTCGCGGGCGGGGTTCCGTTGCCGTTCGTGGAAGCCGTGGGGGTCGACATGCGTGTGCTCGCTTTCGTGAATCGCGTTGTGCTACCTGCGTACACCGTAGAGCCGGGCTTGATCGGTTTCAATCGGAAGGAAACGATGCTATTGATCGGAAAACACGATCAATACAGATCGGCACGGCCGCGATCGGAGTCCGCATGGCATCCACGAGCGAGTTCCCCGAAACACGACACCTGCGCTGCTTCGTGGCGGCTGCCGAAGCCGGCTCGATCCGTGCCGCGGCGAGGCGACTCGGTCTGGCCCAGCCCACCGTGACCGAACACGTCCGCAAGCTCGAGGGCCTTCTCGGGTTCGCGGTGTTCGACCGCGTCGGGCGATCCGTGGTGCTGACCGAAGAGGGCAGGCTGCTGCTGCCCCGGGCTCAGCGGGCGGTGCGGGCCGTGGAGGAGGTTGGTGAGGGCATCGGCGATGCCGTCCAGTCGGGGGTGGGGAGACTCGCGGTTGGGGCGATCCCGACGATGTCCCCGTTCCTGCTCCCGCAGGTGGTCGCCCGACTGCGCGAGGAGTACCCGGACTGTGAAGTCGTGGTCTACGAGGACCTGACCGAGACCCTTCTCGAGCGGCTCGACGACCACTCGATCGAGATCGCCGTGCTCAGCCCGCCCGCGGTCGAGCATTCGCGGATCCGGTGCGAGACGATCGGCTCCGAGCCCCTGCTGGTCGTGGCGCCCGACACGGACGGGTACGAGTCCACGAGCGACCTGACGCTGCGCGAACTGCGGTCCTTCCCTCGCATCAGCCTGAGCGACATCCACTGCCTGGGCTCGCAGATCGAGAGCTTCTGTGCGCAGCGTGATCTGACCCGCCAGGTGCGGTGCCACGCGAGGCAGCTCGATACCGTCTTCGGGCTCGTGAAGGCAGGGCTCGGCGTGTCGCTGATCCCCAAGATGGCCGCCGTTATGCACGGCGGAGGGGGCCTCTGCTTTCACCCACTGAGTCGGGGCGCTCCGAAACGACAGATCGGGATCGCGACCAAAGAAGGGCGTGGATCGTCGATCCTTGCCGACAGGTTCGCCTCGCTGCTCGAACTCGCGGTCCGGGACCTCTGTGAGTAGTCGGGCGTGATCGTGTCTTCGCGCGTGAGGCTGAAGGCTTGCCGATCGCCGATGTGACGAGATCTTGGACAAAAAAGGACAGCCCCGATTGCTCGGGGCCGGCCTGATTCGCGCTGTGTTCTCGTTGAGGTGCCGGTCAGCGTGACAACAGCCGTCCGGCGATATGCCGATTAGCGGTCGGCGTCGGGGATGCCCATACCGCTGCGGTCCGGATCGCTCGGGCGCGCCGCCGGTCGGTACGGATTCGCGTCGGCTTGCTCGAGCATGAGCTCGATCGCAGCGTCGAGTTGCGGGTCACGCCCCTCGGCACGCGCGCTCGGGTCATCAACGACCGCGATGTCAGGGTCAACGCCGTGCCCTTCGATGCCCCATGTGCCATCGAGCTCGTAGAATCCGAAGGTCGGGACCGCGGTGTACCCGCCGTCGATCAGCCCGGGCACGCCCGAGATGCCGACGAGCCCGCCCCAGGTGCGCGAGCCGACGAGCTGGCCGATTTCGTGGTGCTTGAACAGCCAGGGGAACATGTCGCCTCCCGAGCCTGCCATGCCGTTGATCAGCATGCACTTCGGGCCCTGGTGCGAGTCGTAGGGCCAGGGCCAGTCGCGTCCGTCGCGGCGGGCCCAGTAGTTGGTACGCGGGCGGTTGAGCAGTTCGATGAAGCGGTTGGGGATCTGCCCGCCCCCGTTCCAACGCTCGTCGATGATGAGTGCTTCCTTGCCGGCCTGACCGTAGAACTGGCGGAAGAGCTCGTTCTGCCCCTGGATACCCGTGTTGGGCACGTGAATGTAGCCGACACGCCCTTCGGATGCTTCCTCGACATACTGGCGGTTGGCCTCGACCCACGCGCGGTAGCGCAGGTTGCCCTCGCCGCCCATGGGCTTGATCGTGATCTCGCGCTCGTTGCGCGTCTCTTCGTCACCGACGAGAGCGTCGGCGAGGGTCAGTGTTGTGTCTGTGCCAACCAGCCCGACGAACGCAGCCCAGGGGTCTTGCGCGGTATCGAGTGGGATGCCGTTGACCTTGAGCAGATACGTGCCCGCTTCGACATCGACGCCGGGCTGGCTCAAGGGCCCGCGGGCGTCGGAGTCCCATGCGCCGCCCTCGTAGATGCGTGCGAAGCGGTAGGCGGAGACCTCGTTGCCCTCCTCGTCGGTTTCGGAGCCGAGCTCGAAGTCCGCGCCGAGCAGGCCCACGTTCTCGCTGGGCTGGCCCTCGACATCGCCGCCCCAGTAGTAGGCGTGTCCAACGTTGAGCTCCGAGATCATCTCGCCGATGATGAAGCTCACGTCCTCGCGGGTCGCGGCATCATCGAGCATGGCGCTGTAGCGCTCGTAGACGGCGTCCCAGTCGACTCCGTGCAGGTTCTCGACGTAGAAGAAGTCGCGGTGACGACGCCATGCGTCGGTAAAGATCTGTTCCCACTCCTCGCGGGGGTCGACGATCTTCCGCATGCCCGAGGTCGGCAGCGTGCTCGAGAAGTTCTGGCCCGGCTTGGCGTCGACGATGGCGAAGCCCGCCGCGCCGCCCGCGATGAGCTTCTTGCCGTCGCTCGACAGGTCGAACCCGCCCGCGCCGCCGAGCACGGTCTTCTCTTCCGGCTCGTCGTCGGAGATGTCGACCAGCTTGATCGCGGGCGGGGTGCCCTGCGATCCCCAGCGGACGTACATCAACTGGTTCTTGTCGTTGACCGCCAGGCTCGAGAAGCGACCGACCGAAACCGGGAGTTCCATCCCACGCTCTTCGAAGCCTTCGATCGTGATCTCGACCGGCTCGCCCTCGCCGCCCTCGGCCTCGTCGACGATCTCGGCGAGCGTCTCCTCGTCGATCTCGCGGGTGGTACGCGTGGCCTCCCACGTGCCCGAGACGCCCATGGCCTCGATCTCCCACGTGCCGGTCATGGTGTCGCCGTTGACCGTGCCCCGGCTCACGACGGTGATGCCGCCCTGGGCCCGCTCGCGGTACAACTCACCCTTGGCTTCGTCCCAAGTGACGACGTCGCCCAGATCATCAGATTCGCCCTGCGACTCCGACGTGCCGGAGATGTTGCCTTCTTCGTCAACGACGATGGTCATGGTGAAGCTGATGTCGTTGTCGGGCATGCCCAGTGCCTGGAAGCCGCTGGCGGTGCCTTCCCACTCGCCGAAGAGCGGGTGCTCGGTGTCGAGGCCCTCGTAGGGATCCTCCTCGTCGCCGTCTTCGTCCTCGCCTTCAGCCTCCGCATCGTCTTCGTCGGCGTCCTCTTCCTCGGCATCGTCCGACTCGCCCTCTTCACCCTCCTCGCCTTCTTCGCTTTCCTCGTCGCCCTCACCTTCGTCGGTGTCCTCGTCCTCTTCCCAGGTCTCCTCGTCCGACTCGATCAGCCAGGGGTTCTCGACCTCCTCCGTGAGCGGCACGGCGATCAGCACGCCCGTGTTCGCGTACACGAACGTCGAGCCGACATCCTCGTACATCGGGTTCTCGAAGCGCCTGCTCGACGTGTAGTACAGGTACTCGCCGTCGCGGCTGAACACCGGGCTCGCGTCGCTGAAGAACGCGCTGGTCAGCTTGTGCGTCTCGCCCATCTCGGTGTCGTACACCCAGATGCTCGAGTTGAGCGTCTGCTCTTCTGCCCGCGCCCACGTGATCCACCGCGAATCGCCCGACCACGACACGCTGGCCTGGTTGCCCCAGGGGTCGCGGTCGATCTCGGTCATCTCTCCCGACTCGGCGTCGACGAGCAGCAGCCGCCCGGCCTTGTCGCCCACGATCATCGACTCGGAATCGGGCGACCAGGTGATGCTGAAGAAGAACGTCTGGTTGCCATCGGTCAGCTGGCGTGTCTCGCCCTTGCCGTCGGACTGCGTGACATACAGCTCGTACTCACCATCGGCGTCGGAGAAGTACGCGATCCAACGCCCGTCGGGGCTCCACGAGGGCGAACGCTCGGCGGCGCCCGACGTGTCCGTGATCTGACGGATCGGCCCGTTCTCGGCGGGCACGGTCCAGATGTCGCCCCGGGCTTCGACCACGGCACGCTTGCCGGTGGAGGAAATCGCGCCCCCGGTCAGATTCTCACCCGCCTCGACCGCCTGAGGCCGCAGCGCCGGGCGGGCACCGGGGATGGTGACCTGGATCGCGCGGCTCTCGCCGCTCGACAGATCAACGAGGCGGAGTTCGTCGCCCAGCTGGAAGACAATCTCCCCCTGCCCGTCCGGGCCCGGGCCGATCGAGGGGAACTTCACGTCGTAGTCGGCGAAGTCGGTGATCTGGCGTCGCTCGCCCGAGCCGGTGTCGTACGCCCAGATGTTCAGGCGGTGCTCATCGCCCGCATCGGAGAGGTAGTAGACGGTGCTGCCGTGCCACATGGGCATGGTGTCGGTGCCGTCCCAGTCGGTGATCTGCTGCGACTCGTTGGTCTCGAGGTTGAAGAGCCACACGTCGGCGGCCATCCCGCCCTTGTACCGCTTCCAGGTTCGCGAGTCGCGCCAGAAGGGGGTGTAGGCGAGCCAGGTGCCGTCCTCGCTGACCACGCCGTTGGCGCCGTACTCGATGGGCATCTTCGCGGGCAGCCCGCCCCCGGAGCCGACCGAGTACATCCGCGGGCTGGTGATGCCGTCGCGGTCGGCGAAGGTGAAGAACGCGATGTCATCGCCGGTTGTCCAGTCGGTGGGCATCTCGGGCCCGGGGCGGTGCGTCAGGCGCGTGGGCAGCCCGCCCGATGTCGACATTGAGTAGAGGTCACGGTCGCCGTCGTAGTTGCCCTGGAAGACGACGCGCGTGCCGTCGGGGCTGAACTTGGGGAACATCTCCTGCCCGGCGGGGCTCGCGAGCGGGCGTGCCTGCCCGCCCTCACGCGAGACGATCCACAGGTCGTTCGCGTACACGAAGACGATCTCGCCTGTGCTCACATCGGGGTAGCGGAGCATGCCAGCGTGCGGCGTGTCGGCATCGGCCTGCGCAAAGGCCGGGGTCGCGAGGCCAGCAGATGCGATGAGAACTGCGGCGATGGAACGACGTGTCATAGAGAGCCTCCGGCGGGTACCTGATCGTGACGCGGGTGTCACCCTGGGCAAACCCGCGATGGACAACGAACACCAGATGCCACGATACGGTTCCTGGGTTCGCGGGGTCTGGATGAACTGCTCTGGATGTCCTTGGTTGCACACCGAGCGGACTTTCGTGGGGCCATGAGCTGATCGATCTCACCGCCACATGCCCCGGTGGGGACAGATGTCAGATCGCTCGCAGAGTTCGATTCTCTTACGGTCGTGCAGTTGCGCGGAAGGTAACTCGCTGCAACGAAGATTCTTACGGCAAATCGACGGTGCAGCAGATCGAGTCGCATCTGCGAGCTCCGAGTCTGATCAGGGTCGCGAGGTGCGATAAGTGCTGGGCCCGGATCCGAACGGCCTTCGAAGCCGGTTCGGCATGGTCGCAGGGCCGTCCTGCCCGCGGGTGAGGAAATCCCGAGCCCCCGAGTGGCCGATCGCCCGCGACGATGAAGAATGTCCGTGGGGCAGCGCTCGACGCGTGCCGAGCAGGAGCCGACGACCCATGATCTCTAGATCCGGTGCCCGCTGCATCCTTGCCGCTCTGGCCCTTGTGCCAGTGTCGGTCGCGATCGCCCAGCCGGGCACCGAACGCCCGAGCGGGGCCCTTGACGGCAAGATCGTGTACCTCCACGCGGGGCACGGTTGGACT
Organism: Phycisphaerales bacterium; assembly: GCA_028284805.1. Lineage (GTDB taxonomy): Bacteria > Planctomycetota > Phycisphaerae > Phycisphaerales > UBA1924 > JANQQZ01. The sequence goes on from JANQQZ010000112.1 coordinate 17,869, forward strand.
GCTGACAACCTCGGGTTCGGCACCTGGACCACGCAGCGGGGCGAGACCTTCGAGATCGTCGAGGATCTGCTCAACCAGGACATGCACACCATCCAGGCCGAGAGCCTGTGGAACGCCGGCGCGACCATCGTGCCGCTGCGTCCGATCGATCACCAGCCGATCGAGGTTGTGCTCGACAACGACGACCCGGGCGTGACCTTCACAGGCGTCTGGAGCGACAGCGTCAGCCCCATCTTCTTCGGGGATCCGGGCGACGTGCCCTACCGGTTCGCGGGGACCTCGCCGACAGAGACAGCGGTCGCGAGCTACACGCCCACGCTGACCGAGGCAGGTTTCTACCCCGTCTACGCGTGGACCCGGGCCGGATTCGACCGCGTCGATCAGCTCTACCGGGTCGTGCACGCAGGCGGCGCGACCGAGGTGACGGTCGATCACACCAAGGTCGGCAACGGCCTGGTCTACCTCGGGACGTACCGCTTCGAGCCCGGGCAGGGCCACCGCGTCGAGATCAGCAACCGGTCTGACGAACCGGGTGTGGTCATCGCCGACATGATCCGCTTCGGCAACGGTCTGGGTGACATCGACCGGGGCGGGGGCGTCAGCGGGCAGCTCCGCGAGGACGAGGCCGGGCTCTACTGGATCCAGGCCCACCGGGGCGAGGGCATCCCCGACAGCGAGTACCGTGTCAGCAGCAACGACGGCAGTGCCTCCGTCACCGCCCCGCCCCGCTGGGCCGAGCAGATGAACCGCGAGGCCTCGGGCACGCTCGCCGATCGCGTGTTCGTCAGCCACCACTCCAACGCCGCCACCGGCACCGCGCGGGGCGTCATCGCGCTCTACAACGGCAACAACAACCCCGCCTCCGAGACGCCCAACCAGTTCCTGCTTGCCTTCACGCTCGCGGACGAGATCAACCAGGACCTGCCGCTGATCGACAGCACCTTCGAGCACGACTGGTTCCAGCGGTCGACCATCACCCTCGACCGCACGGACTTGGAGTTCGGCGAGATCACCAACACAGTCATCAACAACGAGTTCGACGCGACGATCGTCGAGCGGGGCTTCCACGACAATCAGCTCGACGCCGAGCTCCTCCGCGACGGCACCGTCACCGAGGCCGTCGCCCGATCGACCACGCAGGGCCTCGTGCGCTACTTCAACCAGGTCGACGCGGGGCAGACGCCCATCGCGTTCGCGCCGGTCCGCGTCGAGGGTGTCCGCGTGACGGTCGACGGGGCCGGCCTCGCGACGATCGCCTGGGACGCGCCGCCGAGCGGGCCCGCGCTGGGCGACCCGGCAACCACCTACCGCGTCCAGACCTCGGCTGGAGGGCTCGGCTTCGACGCCGGGTTCGAGACGACGCAGACCTCCGCGACGATCGACACCCCCGCCGACGGATCGCCGGTCTTTGTGCGCATCGTCGCCACGAATGCTGGAGGCTGGTCACCGCCATCCGCAGTCGTTGCCGCGGGGAGAGGCACGACCTCGGTACTCATCGTCGACGGCTACGACCGCCTCGATCGCCTCATGAACGTCCGCCAGCCCTACTTCTCGGGTGAGACGGACCGTGTCCGAGTTCGCAACCAGAACCCTCGCAACGGTGCCGTGCGCACCGCCCAAGCGCTGCACGCGTTCGACCCGAGCGTTCGCATCGAGACCGCCGACAACGACGCGGTCATCGCGGGTGATATCGCGCTCGGAAACTACGAGACGGTCGTCTGGACGCTGGGTCAGGAGAGCTTCGGGAGCACGTTCGATCCCACCGAGCAGTTGCTCGCTTCGGGCTATGTCCAGAGCGGCGGTGATCTCATCGTCACCGGATCCGAGGTCGCCTACGACCTGGTCGTCCTTGACACGGGTTCCCTGTTCCTCTTCAACACCCTGGGCGCGATCTACGTCGCCGACGATGCGCAGACGGACTTCGCTTTTGGCATCGCCGGAACCCCGCTGGAAGGCGTTGCCATCGAGTTCGACCGGGGACTGTCCGTCGAGGCTTACAGCGTCGACAGCCCGGACGTGATCGGCGCTCTCCCGTCGGCAACGCCGGTCATCGATTACGTCGCGGGTGTTCCCGGCGCAGCCGCGGTCGTGAAGACGGGCGCACCGGGCGAGGGCGACACCGCCCTGCTCGCGATCCCGCTCGAGACGATCAAGCCCGAGCCCACGCGCCACGTCGTGCTCGCGGGTCTGCTCGAGTCCGTCGGATTCGCGATCACTCCGGCTTGCCTCGCGGACACCAACGGCGACGGCATCGTGACGCCCGCCGACTTCAACGCGTGGA